>REDD01000124.1 GCA_007693725.1 Phycisphaeraceae bacterium
ACATTCGAGCCGGATCCGAAGTTGACGCGCACGAAATCTGACGGATCACCGAGCGGCACACCCGTCAGCGAGAAGATCGTGACGGTCGCCTGGCCATCGGGGCTCGTGAAGATGATCGCGTTCTGCGTCTCGATCTGGCTGAACGGCTCGGCGGAGATTTCGAGTTGCTGTGCGACCCTGAAAATTCGTGCCGTGTCCGAGGCAAACACGGCGAAGGGATCGCGATCGTTGACGACATCGATGTCGAGCACCGGCAATTCGTTGAATGCACTGTTGATGGAAGATGCATTGACGGTTTCAAGCTCTGCCAGAGCATCCATGATCGCGAGCGACTGCGAATCCAGAACTCTGCCGAAAACCGTGAACCCGCCGTTCTGGGTATCGAGATTCGCCGAGTTGTTGCCTAGGTTGAAGAACCACTGGCTCGTTGCCGAGTTCGGATTCCCGCCGAGCTTGGCCATGGCGATGGTGCCGCGCAGGTTTGAGATTCCCGGCTCGTTCAGAATCGGGGGATCGGTCGGAACGGGGGTGAACCGGATATCGGATTGGAATCCGCCGCCCTGTATGACGAAGGGTGTTCCATCCTGGAGCGAGGCGTTGCGGTGGATGATCGTCTGGTCGTAGTCCGCACGGTTCATGTAGTTGAAGAAATTCGTGACGGTGATTGGCGTTTCCTGCGTGAACATCTCGACGAAGATGTCCCCCAGGACGGTCCGGAATCGAACGACCGTCTGCTCGCCGACTCGCGGGAAGAATTCCAGGATCCCGCCTTCAACACCGTTGCCGGTGTTCACGCCCTGGCCGTTGAACTCGGCGTCGAGTTGTCGGCCGTTGGTGTCGCGGATCAAGCTCCCATCGATGCGGACGCCGTAACGCTGTCCCGGATCGATGTTGGCACTGATCGTGATCTTGCGTGTTGCCGCTGTATAGGTGACCACGAATGTGGCGAGTGCATCATCGGGGGTGCCGAGGAGCCCATCGTCTCCCGGAAGGAGAATGCGGATGGCCTGGTTGGTGATGGTCGCGGGGTTGAGATCCTGAGAGACGAAGAGCTCGATGAGACCTCTGTTGTCCGCTTCAATCATCGTGACCACGGTGAGGTCGCCGGAGAGGAGGATGCGGGGTTCGAGCGGTTCAACGATTGCGGGGGCGTGGACGCGACGATGCAGGATGCCTGCTTTGGTTCCGCGATTCATACCCTCAACTCCTCTACAGCAGCGAACAAACCCGATCTGGCTCAACCAAGGATCCACCCGGCACACCCCGGAGTAGGGGTAGTACGCATGCCGGTCGGGTAAGGATCGTCTACATCACGCCCAGGATTGGAAAGTTTTTCCGTCCGGGCCGCTGACAGGATACGGAAATCAGGGATGACTGGGTGGTGTGGCCTCAACGGCGTCGGGATAGGGCTTCGTTGGGGGTCATATTCCGGGGGTCATTTCGCGGGGGTCATTTCCCAGTGAAGAACTTCGTGATGGAGTGAAGTGTGGTGCTGCGACCGATCGCCGCGATGGACTCGGTCAGGGGGATTTCCTTGGGGCAGACCTTGACGCAGTTCTGGGCGTTGCCGCAGTCGTTCACGCCGCCCGGCCCGGAGAGGACATCCAGGCGGAGTGACTTGAGCCGCTTGCCGGTCTCGTGCTCGTTGAAGTACCGGGCCTGCGAGAGGACCGCGGCTCCGACGAATGCTTCGTCCCACTTTTCCTCATGCTCCTCCAAGGTGTACTGCGGACATGCCTCGAGGCAGCACCCGCAGGACATGCAGGTGGAGAGCTTGTATCGCATCTGCTGATGCTCGGGGTCTTCGCGGGGCCCCGGGCCGCGGCTGTAGGTGCCGTCGATGGGAACCCATGCCTGGATCTTCCGCAGGTGATAAAAGAGCCGCTCGCGATCGACCCACAGATCGCGGATCACCGGGAACTTGGTCATCGGTTCCAGTGTGATGACATCCCCGTCGTTGGGTGCGTACTGGTCGATCAGGCACGAGCACGACTGGCGAACGCGGCCGTTGATGACCATCGAACAGGCGCCGCAGACCTCTTCGAGACATCCCGAGTCCCAGACAACGGGCGTCGTTTTCTTGCCCTCGATGGTCACGGGGTTGGCCGCGATGTACTGCAGGCAGGAAATGACATTCGCCCCCGGCTCGACCGGGACATCGAAAGATTCCCAACGCGAGTTCTTTCCGGGACCGTCTGTACGCTTGATTCGGAAGCGGACGGTGCGGGATTTGGCGGGTTCCGGAGTGTTCGGGGCAATCATGGGTGTTGTTTTCTCTTCGGAGAGGTTGGTCATGCGTTCGCGGTTGCGATGGTCTTCTTTTCTGGCGCCGCCTCGACCTTGCCGTAAGTCCGGGCACGGGGCTTGACGAGAGAGGTATCGACCTCTCGCCAAAGAATGCGGTGCGATCCGGTCGCGGGGTCGTACTCCCCGGTACAGGTCTTGAGGAAGTTGGCATCGTCGCGTTCGGGGAAATCAAGCCGGTAGTGTGAACCGCGAGATTCTTTGCGTTCGAGCGAGGCCAATGCGATCAGCTCGGCGAGGATGATCATGTCGCCGGTGGCTCGTGTGAACGACAGCGACTGGTTCGTCCAGATGGCATCATCGGAGAGCCGCACCCGGTTGTAACGGTCACGGAGCTGCCGGAGATTCTCGATGCACTTCGTCAGGCGGTCGTGGGTCTTGACCACCGTGCACGCGGCGGTCATTTCATCGCCCAGTTCGCGTGCGATCTGATACGGGTTCGTTTGCGGATCCGAGCCGCCCTGAGAGGCGCTCTGCACGAGGCGGTCGACTTTGTCCTGTTCCTGCTTGACGACTCGGTCGTAAATCGACGCGTGCAGGTTCTCGGCGCGATGCTCGGGCGTGACTTCATCCTTGACATAGTTGACGACGCCAAGGCCGCAGAACAGGCCGTCGAAGATGCAGGAGAGAAGCGCATTCGCACCAAGGCGGGTCGCGCCGTGGTACGCGAAGTTGACTTCGCCGAACGCATAGAGCCCCGGAATGTTGGTCATGGCATTGTTCGTGGCCCCGATCGCCATGCCGCGTCCCGGCTCGGAATCGATCGGTGTCGCCGTGCCCGACTTGTGGCTGCCGTAGGGCGTTTCGGGGTTGTAGGAGCCCTTGGTGAAGGTGGTCCAAAGCCCGCCCATGGAGTAGTGCACGGCGGGGAAGATCTTCATCGGGGTGTATCGGGGGTCTTCACCGACAAACTTCTCGTAGATCTCCATGATGCCGCCGAGCTTTGTCGTGAGGTACTCGGGGTCCTTGTGCGTCAGGTCGAGATAGACCATGTTCCCACCGCCGACGCCCATGCCCTGATTCACGCAGACATCGAAGATTTCCCGCGTTGCGATGTCGCGGGGAACGAGATTGCCGTACTTCGGGTACTTCTCCTCGAGGAAGTACCACCGTTCAGTCTCGGGTATCTGCGATGGTTTTCTGCTGTCTCCGGGTTTGCGGGGCACCCAGACTCGCCCGCCCTCGCCTCGCGCGGACTCCGACATTAGGCGACACTTGTCCGCGCCGGGAATGGCCGTGGGGTGAACCTGAATCATCTCCGGATTGGCGTACCAGGCGCCCGCTTGGTAGCAGCGGCTCGCTGCGCCGCCGTTGCACATCACGGAGTTCGTCGACTTCCCGAAGACGAGCCCCGGGCCACCGGTCGCCATCACAACGGCATCGGCACGGAACGAGCGGATCTGCATGGTCCGCAGGTCTTGTGCCACGATCCCGACGCAGCGGGAGTTCTCGCCTTCACCATCGATGACAGGCCAGAGGAATTCCCAGAACTCGTACTTCTTCACGAGTCCTTCGGCCTCGTAGCGCCGGACCTGCTCGTCAAGAGCGTAAAGGAGCTGCTGGCCGGTCGTGGCACCCGAGAAGTGCGTTCGCTTGAAGAGCGAACCGCCGAAGAGCCGGAGGTCTCGAAAGCCCTCCGAAGTGCGGTTGAACGGGACGCCCATACGGTCGAGCAGGTCGATGATGCGCGGAGCCCAGTTCGCCATTTCGAGCACCGGGTGTTGGTCGCCAAGGTAATCGCCGCCGTAGATCGTTTCGTCAAAGTGCTCGTATTCGGAGTAGCCCTGCTGGCGAGCGATATCGTTGCATGCATTGATGCCACCCTGAGCGCAGACGGAGTGCGAGCGCTTGACGGGGACGAGCGAGAAGAGATCCGCATGCATACCGGATTCCGCGATGCGGACCGCGGCGGCGAGACCGGCGAGGCCGCCGCCGACGATTGCGATGCGTTGATTGGCTGAACCTGACATCAGTGTTGATTCTCCGAAGTGCTGGGAGCGAGGCCCGCGGGAGCCGAATAATCCGTCGGTATGTTCGTATTTCCGAGGATCTCCGATTCGAGATCGGATGCCATCGGGCCGGGCATGGTGGATGTCTCAAGCTGGTTATTGACGACCAACTCTGCGGTTCGGGCTTCTTCGTAGTCCAGGCCCGCAAAGCCGATCACCGCGGCCCAGCCGGCGGCAGTCAGGAAAACCCCCAAAGCGGCGCAGGCATAGCCCCAGCGCTTTTGAGCATTTTCCGAGATGGTGATGCCCCAGGTGATCGCGGCGGTCCAGAGCCCGTTCGCGAAATGGAAAGTCAGAGAGGTGACGCCCAGAAGGTAGAAGGCAATGACCACGAGACCCAGGAGTGTGATGTTTTCGGTTGATCCCTGAAGCGCGGCCGCCATCGTCGAGCCCGCATGCTCGGCTTCCCACTTCATCTGGCCGGGAATGAGCTTTGTCCATCCCCAGCGAAGCGTTCCGATGTGGTAGACCAGATAGGCCAGACCGATCCACGCTGTGGCCCGCTGGAGGACATACCGCCAGTTGCCGCCCCATTTGTAGTTCTTGACATTCGACCGACCGGTCGTTGCGAAATAGATGCCAAGCCCGGCATGAAACGCGATCGGCAGCCAGAGCACCATGACTTCCATGAGGATGAGAAATGGCAGCGAATGGATGAAATTGACTTCGTGCTGGAAGGTCGCCGCCCCGCCGTGAATGGTGGTCACTCCCGCGGCATCGAGCTTGTGACCGTGTTCGGAGAGGAGCTTCGGGGTGTTGATGTGCCCCCAGACCACCGAGGAGTTGGTGATCAAGTGGACGATCATGAACAGGCCGATCGGGACGATGCCTGTGAGCGAGTGGAGTCGGCGGAGAAGGAAGTAATGCCTTTGCATGAATGACTGGGGCACGAGGCGGTCTCCGTGAGATATGCGAGGAATGGCGGTGTTCAGGTGTGTAGATGGGGTCCAGAGGTTCCGGGGGTTCCGGGGGGCGGGGGCTGTCGAGTGTTTGAGGAGCCGGCGGGAGAGCCCTGTTGGATTCGACCTTCCGCGACGAGTCGGCTGAGTTCAACAAACCGTGATCGGAGTTCGTGGAGCAGACCCTTGAGTTCGTCCGCTTCCTCCTTGTCGAGGTTGCCCTTGGTCTTTTCCTCGATGACTCCCAGAAGATCGATCATGTGGCGGGCGTAGCCCGGATCGAAGATCGCCTGGCCGGACTGTCGGTCGGCCACCGCTCCGAGGGACATCAGTGCCTGCATCCCCAGCATGCCGACCAGGGCTCTGAAATCCGCGGGCGGCATTTCACCGGATTCTCCACCCGGACCCGACTTGGGACGCGACTGGTCGGCCTTGGCTTCTACCGCGGCGAGCCGGTCCTTCTCGGCCTGGGCTTGGGATTTCCAGTCCGAATCGATGATGATTTTGGGCTGTTCGTCTTTGGCACTCATGGGTGGGCCTCCTCATCTGGGCACCACGCGGGACACGGGGCGCGTCTACAGCAATAATTCCTGTCAGAGTGTAAGGCATGGAGGATGCGGCGGCGAGGGGCGGGGGGCGATATGGTGTGGTCCAGACCTGCTTGGGACGGGAGGCAACCATGGATGGCGTCAAGTTGCTCAGGTACGGGGCATGCCTGATTTCGGGCGGGCTTCTCATCGGCCTCATTGCCGGATGCAATGGCGGTGCCGCCGGTGGAGGCGGCACGAACGCTCGGAATGCGGCGATGGTGCAGCCGAGAGATTTTTCCGACCCCAGCATTGTCCGGCATGCGGAAACCCCTGCATCGGCTCGGGCTTTCACGCCTGTGGACGACGATGAGGCAGATGAGTTCACCGTGGCGCCGGGCTCGCCGGGGAGACATGGGCAAGCCGTCTCCACGCTGGGCGCGGGCGACAGCGCTCAGGGGCGTGGCGGGGATAATGGGGGGCGGACCGTCGGGCGTGTGATCGTCGATCAGAAGGTCGGACAGATCAACGGCGAGCCGGTCTACGCGGGCCAGTACCTGCAGCGGATGGAAGCACGCTTGCGCGCAGAAGCCACGCGGCTGGGGAGAAGCGACTGGCGTGCGTTGGCTCGCGAACTCATCCGTCAGGACCTCGAGGCGTTCGTCAGCGATCGACTTCTCAGCGCGGAGTTCCGCTCGAGCATGCCGGCGGAGCAGCGGGAGGGATTGCGATATTTCGTAGAGCAGGTCCGGGATCGGCAGCGGTTGCTCGCGGGCGGATCGGTCCAGCAGGCCAACGAGACGCTGCTGGCGATGGAGGGGATGACCCTTGATGAGAAGGCCCGGGCCATCGCTGAGCTTGAGTTCAGGCGCGAACACCTCAGGCGTGAGATCAATTCCCGGGTGCATGTGAGTCGGCGCGATATCGAGCAGTACTACCGCCAGAACATCGATCGATATGCGCCGCTTCCGATCGCGCGCTTCCGATCCATCGTGGTTCCTCTGCGGAATGAAGAAGTGCTTCAGCGTGTCCGGGAGGCGATCGACCGGGGTGACGATCCGGAATCGATTGCTCGTGAATTCACGACGATTCGCAGGGAGACGCATGGGCTCTGGGAGTTCCCCGTCTCGCGTGAGGGGGTCATTGAGGTCAGCTTCACCGTCGATTCGCCGCTGTACGAGGCCGCTCGATCTCTGGAAGAAGGGGGATGCTCCGACATGGTCGTCGTAGGCGCCAACGGCTGGTGGCTTTGCTTCGAGGGCTTCGAGCGATTCGAGCCCACGCCGCTGTACGAAGTGCAGGGACAAATCGAGGAGAGACTGCGGAGCAGCCGTTTTCAAGAACTGCTCGTCGCATATTTTCGGGATCTTGAGTCCAGGTCGAATCTGACGGATCGGGAAGAGATGCTCGGTCGTCTGCTCGAGTATGCAGAGGAGCGCTTCTTTCTCCCTGCACAACGCGATGGTGCATCCGCAACGAGATAATGCCGACCGCCTTGCACCAGAGCGGCTCGCGCAAAAATCCAAGCACCCGGAAGCTCGGAGCGCTCGGCGAACGAGCCGCTGCCAGATATCTGAAACGGAACAAGTACCGGGTGGTCGAGCGGAACATCCGGCTTGGACCTGGAGAGATCGATCTGCTGTGCCTCGCACCCGATCGGAGGACGGTGGTCGTCGTTGAGGTGAAGTCTCGACGCACACGCAGCAGCTCCGGGGCGAGGGTTCCCGAAGCGGGGATTACACACAGAAAGCGTCAGAAGCTGCGACTGCTGTCGGAGATTCTGGTTCGGAAGAGAGGATGGGAAGGCCGTCCACTGCGGATCGATGTTGTCGCGGTGGAATTCGCCGCGGATGTTTCGGCCTGGCGCAGATTGTGGCGGCGGCAACGCCCGTCATCCATCCGACATTTTGAGGGGGCGGTCGGCGCTTTGGGGTAGTTCCGTCTCGTCGCGGGTGCTCTGCAGCGATTTCTGGGCCTCCAGATCGAGCACCATCGGCACGATCAGCGAAAACATTGATCCTCTGCCGATCTCGGAGACCAGCTGAATCTCGCCGCCGATCATCGATGCAAACTCGTTTGCAATCGCGAGCCCGAGACCGGTTCCCGCGTGTTCCCGCGTGTGCCCGGTGTCCAGTTGGCTGAATTTCTCGAAGATGGCCATGTGCTTGTCCGGCGGGATGCCCGGTCCGGTGTCGAGCACTGACACCCGGAGTCGTTCTTCGCCGTCAGACCCCTGGATGCGTTCGGCGCGGAGCGTGACTTCTCCGTTCTCGGGAGTGAACTTGACGGCGTTGCTCAGAAAGTTGAAGACGATCTGTTGAAACTTCGACGGGTCTGTTGTGACAGGGTCGAAGCGGGCCTCGTCGGGCTGCGCGGTGAATCTCCCGCCGGTGCTCGTTTGCAATTGAAGGATCAGCTTGATGGATTTCTTGTCGGCCAGCGGCCTGATGAGCGCCATCAGACCTTCGCAGGTATCCGTGACCGACATCTGCTGAATCTGCAGGTCGATCATGCCCGCCTCGATCTTGGCCATCGTCAGGAGTTCGTTGATCATTTCGAGCAGCCGGCGTCCCGATGTCACGATGTGGTCGAGATAGCGGCGGCGCTTCGCCATCTTGGGATTGTTCGCGATGTCGGGCGACTCATCGGCCTCGCTCTGAGCGATCTCCTGAAGAATCTCCGCGAATCCGATGATCGAGTTGAGGGGTGTTCGCAACTCATGGCTCACGCTGGCGAGAAATTCTCCTTTGAGTCTTGCGGCTTCGTAAAGAGCGACATTCCGCTCGGCGAGCTCGGTGAGTTTCAGGTCGAGACTTCGATTGACCGCGCGGAGCTGGCCCTGTTGGCTGGTGAGGGTTTCCAGCATCGCATTGAAAGCGTCGGAGAGTTCCTCGAACTCGTCGCGCGTGTGGATGTCCGCACGAACATGCATGCTTCCGGACTTCACGCGATCGGCGGTCTCGCGGAGCGAGCGCACGGGGCCGAGGATGATCCGGTTGGTGATGAAGTAGAACACCATCCATGCAAGAACGCCGGCACCGATCCCGGAAATGATCAGGTAGATCCGGTTGATCATCACGAGCCGTGCGGCATCGCTCGACCGCTGCTCGATGAAGACGACTCCGTCGCCTCTGTCTTCGGATGCGGGGATCGGGTGCGCATACCGGTAGATCCGAAGATCGTCGCGCCAGAATGCCTCCCCGAATTCGTTCGATCGTCTGGGCGCATCCGGCTCACGGGCCTGAAAGAATCGGATCGCCTGCTGCTCGAATTCGCTGAACTCCTGATCGTCTTGGAGTTGAGACCATTCGAGATACCGAATGGAGAGTTCCTGTTCGGAGTCCGAGTCGGTATCTGTCGCAGAAAGCTTGGAATCCGTGATGAGCAGATTCTCCCGAACGAGACGAACAAGCTCGCGGTGTTGTTCGCGATGCAGATCATCCACGAGCACAGTCAGCCGATTCCACGGCACCAGCAAAGCGGCAAGAACAATGAGTATCACCGCTCCACCGAAGAGGAGTTGACACTTATTGGCGAGAGACAGGCCACGGTGCATGTGAAATGAGTGTACCGACTGGGTGCGGCATCACGCCTGGGGTGGGTGGGGTGGGCGGGTCTTTGGGATGACATCCCCGGGGCGTAAGCCCGCACGGTTTCGGCTGCCGCTCTCCGAATCCGAGGATCCGGCCTTGGAAGCGTCGGGCCGCTGCCACTCGATGTGATCCGCATCTCCCCAGAGCATCTCGAGATCATAAAAGGTCCGGGTCTCCGGCTCGAAGATGTGCACCACCACATCGACGAAATCGAGGACGAACCAGTTCGCATCCTTCTCGTTGAGATTGTGCGAGATGGGCTTGGATTGATGTTCTCTCGCGAGTTCCTCTGCGTGCACGCCGGCGCTCCGCATCTGGCGCTGGCTCGTTCCCGATGCGACGATGAAGTAGTCGGTGGCCTGGCTGATTCCGCGCAGATCAAGCACAACGATGTCCGTGCACTTGTCATCCTTGAGGAGACGCGCCAGTTCGATGGCGAGGGCTCGTGCGGCGGACTCGCGCGACGGGTCGCGGACGATCCCATTCCGGTGGACATGGAGGGCTTCGTCGCGGCTGGACTTGTCGTGTGGGTGTTTGGAGCGGGAATGACTCATGGATCCACACTATGCCGATCGGTTGCAACCTCCAAACGGAGGACCGGGGAATCACACATCCGAGGGATCTCGCGGCGGCATGGGATCGACATCGTCCAGCCATTGGGACATATTCAGGTCCCCCGGGTCGAGGCCTGGTGGCAGTGCTGGATATGTGCCGCGGGAGCCCTCCGAATGGTCTTCGGTGGTTTGCTCCTGCGGATCTGCCTCGGGGGGGACCGACCTCAATCCGAACTCTGCCAGCCAGTGATGCACCTCATCACCACTGAGTTGGTTCGGGCGGATGCTCCGCTCCTGCCCATCGGATCCCCGGTTCGAGACAACCAGAGCCAGAAAACGCTCGCTGGAGAGTGCGGTAGCACGCCGTCGCCGGGCGGCACGCTGAATCCGCCGATCACTGCTCACAACGATCAAACGAGCCGGGGCTGAGGATCGCTCAATGATGTGCTCGATGAGGGCATCGGCCTCCTTCCCGGCGCCCGCGT
>REDD01000116.1 GCA_007693725.1 Phycisphaeraceae bacterium
TTGTTGAGCGGGGGCTCGACCGGGCCGATTCTGTTCGGATACTTGGTGGCATTGATCGAGAATGTGCGCCCTGACGAGCGGGGCGTCTGGGAGCAGGCGTCATGACGGCCCCGCGTGCGATGATCGACTTTGTGCCGGAGGATCGACTGGGTCGGCGGGTGTTGTTCACGCCCGGGCCGGTGAGTTGTTCGGCGGGGGTGCTGGCGGCCGCGCAGAGCGACATCGGATCGTGGGATGCCGACACGACGGAAGTGATGCGGGATGTGCAGCGTCGGTTACTGTCTGTGTGCGCGGGGCGGGATGAGCTGTGCGTGACGCTGCTGCCGGGGTCGGGGACCTACGGCGTCGAGGCGATGCTCGGAACATGCGTGGCGAAGGACGGCTCGGTGCTGGTGGTGCGGAACGGGATGTACGGCCAGCGGCTCGTGGACCTGTGCCAGATGCTCGGCATCGGGTGGCACGCGGTGGATGGGCCGGAGGATCGCGCGATCGACCCGGCGATGATCGATGAGGCGCTGCACGCGCACCCGGAGGTGTCGCATGTCGCGCTGTGTCACTGCGAGACGACGAGCGGCGTGCTGCATCCACTGAGCGAGATCGGGCGCGTGGCGGGGTTGCACGCCAAGCGGCTGCTGGTCGATGCGATGGCGACATTCTGCGGCTACGAGGTGGGACCGGGGAAGGAGATCGATTTCGGGGTGACGCCGATCGACATGCTGGTGGCCTCGGCGAACAAGTGTGTGCAGGGGATGCCGGGGCTGGTGTACGCGATCGCGCCGCGGGCGACGCTGGAGCGGTCGACGGGGAATGCGCGGTCGCTGTCGCTGGACTTGGCAGCGCAGCACGCCCACGCGGAGAGGACAGGGCGGTTCCGGTTCACGCCGCCGACGCATGTGCTGCTGGCGATGCAGCGGGCGCTGGTGGAGATGGAGGAGGAGGGCGGCGTGGGGGCGCGGTCGGAGCGGTATCGCGGGAACGCGGCGCGGACGGTGGAGCGTCTGGGTGAGATGGGGATCGAGCCGTTCGTGGAGGCGGGTTCGCGGAGCCATATCTGCACGACTTTTCGGTGGCCGCGTGAGGACTTCGACTTCGCGGGGTTCATCGGGGCGGTGCGTCGGCGTGGGTACATCCTCTTTCCGCAGCAGGTGACGCGGGAGGCGACCTTCCGGATCGGCTCGATCGGGAACATCGGCCCGTGCGAGGTGGATGGGCTGTGCGATGCGATCGGCGAGGCGATGGAGGAAGTGGGCGTGGCGATTTCGGGTGCGGGAAGGCGTGTTTCGGGGCGGAAGGCGGCGGCCTGCTAGAATGCGGGTCAGCGTCCGTTGCGCTGGAAATCTCGCCTCTATGCGCCGGGAAGGCGCTCGGGTTGCCCCATGCCAGGCACGATCGAAGACACCCTCTGCCGGATCGTTGCGCGCCGTGATGGCGAGATGCGCGATGATCTCGCGCGGTTCGTCGCGATCCCGACGGGCCACAACCACACGCCGGGGCTGGATGAGTTTCGCGGCCTCGTGACGGATCGGCTGCGGGCGATCGGGGCGACCGTCGAGATGCGGGCGGGGGATGAGCGGCCCGAGTGGTTGAAGGGCAGCGAGGTGAAGGGTGAGGCGTCGCCGGTGGCGGTGTGCCGTAGGGGCGAGGGGCGGGTCATGCTGGCATCGCATCTGGAC
Organism: Phycisphaeraceae bacterium; assembly: GCA_007693725.1. Taxonomy (GTDB): domain Bacteria; phylum Planctomycetota; class Phycisphaerae; order Phycisphaerales; family UBA1924; genus REDD01. The sequence goes on from REDD01000116.1 coordinate 1,674, forward strand.
ACGGTGTTCGACCCGGCGGGGCGGTTCCGGGAGATGGTGGTGTCGAGCGATGGGGCGACGGCGACGGGGCCGGGCGTGGTGGACATGAAGGGCGGGATCGTCATCGGGCTGGTGGCGCTGGAGGCGCTGGCGGAGGCGGGGGTGGATCTGGGGTGGACCTGGGTCCTCAACAGCGATGAGGAGACGGGGTCGTTCTGCTCGGATCGGGTGCTGCGGGAGGTGGCGGCGGAGCATCGGTGGGGGATCGCGACGGAGCCAGCGCTGGTGGGGGGTGAGCTGGCGATCGCGCGGAAGGGGAGCGGGCAGTTCCGGGTTGAGGCGATCGGGCGGAGCGCCCACGCGGGGCGGGCGTTCCACGAGGGTGTGAGCGCGGTGTACGCCTTGGCGCACGCGCTCGTGGCGATCGAGGGGTTGAGCGATCTGGGGCGGGGGACGACGGTGAATGTGGGGCCGGTGGTGGGGGGCTCGGCGACGAATGTGGTGCCGGATCGGGCGTACGCGTGGGGGAATGTGCGGTATGTGGATCCGGCTGCGGCGGAGGCGGTCGGGGCACAGTTGGATGCCCTTTCGACCGATAAATCCGCGATGCCGCGAGTCGTTGTCGAACGCCTGTTCAACCGTCCGGCGAAGCCGCGCCTGGAGGCGACGGATCGTCTGGCGATGGCGGCGCGGGAAGTGGCGGAGTCGCTGGGGCAGAAACTTCCGTTCGCCGAGACGGGCGGGGTGTGCGACGGGAACAACATGCAGGCGGCGGGGCTGGCGACGATCGACACGCTGGGGGTGCGGGGCGGGGGATTGCATACCGAAGATGAATGGATCGAGCTTGGCTCGCTGGTCGAGCGAGGGCAGTTGCTGGCGTGCCTGCTGGCGCGTCTGGCGAGGGACGAGGTCTGAGGACCGCAAGAAGGACGATTGAGCGATGACACAGGCAACGGCACATCAGGCGAGCATCGGCGCGGCGTTCCGCGCGAGCGATGCGGTTCAGTCCTCCATCTCCCGGATCGTCGGTGAGCTGGAATCGCAGCGCAGCGCCATCACGGGCGTGCGCGGCCCGACCAGTCCCGAGGCGCGCCAGTCTTTCGAGGATTTCATGAAGCTCGCCGGGGAGGTGCGCGGGCGGCCGATGCTGTATCCGTACATCGGGTCGGGCATCGGCAACGGCGCGCTCGTCGAGTTGATGGACGGCTCGGTGAAGTACGACATGATCACCGGCATCGGCGTCCACTTCTTCGGGCACTCCGATCCGGAACTCGTGGGCTGCGCTCTGGAGGCGGCCACCAACGATGTCGTCATGCAGGGCCACCTCATGATGAACGAGGAGGCGATCCGCTTCACGAAGTCGCTGCTCGACTACGCCGGTCGCAACTCGAACCTGCGCCACGCATTTCTCTGCAACTCCGGCGCGATGGCGAACGAGAACGCGCTGAAGGTGTGCTACCAGAAGCACGCTCCGGCGAGCCGGGTCATCGCGTTTTCGCACTGCTTCATGGGGCGGTCGGTCACGATGGCGCAGATCGGCGACAGCGCGGCCGGACGCGTGGGCATTCCCCTCACGACGCAGGTGGACTACATGCCTTTCTATGACCACGCCGCGGCGAAGCGCATGCAGGCGGGCGATGTCTCCGGGCAGACGCGCTACATCGACATGTGCTGCTGGCATCTGGAGCAGTACATCGAGCGGTATCCCAAGCAGCACGCGTGCTTCATCTACGAACTCGTGCAGGGCGAGGGCGGGTTCAACACCGCGCCGCCCGAGTTCTTCCGTGCCCTCATGCAGATCTGCAAGGATCGCGGCATCGCGGTCTGGGCCGATGAGGTCCAGACCTTCGGACGCACGGAGGAGATGTTCTGCTTCGATGCGCTGGGATTGGGTGATCTGGTCGATGTCTCGTGCGTCGGCAAGATGAGCCAGGTCTGCGCGACGCTCTACACCGAGGAGTACAACCCGCAGGCGGGGCTTCTCTCGGGCACCTTCCTCGGCAACTCCGGCGGGCTGCGCGTCGGTCGTCAGATCATCGAGCGGCTCGGCTCGGGCGACTACTACGGCAAGGATGGGCGCATCCATCGCCATCACGAGGTTTTCCGCGCGGGCGTCCGGGGGCTGGCGCAGAAGCATCCGGAGTGGTTCCCGGCGCACCACGAGGTGACCGACATCGTCGGCGGCTTCGGCGGAATGATGCGGTTCACGCCCTTCGGCGGGGCGAAGGAGCCGGTGCTGGCATTGTGCAAGGTGCTCTTCGATGAAGGTGTGGTCGCGTTCTATTGCGGGCACGGGCCGTACCACATGCGGTTCCTGCCGCCGCTGGGCGTGATGAAGGAGGAGCAGTGGGCGTCTGTTTTCGAGATCGTCGAGAAGGCGATGGCGAAGATCGCACCGACCGTGCCGAACGCTCCCGCATCCAAAGTGCGTCCGATGCAGGCGAGCGCGAACAACGGACGCGGATGATCCAAACGAAGCAATAATTTTCCCGACCGGAGCCGTGTAAACATGTTCCTCATCCGACGCGCCAAAGCGAGCGACCTCGACCTCCTGCTGAAGCTGGCCAAGATGGTCCACTTCATCAATCTCCCCGCAGACAAGGACATCATCAGCGAGAAGATCGAGCGTTCGCGCAGATCTTTTCAGGCGGTCCACGACGGCACCGCGCTGAGCGTGAAGGATGGTGATCGCTCGGCGGTCGGGAACTCGCCGATCTTCATGTTCACGATCGAGGACACCAGCACGGGTAATCCGCTGGGCACCTCGATGATCGTCGCACGCATGGGCGGGCCCGGTCATCCGAACATCTCGTTCCAGCTCGAGAAGAAGCACTTCTTCAGCGAGGACTTGCAGCAGGGCACCAGCCACACCGTCGCCACGCTGCAACTGGATGAGAGCGGTCCATCCGAAATCGGCGGTCTGATCCTCGGCCCCTCGTTCCGGCGCAACCCGTACAAGGTCGGCAAGCAGATCTCCCTGATCCGCTTCCATTACATGGGCCTGCACCGCCAGCACTTCGCCGATCGCATCCTCGCCGAGATGATGGCGCCGATCACGCCCGACGGGCACAACACGCTCTGGGAGTATCTGGGGCGTCGCTTCATCAACCTGCCGTACACCGAGGCGGACAAGTTCTGCCAGCGCTCGCGTGAGTTCATGGTGTCGCTGCTGCCGCGGGAGCCGATCTATCTTTCGCTCCTGCCGCCCGAGGCGCGCAAGCTCGTCGGTCAGGTCGGTCCGGACACCGTGCCCGCGCGACGGATGCTCGAAGAACTCGGCTTCCGATACACCAACCGCGTCGATCCTTTCGACGGCGGCCCGCACCTTGAAGCGCTGACCGACCAGATACCCCTCGTGCGCGAGACGATGAGTCTTCCTTACGCGGGCGTCTCGCCTGCGAACGAGCCGAAGGTCACCGGATTCATCAGCGTCGATCACGAGGACGGCGAATTCCGGGCGCTCTACGGCCAGTATGCGCTCGCGGGTGATCGAAAGTCGGTCATGCTGCCGCAGGAAGTCGTCGAGGTGCTCGATGTCGCGGAGGATGACACGATCGGCATCACGCCGCTGGATCTCAGGATCCAGGTGCCCGAGACGAAGCGCTGGCTCACCGCATCCGCCACTTGAACGCAAAGCACCACGAACAACCGCTCGACTCTGGAGCACCCATGACCGATGCCGCCACACAATCCCGAACCATGCTGGACCCGATGGACCTGATCGGGGGCGAGTCGCTCGCGATCCCCGGCGACGGGATCACCTCGCACAATCCGGCGCATCCGGAGCGCATCCTGTGGTCCGGCACGCCACATCTCGATCACGCCGATCAGGCAGTCGCTGCGGCCCGCAGCGCATTGCCCGAGTGGTCGCGGACATCCATCGAGAAGCGCATCGACGCGCTGCGGTCCTTCCAGGCGCTCGCCAAGGAGCACGTCGAGAGTATCGCCGATCTCATCTGCACCGAGACGGGCAAGCCGCGCTGGGATGCGCTCGCCGAGGCGAAGCTGCTCTCGGGCAAGGTGGACATCACGCTCGCCGAAGGCCCGAACTCCGGACGCTCGCGCGTCAGCGGTTTCGAGGTCGAGGTTTCGCCGACACGGCGCGGCGTGTGCCGCTTCCGTCCGCACGGCGTCATGGCCGTCCTCGGACCGTTCAACTTCCCCGCGCATCTTCCCAACGGCCACATTGTTCCCGCGCTCCTCACGGGCAACACCATCGTCTTCAAGCCCTCCGACAAGACGCCCGCCGTCGGGCAGATGCTCGCCTCGCTGTACATCGAAGCGCTCGATCGCGCGGGTGCCCCCGCCGGCGTCGTCAATCTCGTGCACGGCGCTGCAACCGTCGCATCGCGCCTTGTGACACACCCCGGCATCGACGGCATTCTCTTCACCGGCTCGTGGTCCGTCGGTCGGCGCATCCTCGAAGCGAATCTCGATCGCCCGGGTCGCATCGTCGCTCTGGAGATGGGCGGGAACAACAGCGCCATCGTTATGGATGATGCAGATCTCCGACAGGCGGCGATCGAGTGCGTGCGCGCGGCGTTCGTCTCCACCGGCCAGCGTTGCACCTGCACCCGTCGTCTCATCATCCACGAGAGCATCGCAGCCCAACTCGTCCCGCTGCTCCAGAAGCTCGCGGGCAACCTCATCATCGGCGATCCCCTCGGCATCGGCGGTGGATCGCGCAATCAGTCGGTCTTCATGGGCCCGCTCATCCGCGCCGAGGTCCGCGATGCCATCCTCGAGGCGCAGCATTCCATCGCGAAGGCGGGCGGGAGAGTCCTGCTCGAGAGCGTGAACCCCGAGCACCCTTCCGGCGGGCACTACATCACGCCGGGCATCGTCGAGGTGGACCGCTTCACCCTCTCGGACGATCTCTCCGATCCCGGATGCGATATCGAGTTCTTCGGCCCGCTGCTGCGGATCTGCACGGTGAAGTCGTTCGACGAGGCCATCGAGCAGGCGAACACGACGCGCTACGGCCTCGCCAGCGCGATCTTCACAAAGAACCCCGAAGCCATCGAGCGGTTCCTCGTCGAGAGCCGCGCCGGGTGCGTGAATGTCAACACAGGCACCGCCGGGGCATCGAGCGCCCTCCCTTTCGGCGGGCTGGGTCTCTCGGGCAACCATCGCCCGGCGGGGGCCTTCTCGCTCGACTACACCGCCTACCCCGTCGCCTCCATCATCGAGGGCGACGCCGAGGCCTCCCTGCTGCCGGGGATGCACTTCGAGGAATCGTGGCTGACGGGCTGAGAATGGGGTCGGACGGGCTGGAGGACCGAAAAACGGCGATTTTGGACGATTCCGGCTCGACATTTCGCGTGCTTTCGCCGAAATCCGTGGTACGCTTCCGTTAGGGAAATTCCTCGGAAGGGGATTCATGTCCGTGCGTGTCCTGATCATCTGCGGCCTCATGATCCACCTGCTCACGAGCGGGTTCGGCATCGTGCTCGCCTGCTGTGATCGGCACCACGCGCTGCTCACGATGCAGCAGGAGATCGTCGCGACCGACGGCTGCTGCGAGTGTTGCCCCTACGCGAGCCGGACCCCGGAGCCGCCCGCCAAGCCGACCCTGCCGGATCAGGAAGATGATCCCTGCTGCGGCACCTGGTGCCCCGGCGCCACCAAGCGCTTCCTCGATGATTTCGAGGCGACCCTCCGCGATGCCGTCGGACAGTCCCTGACGCTCCCCACCCCGAGCATCGCGCATCCCGCGATTGCTGAGACACGCTCGCACGGCTTCATGCCGCGTATCGAGCACGATCCACCCCGATACGAGTCCGCGCCCGCGTGGTGCGCGCAAGTCTGCATCTGGCTGCAATAGCCGATACCGTTCCGGGGGTCCGGGGTCCGGTTCTCGCGAACCGACCAAGCAGCTTCGTATCCCTCAATTTGATCGAATGAATCTCGCATCGTTGTCCGCACGAGTGATGCACTTGCGCATCCGGCGAGCACCGATGCAACCAGAAAAACAAGCCCTCCCGTGCGGAGGGAAAGGAATCGAAATCATGTCTCTGAAACTGAACCTTGTCATGACCTGTTGTGCAGTCTTCGCCGCCGCGGCCCTGTTTGTCTCCGGTTGCGCGAGCAACAGCAGCACCCGCAGCCACACCGTCTCTCCCGCTTCGATGGAGAGCGGCACATGCTGCCCGGCCAAGTCGTGCGACGGCGCACAGACCATCGCCGCGTCCAACACCAGTTCCTGCGCAGCGGCTTGCTGCGGTGCGAAGTCCTGCGAGGGTGGCGCTCAGGTGATCGCCGCCTCCGCCTCCTCCTGCTGCGCTCCCGACTGCTGCAAGGACTGCACCGGCGTCTGCACGCCCGATTGCTGCAAGAACTGCACGGACGAGTGCAAGGCCCGTTGTGCGGCAGGCAACTGCTGCTGCAAGTCCGGCCAGGCCCAGGCCGCCGTTATCAGCGCCAGCCAGACCACCGGCGCCAACGCCGCGTCCTGCTGCGCCGCTGACTGCTGCAAGGACTGCACCGGCAAGTGCACGCCCGACTGCTGCAAGAACTGCACGGACGAGTGCAAGGCCAAGTGCGCCGCCGGCAACTGCTGCTGCAAGAAGGCCGGCTGAGCCGATGAGAGTGGGGGGCTGAGGCCCCTCCTGAATTGAACCCCTGCGTTCGGGACCATGATGTCTCGGGCGCTTCTTTACCCAGTACAGCGGCCTCGTTCCTCATCGGGACGGGGCCGTTTTCGTTCCCGGGATCAGCACCGGTCCGGCGTTACACTCCGCACATGACCACCCAACGCACCAAGCTCGCCGATGCTCGGCGCACCCCACGCTTCGCCGGGCTCGTCACCTTCGGACGCTATCCGCGCATCGAAGATGTCGCCCCCGAGAACCGCCCCATCGACTGGGCCATCTACGGCGCGCCCTTCGACAGCGGCGTCACCTACCGTCCCGGGGCTCGCTTCGGCCCCCGCGCCATCCGCGAGGAGAGCCAGTACCTCAAGCCCTACCACATCGAGCACGACCTCATGATCTCCGAGGTGCTTTCGCTCGCGGATGCGGGCGACTCGGCCGTGCACACCTACGACGCCGAGGCCAACACCGCCACCGTCGCGCAGTTCGCAACCGATCTGCCTGACCCCGGCACCACCAAGCCCTTCATGCTTGGCGGCGACCACTCCAACACGCTCGCCAACATGCGTGCCGCCTACCACCGTGCGGGCAAGCCCGCGGGCGGACTTGCGCTCCTCCACTTCGATTCCCATGTCGATACCCTCGACGAATTTCTCGGCGAGCGATACAGCCACGCATCGCCATTCATCCGCGCTGTGGAAGAGGGCATCCTCGACCCGAAGCGCATGCTCTCCGTCGGCATCAAGGGACCGCTCAACACCCGCGACGACCTTGCCTACGCACGCGATCACGGCGTCACCATCGTCACCTGCGAGCAATGGCGGCGCGAGGGCTACGAGACCATCGATCGCCTCCGCAAGGCCATCGGCGATGCACCGACCTACCTCACCTTCGACATCGATTGCATCGATCCCGTCTTCGCCCCCGGTACTGGCACGCCCTCCGTCGGCGGCTTCACCTCGTACGAAGCGCTCGCGCTCCTGCGTCACTTCGCCTCCGGGCCCATCGGCCCGCCCAACCTCGTCGGCGCGGATGTCGTTGAAGTGCTCCCCGACCGCGATGTCGCCGGAAACACCGCGCTCATCGCCGCGCACATCGTCTTCGAGATTCTCTGTCTCGACGGACTCCGCAAGCGCTGCTGATCGCCGGCATCAGCGGTCGCGCAGCGCGAGAATCAGATCGACCTTCCCCGTCTGCTCGTCCAACTCGCGAGCGATCTCCACGGACGAGACGCCGCTGTCCGCCAGTTGGTAGATCCGCTCCGTCAGCGGATCAGCATCCCGCCGCAGAAACGCCGAGCTCGCCCCCACCCGCTCCGCCACGCACACATCCTCGCGTGACCTCGCACCCTGACGATCATCCAGCCGCGCGATCCGCTCGTCCGCCTCCCGGATCAGCTTCTCCAGCCGCACGGCCCGGTTCTCCATCTGTGCGGCACACAGGCGCGTCAGCTCCTGCACCTCCACCATCAATGCCTCCAGCGTCCGACGCTGGCTCGCCGTCTCCAGCACCCCGGGGCGTCGTGGGGCCGGGCGCGCGGGCCGCTCCGCTCGGTCTTCCGCCTCTTCCGCCCGCTCATGCAGCTTCCGGCGGAGGCGCAGCAGCAGCGTCGCGGTGAGCACGAGGATCCCCAGCGACAGCATCCACGCCGCGCTGCTCGATGGCCCACGCCCCGCCGTCTCCGCCATCATGAAAGTGAACGACAACCCCACAGCTTCCTGCTCCTCAAAGAAAACAGCGTTTCCAACCGTCCAGATCGGTACGATTCCTTCGTGACGAGCAGAAATCAGCCCGAAATCACCCCCGGAAGCGCTCCCGGAACTTCCCCCGGAAGTGTGCCCGGAACCGCCCAGGGAACGCTCCGCGCGCTTCGCAATGATCCCGTTGCCCGGCGCATCATCCTCGCGTGGCGTCGCCTCACCGCCGAGTCCGCGCCCCGCACGCTCGTCGCGTGTTCCGGCGGCGGCGATTCCGTGGCCCTCGGCGTGGCGCTGGCCGCCGCACAACCCGACGCCGTGACCCTCGCGCACATCGTCCACGACATGCGCCCCATCGAGCAGGCCGAGCGGGACCGCGACTTCGTCCGCGCCCTCGCAG
>REDD01000135.1 GCA_007693725.1 Phycisphaeraceae bacterium
GGGGGGCAGCGCGCCTGGAGGAGTTGGCGCGCTGCCCTCCGCATCCGCTCGGAGCGACTTCGCGGCGGCTTCCACCGCTGCTTCATTCACACTCGCGTGTTCCGCCACACCCGGATCCACACCCCACACCACGCGCGCCGCGTCATCCCCGAGCTCGGCACGCGCCACCACCTGCACCGCTTCGCTGAACTGCCGTTCGAGCCAGCGCTTGTGGAACTCGCTCGGCACGACCACCCCGAGCACGCCGTCGGAGACCTCGAACCGGACCGAACCTTGGAAGTATCTCGCGTAGCGATCCGCCCCCACCTCGACGATCAACCGATCCGCCATCCTTGCTTCGACCGTGCGCGCTATGACCGCTGAGTTCACCGATGCACCTCTCGGAAAACATGACCGCCTACGGATCCTCGACCGGTCCGCTCGACGGAGACACATGAACATGGATGTGGAGGTGTCGTCCCTGCCCGACGCGCCCGCGTTCTCCCGGAACCCTGTCGCACTGCTTCGCGCCACAGTGTTCCGAACGCCGACTCGGCTCATCCTTGAACCGCTTCGACAAGGTAGAGCAATCTTCGCCGCACGGGGACGACTGCAACCGACTTTTTCATCCACATGCGCAGGAATCGCCACGCCATCGGCATTTGCGCAATCTGAAAATTTTCTGATCCACCCCTCGCGATATCCACAGGCAAATCCTGTGGATGAGTACGCAAACCCCACAAAAAACAGGCCTTACGCCGCTCTCCACACCCCTGCGCGAGCCGACTTGTTCACACTTTCCGAACCATCGCGAGCCGACTTTCGAACACGCGGAAGCCCAGCCGCTCGTACAGACGAAGCGCCGGCGCATTCCCCCGATCCACCGCGCACTGCACCCGCTGTTCCTCGCGCCCGACCAGCTTTGCAAGCCCGTACCGCAGCAGACGCTCGCCGAGGCCGCGCCCCCGCAGCCGCTTCGAGAGCCCCAGATAGATCAACTCCACGCTCCCGATCCCCGGCGACGGGTTCAGCAGCACCACGCCCTCCGGCGCTCCATCGAGAAACACGATGAACCACAGCGACGGATCCCACACCCCCGTCCCCCGATGGCTCGCGATCACATCCTCCATCGGACGAAGCCCACACAGCGCCGGGCAGTCCAGCGTCTCCTCGTAGCTCCGCTCGATCGCCAGCCCCACCGCCTCGTCGTCCCCGACCCGCCACGAGCGCACCTCCACGCCCTCGCCCCACCCCGTAGCAGGCCCCCACTCCGCGACCTCTCGCTGCGATGGCACGCTCCGGCGCATCGAATCCAGGACCGCCAGCCGCAGAAAGCCCCCCTGCTCGAAAGCCCGCGCCAGACGCTCCTCCTGCGGCTCCAACAGAATCTGCGCCAGCCGAACCCCCTCCACCTCGCGGCACGCCGCATCGACCACACTCCCCAGCTCCAACGCCTCCTCCTCGCTCCGCGGCATCGAAGCGAAGCACACCCCCGTCCCACCGTTCCCCGGCACCACCACGCACACCTGGCCGACCCGCCCCGTCTCCCCGTCCACGCTCGCCCACATCTGCTCCAGATTGATCTGGTTCTCCGCCGCAGCAGCGATCAACCGCCTCCCCGGCTCCCGCTCCCCCGGCATCGCGTGGGCCACCAGCCGCGAGGCCGCCTCCACCCGCATCCCGCGGTCCACGCGCACCACACGCGCCCCGACCGACACCTCCACAGCACGACGCTTCGATCGAACAGCCAATTCCGTTCTCCTGCAACGAAAACCCGCCCCATGGCGTATCGGTTGCGGCAGACGAGCCGAGCCATAGACTACGCTTCCCACCTCAATCCACACAGCACGCAACCGGAAGCCATCCAGATGACCCACCAACCCGCCATCCCGACCCTCCGGCTCGCCCTCCTCGCGACCCTCGCCCTCCTCGTCGGGATCCTCGCAACCCCCCTCCTCTACGCCGCACCCCAGCCCGACCCCGTCCCCAGACGCTGGGAACTCACCGTCGAGCCCGGACCCCTCCGCGTCACCACCATCAACCTCCCCGAGGAAGGCCCCCGCGCCTTCTACTACTTCACCTACCGCGTCACGAACAACACCGGCTCCGACCAGACCCTCGCCCCGATCTTCGAGCTGTACACCGACGACGGCGAGATCCTCCGCTCCAACCGTCGCGTCCCCCGCGACGCCGTCCGCCGGATCCTCGAAATGCTCCGCAACCCCCTCCTCGAGGACGAAATCTCCATTCAGGGCCCCATCCTCCCCGGACGGGAGAACGCCAAGGACGGCCTCGTCGTCTGGCCCGCCGACAATTTCCGCATCAACGACGCCATCATCTTCGCCGTCGGCTTCAGCGGCGAGACCCGGCGCTACATCCGCCCGGACAACGGCGAAGAGGTCCTCCTCCGGAAGACCCTCGAACTCCGCCACGAGGTGCCCGGCGAACTCAACCCCCGCTCCAGCCGACCCCTCGAACGGGTCCAGCAGCGCTGGATTCTCCGCTGACCCGCCGATAGACTCCCCGCCCCACATCCCCGCCACGAGGCAAGGGCGGGGCACGACGAAAGATCCATCGATTCACACGGCCGCACCCCCCGCTCAGACCGGGGTCGCTGAAAGCGAGCATCGCAATGGCACACAAAAAGGGACAGGGTTCCACCAAGAACGGGCGCGACTCCAACCCCCAGTACCTCGGCGTCAAGCTCTACGCGGGTGAGACCGCGAAGCACGGCTCGATCATCGTGCGCCAGCGCGGCACCAAGTGGCAGCCCGGCTACATGGTCGGACGCGGCAAGGACGACACCCTCTTCGCACTCTGCAACGGCACAGTGATCTGGAACGGCCGCAAGGTCCATGTCGATCCCATCGACCAGGACGCCGCGCGCCCCCACTACCTCAAGTCACTCGTCGGCGCGTAATCGCCCGCCGTTCAAACGACACACCTCAAAGCGCCCGGTCTTCAGCCGGGCGTTTTTTCTTGCGCAGCGATCATCAGGTCGCTCGCGATCCCATCCGCGAACAAAAACCCGCGCCCGCTCAGCCGCACACGCTCGCGCTCATCCGTCAGCATCCCCGAGCGCCGATGCGCCTCGATCCGCATGCGCACCGCCTCCCACACACCAAGCGATGCCGCCCGGCGCTGCAAATCTTCCGCATCCAGCCCCTCGCCCAGCCGCAGCCCCAGCATGATCCGCTCGCACAGCGCACGAAGAGCATCTTGCCCTTCATAGTCCACGATCGGGCTGTACCCGCCGCTCCGCGCCACGCCATCCATCCACTCCGTCAGGTGCGGAACATTCTTCCACCGCTGACCGCCCGCGTGCGCCGAGCCGGACGGCCCCGCCGCCAGCCACTCTTCGCCGCGCCAGTACACCATGTTGTGCGCACACGCCATGCCACTGCGCGCGAAGTTGCTCACCTCGTACCGCTCGAACCCCGCGCTCCCGAGCATCTCCACCGTCCGCTCGTACATGTCCGCTTCCAGATCCTCATCCGCGCCCGCAAACTCGCCCCGCTCCAGCCGCTTCGTCATCGCGGTGTTCGGCTCGTAGGTCAGCGCGTAGCACGAGAGGTGATCCACCGGCAGCCCCAGAGCCGTTTCGAGATCTCGCTCCCACTCCCCGAGCGTCTGCCCCGGGATCGCGAAGATGAGATCCAGACTCCGGCGCTCGATCCCCGCATCCCGCGCCATCGCCAGCGCCCGCCCGACATTCTCCGGCTCGTGCCACCGCTCCAGCGTCGCCAGATGGCGCCGATCGAACGACTGCGCCCCCACGCTCACCCGATTCACCCCCCCCGCCGCCAGCACGCCCATCAGCTCCGGCGTCACCGTCTCCGGGTTGCACTCAACTGTGAATTCGCACCCCTCCCCGAACGCGAACCGCTCCCGCAGCCACCCCAGCAGGTCCTCCCACAACTCCGCCCGCAGCAGCGAGGGCGTGCCCCCGCCCACGAAGACCGTCCGCAACGCCCCGGCGTGCCCCGCCAGCACCCCCAGCTCCGCCTTCAGGCGTTCCAGAAACACCCCCTGCCGATCCCGCGAATCGACAAACGAGTAGAAGTCGCAGTAATGGCACTTGTGGAAGCAGAAAGGCACATGGACATACAGCGATCCAACCCCCCTCACCCCCCGCAACGCCCCCTCGCCGGTTGCCCGTTGCCCCCGGAGGGTCAGTTCGGTAGGTTGACGCTCAGTCTGCGACATGATCGGAAACTCGGTTCGGGAAATGGGCCGGCCGCTCGCTCGTCCGCGTGGGTCATCCGAAACCCCAACCAAGCCCGATCATGACGGTAGGACCGCTGGACGCCCCAGCGTGACGCGATGGAAGTGAACATGCCGGACACCGACCAAGCCAACAAGTTCACCCTCATCTTCTTCCGCCCCGGCGAAAAGAAGAAGGTCGATCTCAAGCCCGGGCGCTTCATCATCGGTCGCCACTCCGATGCCCAGATCCGCGTCCCGCTCCCGAGCGTCTCGCGCAGACACTGCGAACTCCGCTTCGACGGCGCACATCTCATGCTCCGCGATCTCGGCTCCTCCAACGGCACCTACTGCAACAACGAGCGCGTCGATGAACGGCTCCTCCAACCCGGCGACCTCGTCGGCATCGGCGGCTGCCGCGTGGGCGTGCAGGTCAACGGCCAGCCCGACATCCCCGAGCCCCATTTCGAGGAACCCGACCTCACCGCCACGCCGCCCCGCGGCCAGCCCGCAGCCGGAACAGCCGGATCGCGCGATTCGGATTCCAGCAGCATGATGGATGAGACCGTCACCAAAGGCCCCGGGCTTCAGAGTCTCCTCGGCTCCGGCGAGGGTGAAGACTCCAGCATCTTCGACTTCGATTTCGATTTCGAAGACGACGATGCTCCAAAGCTCTGATGCTTCACGGGCTCAACGCCCCCCCCGGAATCCCCGAACCCCCGGAATCCCGGAATCCCAGATCCTCGGACCCTGGAATCCCTCACGCCACCTTCGATTGGTCCCCACCCTCCGAGTCGTTCCTCTCAGGACTCGCGGGCATCGGCGCTGCCTTCGCCGGAACGCTGATGTTCGTGCCGCACGCCTTGCAGCGCACAAGCTTCCCGCGCGCGCTCACGGGCACCGCCAGAATCGAACGGCAACTCAGATTCGGGCACATGATCCGCACGGTCTGCGACTGCTCCATCGCCGATACCTCCCTGACCGGAGCGACAGCGGTTGACCCGCGCTCTCTCCCATGCTTCCATCGGCTGCAATCACACCGCCCTTGACGCTCAATCCCTCCCCGATCCCCCCCGGAAACCCCGGAAAGCCCCGGAAACCCCGAGAGCCCCACCAGACCACATGACCAAACCACGCACCGACCTCCCCGATTCCGCCGCCGCACCGAGCCCCGCGGACCCCGTCACGGGGCACGCGAACGCCGTGGTCGGCCTCCAATGGGGCGATGAGGGCAAGGGGAAGATCATCGATCTTCTCACGCCCAACTACGACGCCATCGTCCGATACAACGGCGGGGCCAACGCGGGGCATTCCGTCCAGTTCGCGGGCAAACGCTTCGCCCTCCACCTCCTCCCCTCGGGCATCCTCCACCCGGGCGTCCTCGCCATCATCGCCAACGGCCTCGTCGTCGATCCCTTCGCCCTCGTCAAGGAACTCGACACGCTCAACCAGCAGAACATCGACACCTCCGGACTCATCCTCTCCGACCGCGCGCACCTCGTGCTCCCCTATCACCAGACGCAGGATGCGCTGCGCGAACAGCTCCTCACCAAGGACGACACCGGGCGGGCCATCGGCACCACCAAGCGCGGCATCGGACCCGCCTACGCCGAAAAGGCGAACCGCTCGAGCGCCATCCGCGCCGGCGATCTCCTCCGGCCCGACACACTCCGCGAACGGCTCGAACACGCCTGCCGATTCCACAACACCCTCCACGCCCTCGACCCCGACACCACGCCGCACGATCCCGAGACCATCTTCCGGTCGCTCCAGCCGATCGCCGAGCGCCTCCGCCCGCACATCACCGACACCACATACCTTCTCCACCAACTCCTCCGCGACAACAAGCGCATCCTCTTCGAGGGCGCGAACGCAACACTCCTCGACATCGACCACGGCACATTCCCCTTCGTCACCTCATCATCCACCACCGCGCTGGGCATCCCCTCCGGCGCGGGCATCCCCGGCAAGCACATCACCGACATCCTCGGCATCGCCAAGGCATACTCCACCCGCGTCGGCGCCGGCCCCTTCCCCACAGAACTCCACGACGACACTGCCCACACCATCCGCGAACGCGGACGCGAGTACGGCACGACCACCGGACGCCCGCGCCGATGCGGCTGGCTCGACCTCGTTGCGCTCCGCTACAGCACCATGATCAACGCCGCGGACGCCCTCTCCATCATGCTCCTGGATGTCCTCTCGGGACTCCCCGAACTCAAGCTCTGCATCGCCTACGAATTCAACAATCAGCGCATCGACCGCTTCCTCCCCGACGCCACCGACCTCGCCCGCGCCACGCCCATCTACGAAACGCTCCCCGGCTTCTCCGAGGACATCACGAGCGCACGCACCCCGGACGACCTCCCCGCCAACGCCCGCGCCTACCTCCAGCGCATCGAACACTTCACCGGCACGCCCATCCGCTTCGTCTCCGTCGGTCCCGACCGCGAGCAGACCATCGACATGCAACGGGCGTAAAGCACCCGCGCCAACGCTCGATCGCCCGCTAGAACCGGAACTCCGTCTGGATCCAGAAGCGTGTCGTATCCGGCTGGCCCGAGTGGCCGTCGAAGTACGCGCCCTTCAGCAGCACCGACCATTGCGGGGTGATCTGCTTCGACACCGCGAAGTCCAACTCCCACCCCAGATCCTCACCCCCCTGATCGGTGTAGAACTGATGGAACGCCACCATCGGCTTGATCCCCCACGCCAGTTCCGTCCCCACCGCGACATACAGATCCTGCAAACCGTCGGCGGGCGTCACGAGAAACTGATCCGCGAATCCCTGAAACTTGTGGTTCGTTCCCAGCGGAAACCGGAAGCCGAAGTCGCCGTCGTCGCTCCCGAGAAACTGATAGCCGATTGACAGCCATCCGAGCCCGGCGCGCTGCACCTTGCCCTCGACCGCGAAGAAATCCGCCGCGAAGTCCACCGGGTTCGACCCGGCATCCACCTGTCGCGCGTAGCTCAACTCGTACCCGAAAGTGAGCGCCCCTTCCTCGCGCTCGTGGTCCCCGAGCAGCCCCGTGAGCCGCACGCCGTAGGTGTCCGTCGAGTTCAGCGGCTCGTCGTCCCGGAAGTCCAGCAGGTATCCGAACGCCGTCACCGTCAACTCCGGCGCCAACCTGTACGACACATTCAGCAGGTGCGAGTCGGACCTTGGATCATCGCCATCGGGGCCGAAGATCCGCTTCACCTCCCACACATACGCATAGAAGACGCTCAACCCATCCACGCCGAAGTTCGTCCGCGCGCTCACCGAGTCGAAGGTCTGCTCGAACTGACGCCACCCGACATTGCCGACGAACCGCTCATCGTCGAGCAGGATCCGCTGCCGACCGCCCCGCACATCCAATGAAATCCCCGTGTCGCCCAACGATGATGCAGCGAACCGACCGTACGCCTGATTCACCTCTGTCCCCGTCGGATCCGCCACGGGCGTCCGCCTCGGACTTCCGGCGCCGGTCGCGGGCACGAAGTAATTGTCACGATCCGGGGAGGCGACATTCTCCATCTCGATCATGCCGCTGAATCCGTAGTACGGTTTCGTCTCGTACCCCAGCCGGATCCGATTCGTGATCGCGGTCGACGAATCGCGCCCCGTCGTGTCCGCCAGCTCGATCCGGAAGCGGTTGTTCAGGTGCAGTTTTCCCCCCACCAGCGCCTCGAAGATGTCCGCCGGCTCCTGCTTCGGATCCGACAGCCATCCCAATGGCGGGCGCTCGCGCACCGCAGCACTCACACCCTCATCCACAGCCGATTCCTCCGGCGCTGCTCGCTCGCCCTCCGCCCCCTGCACGC
Organism: Phycisphaeraceae bacterium; assembly: GCA_007693725.1. Classification (GTDB taxonomy): domain Bacteria; phylum Planctomycetota; class Phycisphaerae; order Phycisphaerales; family UBA1924; genus REDD01. Next base: position 7,990 of record REDD01000135.1, read on the forward strand.
CGCACACACCCCCCATCGCCAAAGGCAACAACACCACCGACACACGCGCGAAAGCATCGCTTCCCAACACGCGGACCTCCTTCACCCCAATCCCTCGCCGATCACCTTCCCTCTGTCACGCCCTTCACCGGGACGACCGGCAGATCGTCCGTGCTCGGGGCATCGGGCGCACGCCAACGCAGCGCCATCGCCTGCGCGCGGCGGCTGTAGTCGATCGACTCCGCCAGGATCCGCGCCGCCTCCTGGCTCGCGTGGAACCCCTTGGAATTCTCGCTGCTGATGAAGTCCAGCCGCCACATCGACCGGCGCTGGTACCGATAGACCTCGGCCAGATCCTCATCGCTCGCCCCCGCCGCCTTCGCCTCCATGATCGCGTCGAGCATCTCGGTCATCGCCTGACCGGCACGCTCGGTCATCGCGACCGTCCGGTTCTGGATCGTTTTCACGCGCGAGATCAACTCCGTCTCCGACTCGTTGTGGCAGTGCTGGCACGCGTTGTTGATGTTCTTCAGCGGACTCTGAACGGTGTGGTTGCTGACCTTCATCGCGCCGACACGCTCGTAGGGCATGTGGCAATCCGAGCAACTCACGCCGCTCTGGGCGTGGATCCCCTGGCTCCACAGCTCGAACTCCGGATGCTGCGCCTTGAACAGCGGGGCCCCCGTCTCGCCGTGCTTGTAGTCGTAGAACGCACGCCCGTCGTCAAAGACCTTGTCTTCCCAGTAGCGTTCCATGTCCTCCATGCGGAGCCCGTAGGCCCACGGGTAGACCAGCGTGGCCTCCGTCGCGCAGTAGTACTCGACATGGCACTGCGCACAGGTGAAGGTCCGCATCTCCTGACGGCTCGCGAGCGCGTTGGGATCGTACGGATCCCGCCGATTGCCCCGACGCCAGCGCTCGATGCTCGGAAGGTGCGAGGCATCGCCGTCACCCGCCGCGAACGCCGCGATCCCGCGCGTGAAGCCCGGTCGCGTCACGCGGATGTTCATCGTCTCGGGATGATGGCAGTCGACGCAGCTCACCGGGTGCGCCTCGCCGATCACGGGATGCCCCTCCGGCACCGGCTGCCCGGCGAACTGCCCCGTGTATCCGCCCATCGGCGCCAACGGGAACGATGGAGTCGCCTGGCCCGGCGTGCCGTCGGGCGTCCTGAGCAGCATCGCCAGGACCTCCTGATAGGGCAGGCGGCTCAGCTCCTCGAATCCGCGGTCCACCGCCTCCATGTTGAAATCGCGCGCGAGCGCCTCCTCGGTCACTTCCTTCCCCATCGCCTCCAGACCGATCCGCCGGTACAGCACCGTCGTCGAGGCGTGGCAGTGCAAGCACGCGCCCGCCTGCTGACGCTGCGTGATGCGCTCCGTCACCATCTGGTCGTAGAGCATGTACGCATGCCCGCGCGCCTCGCGATAGTCGATGCTGAACGCATACCCCGCGTACAGCCGACGCAGCCACGGCTGCTGGTCGAGCTTGCTCTCGGGAAGCGCACTGCTCCCGGCACGAAAGTCATCGCCCGCCGTCGCACGCCAACCGTCGTACTGGTGCGGCCAGTTCCGCCCCCACGGCTCCGGATCCGTCATCATCTCGTTCACCTCGGCCACGCGCACGAACGGCGTCCGGGCCGCCTGCCTGTGACCGAACATCGTGATCAGCACCCAGGTCACGATCAGCGTTGCCACCATCGCAACGATGAACACGAGCCCCAGCAGCATGACGCGACCGCGACGCCTCGACCGAATCATGCCCTTCTCGTCACGCTTCAACATCTCGCACCTCTCCGTTCATCACCGTCGCAGCGCATGCCCCACATCCGTGTGGCAATGCACGCACGACAGCATGTCCCCGCCACGCTCCACCGGAAGCATGTGATTCACAAGATCACTGTGACAATGCAGACACGCGTTCTGCGTCACACGACTGTTCCGCGCCTTGATGCGGATCGGCTCGTGAAAGTCATTCGTCGTGAACGCGAGCGAATGAAAAAAGCCGTTGTCCGCCTTCGTGATCCATTTCCCGACGAAGTTGTGCGGCGTGTGGCAGTCGTTGCAGGTCGCGACATTCTTGTGACTCGACTTGAGCCACGAGTCGTAGTGACCCTGCATGACATGGCAGTTCGCGCACGAGGCCGGATCGTTCCCCAGATACGCCGTGCCGTCGCCGTAGCCGAATGTGAACACCCCGATCCCGCCGAAGACCCCGAGCACCAACGCGATCCCGACCGAGAGGATGCGGACCGCGATGCCCTTGCCACGATCTGTCCGACCCGCCGCCATGCCGGCCTCCAG
>REDD01000115.1 GCA_007693725.1 Phycisphaeraceae bacterium
GGTTCGGGGAGTGGTGGCGGTTCCGGGGGTGGTTCCGGGGGTGGGGGCGGATCGGGCTAGGGCGGCGGAGGGGGTGGCGGTTCGTCATCGCAGTACGGCGGGAACCGTGGCGGAGGCGGGTACCAGGGGCAGAGTTCGTACGGGCAGGGCAAGAAGAAGCGCAAGAAGAAGAAGAAGGGTCCGGGTGGAATGGGCGGCGGTGGCGGAGGCGGTCAGGGATATTCGGGGATTCCCTCTGCGGTGCTGCCGAGCGATGAGGATCTGATCCGTGAGGCGGAAGAACTCGAGAAGATCGTCTCGACGAAGGAGTACAAGCAGGCGGAGAAGAACTCTCTGCACATCTCGGAGTTGCAGCGGATGGACATCCGCGAGGTGCACGAGGTGGCGGAGCGGGAGGGGCTGACGGATTACCACAAGGTGCCGCGTCAGGATCTGATCTTCCAGTTGCTGAAGCAGCGTGCCGATGCGGGGGCGCTGATGTTCGGCGAGGGGACGCTCGAGGTGATGCCCGAGGGGTACGGGTTCATACGGAGCCCCGAGGCGTCGTACATCGCTGCGCCGGATGACATTTATGTCGCGCCCTCGCAGATCCGGCGTATGGGCTTGCGGAAGGGGATGGAGATCAAGGGTGCGATCCGTCCGCCGAAGGAAGGTGAGCGTTACTTCGCGTTGCTGCGTGTGGATACGGTGAACGGTCAGGATCCGGAGGTCCTGCGATCGCTGCCGATTTTCGAGGATTTGACGCCGCTGCACCCGGAGGAGCGTTATGTGCTCGAGACGACGCCGGATGTGATCGAGACCCGGGTGATTGATCTCGTTGCTCCGATCGGTCGCGGCCAGCGCGGGCTGATCGTGGCTCCGCCGCGGACCGGCAAGACGGTTCTGCTTCAGAAGATCACGCAGGCGATCAGCACGAATTTCCCTGAGGTGAAGATCATCGTGCTGCTGATCGACGAGCGCCCGGAGGAAGTGACGGACTTCCGGAGGAATACGAAGAAAGAGGTTGAGGTGGTTGCCTCGACCTTCGACGAGGACTCTTCACGCCATGTGCAGGTCGCCGAGATGGTGATCGAGAAGGCACGGCGCTGGGTGGAGTTCGGCGGTCATGTGGTGATTCTGCTGGACTCGATCACCCGTCTGGCTCGCGCGTACAACGCCAACAGCCCGCACTCGGGCAAGATCATGACCGGCGGCATCGACTCGAATGCTCTGACGCGTCCGAAGAAGTTTTTCGGATCGGCACGGGCGATCGAGAACGGCGGCTCGCTGACGATCCTCGGGACCGCGCTCGTGGATACCGGTTCGAAGGCGGACGAGGTGATCTTCGAGGAGTTCAAGGGCACGGGCAACAGCGAGCTGCACCTGGACCGGCGGTTGGTCGAGAAGCGGGTCTATCCGGCGATCGACATCGCGGCGAGCGGCACGCGTCGCGAGGAGCTGCTCCTGGATCCGAAGGAACTGGAGCTGGTCTACCGACTCCGGAAGGTGTTGAGCGACATGAATGTCGTGGAGTCGATGGAGCTTCTCAAGGGCCGCCTGAAGAAGAGCAAGAGCAACGCAGAGTTCCTGATGACGATGAACCTCGGCTGATCTGGTGGGGATTCGTGCGATCGGCAAAAACTGCGCGTTCGGGCGGAGGGTTGTTGCTGCGCATCGAGTCGGGTGTGTGATGCCGCGCAGATTCGGGTGTGATGGAAATCGTGTGTGGGCTGTGGAGGACCGATATAGACTGTGCTTCCCGTGAATTTACGGGGGTGCGGGCGCGGTCCGTGTGGCGTGCCTGTCGTGCTTTGACTGTCTGAGGGACCCGCAGGCGTGCTGATCGCGACCTTACTGATCTTCGGAGCGGCTCTTGTCGGGCCGGTGGTGCATCGGTTGCTCGGGCGGTTCGCGGCCCCTGTGCTGGCTCTGGCCCCACTGGCGGGGTTCATCTACTTCCTGCGTGAGGCCAAGCGGATCTTCGAGGGGGGCTCGGTTTTTGAGAACTGGAACTGGGCCCCTGAACTGGGGGTGATGCTGGGGTTCCGGCTGGATGGGCTTGCGCTGCTCTTTGCGCTGCTGGTGACGGGGGTCGGCGTTCTGGTGGTGGTGTACGCGGGGGCGTACCTGAAGGGGCATGTGCATCTGGGGCGGTTCTACTCGTATCTGCTGGGGTTCATGGGCTCGATGCTGGGGCTGGTGCTGACGGACAATGTGATCGCGTTGTTCGTGTTCTGGGAGTTGACGAGCATCACCTCGTACCTGCTCATCGGTTTCGATCACCAGCGGAAGGCCGCGCGGGATTCGGCGTTGCAGGCGCTGCTGGTGACGGGGATCGGCGGGCTTGCGTTGCTGGCTGGACTGGTGCTGCTGGGGGTCCTGGGGATGCAGGCGTCGCTGGACGATCCGTGGTCGGTGAGCGGTCTGATCGAGGGATTGGCGGGTGGAGCGATCGATCGAGATTCGGGGTTGGTCCACGGGGCGGTGGTGCTGATTCTGCTGGGTGCGCTGACGAAGAGCGCGATTTTCCCGTTCCACTTCTGGCTGCCGGGCGCGATGGAGGCGCCGACGCCGGTGAGCGCGTATCTGCATTCCTCGACGATGGTGAAGGCGGGGATCTTCCTGATCGCGCGCTTCCAGCAGGGTTTCAGCGGGATGGCGTTGTGGGATACGACGCTGGTGGTGCTGGGCGGGATCACGATGGTGGGGACGGTGTTTCTCGCGAGCCGGCAGACCTACTACAAGAAGCTGCTGGCGTATTCGACGACCTCATCGCTGGGAGCAATGGCGATGTTGCTCGGGCTGGGCGCGAACGCCGCGGTCGGGGCGATGGGGTATCTGTTCGCGCACGCGATGTTCAAGGGTGCATTGTTCCTGGTTGCGGGGAATGTGGATCACGGGGCGCACGAGAAGGACACGGAGAAGGTGGGCGGACTCGCGGGGAAGATGCCGTTGACCTTCGCGGCGGCGCTGCTCGCGGCGGCATCCATGGCGGGCGTGGCTCCGATGCTCGGCTTCGCTGCCAAGAAGCTGATGAAGTACGGATTGCACGGGAGCGAGTGGGAGACGATTCTGGTGGTGGGTGTGACGGCGTTCAGCGTGATGACGGCGATGGTGGCTTGTATGGTCGGTGTGCTGCCGTTCATCGGGAAGCTGAAGGGCAGCGCGGGTGAAGCGCACGAGGTGAGCCCCGGGCTGTTGTTCGGGCCGTTGGTGCTGGCGGTGCTGGGCGTGGTCGCGGGGGTGATGCCGGGCTGGTTCGCCGCGCCGCTGATCGCGAGTGCGGCGTCGAGCGTCGCGGGGGCGGAGAAGAGCGTTTCGATCGGCTTGGGTTCGTTGATGAAGGCGGATCTGTCGATGGCGCTGACGGTGGGGGCGATCGTCGCGGGCGTGGTTCTGTTTGTGGTGCGGGCGTTGTGGCGTCGCGCGACATCACCGGTGGAATGGCTCGATGTGGTCGGTCCGGCGCGGATGTACACGCGGAGCGTCTCGGGGACGCTTTGGCTGGCGTGGTGGCAGACGCGGATTCTCCAGAACGGGTATCTGCGGCATTATGTCTGGACGATCCTCGGAACAACGATTGCGTTGGTGGGATACGGGCTGTACCGATCGGGGATCGAACGGATACCGCTGCCGATCGACCAGCCGTTCTACTTTGAGATCGCGCTGGTGATGTTCATTATGGCGGGTGCGATCGGCGCTTCGACGATCCGGACGCGGCTCGCGGTGGTGTCGGTGCTGGGCATCGTCGGGTTCGCGATCGCCGCGGTGTATGTGATCTTCGGTGCGTTCGATGTGGCGATGACGCAGTTCGCGATCGAGACGCTGATCGTGATCATTCTTGTGCTGGTGGTGTATCACCTGCCGCGGTTCCGCTCGTTCTCGACGCCGATTTCGAGGTGGATGGATGTTCTGCTCGCGCTGGGGTTCGGAGCGATGATGACCGTGCTGGCGTTGCTGGCGGCGGATGTCACGCTGTCGGGACCGATCTCGGACTACTTCGCGGAGAACGCCGCGCCGGTGGCGTACGGCCGGAATGTCGTGAATGTGATTCTGGTTGATTTCCGGGCCACGGATACTTTCGGCGAGATCGTCGTTCTTGCTCTGGCCGCGCTGGGGGTGATGACGCTGCTGCGGTTGCGAGCGAGCAATCCGAACGGCGGGACCGAGGGTGACGGCGGGAAGGGGGAGGGCGCGTGAGATCGTTGATCTTCCGGACATCCTCGGTCTTCCTGCTGCCGGCGTTGCTGGTGTTTTCCGTCGTTGTGCTGTTTCGTGGGCACAACGAGCCGGGTGGCGGGTTTGTCGGCGGTTTGCTGGCGGCCTCCGCGTTCTCGCTGTACGCCCTGGCGTATTCCGTCGAGGAGGCGCGCCGTCTTCTGCCGCTGTCGCTGACGACGATTCTCGGGCTTGGGCTTGCGATCGCGTTGCTTTCGGGGGCGCCTGCGATGCTCATGGGGGATGCATGGTTTACCGGTGTCTGGCCGCAGGGGCTCCCGGCGTTCGGTGAGGTGAAGTTCGGGACGGTGACGCTGTTCGACATCGGGGTGTATCTGGTGGTGTTGGCGGTGACGCTGATCATGATTCTGTCGCTGGCGGAGGATGCGGAATGAATCTTCTGCTCTCGATCACGGTCGGCGTTCTGTTCGCGGCATCGATCTACATGATTCTGCGCCGGAGCGTTGTGAAGTTGATCATCGGGCTTGTTCTGCTCGGGCACGGCGCGAACCTGCTGATCTTTCTGTCCAGCGGATTGGTTCGCGGGAGGCCGCCGCTGGTGCCGATGGGGGAGTCGCGGCTGGAGGGTGAATATTCCGATCCGTTGCCCGCGGCGTTGATTCTGACCGCGATCGTGATCTCGTTCGGCATCGTCTCGTTCGCGGCGGTGCTTGTGAAGCGTGCCTACCAGGAAGTGGGCACGGACGATCTTGATGAGATGAAGAACACCGACCGATGAACTCTTCCGTAGCACTTCCGGTTCTGATTCCCTTCGCGACGGCGATCGCGTGTCTGTTCGTCTGGAACTCGACACGCCTGCAGCGCGGGATCACGCTCTTGGGTACTGTCGGTCTGCTCCTGAGCGGCCTTGTGCTGTTTCAGGAGGTGGAGACCTACGGGGTGGTTTCGATCCAGATGAGCGGCTGGTCGGCGCCGTACGGGATCACGCTCGTGGCGGATCGTCTCGGTGCGATCATGGTGCTGCTGAACGGCGTGGTCGCGCTGACGGGTGTGCTGTACGCCTTCGGCTCGATCGACAAAGGGCGCGAGAAATTCGGCTTCTATCCGCTGCTGTCGGCGATGTTCGGCGGAGTGTCCGGAGCATTCCTGACGGGGGATGTGTTCAATCTGTATGTGTGGTTCGAGGTGGTGCTGATGTCTTCCTTCGTGCTGCTGGCTCTCGGTGGTGAGCGGCCGCAGTTGGAGGGGGCGATCAAGTATGTGACGCTCAATCTGTTGAGTTCGACGCTTTTCCTCGTCGGGATCGGCGTGCTGTACGGCTTCGCGGGCACGCTGAACTTTGCGGATCTGGCGGTCAAGCTCGCCCAGACCGATCGGCCGGAGTTGATCACGGTCACGGCGTTCATTTTTCTGTGTGCGTTCGGGATCAAGGCGGCGGCCTTCCCGTTCTTCTTCTGGCTTCCGGCGTCGTATCACACGCCCCCGCCAGTGGTGTCCGGAGTTTTTGCGGGTGTGCTGACCAAGGTCGGTGTGTACGCGATCTTCCGGATGTTTTCGCTGGTGTACACCCAGGAGATGTGGTTGACGCACTTCATCATTCTGTGGATGGGTGCGATCACAATGCTCACGGGCGTGCTCGGTGCGGCGGTGCAGACGGACATCCGTCGCATTCTGGCGTTCCACAGCATCAGCCAGATCGGGTACATGTTGTCGGGCTTCGGGATCGCCGGTGTGGGGATCAGCGCCGCGATGGCGGCGGGCGTGGAGGGACAGGCGGAGCGTGCGGCGATGCTGACCGCGGGCGCCGGGATGGCGCTGGCCGGGGCGATCTTCTTCGTGCTGCATCACTCGCTGGTCAAGATGAATCTCTTCTTCGTCGCCGGTGCGGTGAAGAAATTGCGGAACGCGGAGGAGTTGGAGCAGGTCGGCGGTCTGTACCACGCGAGGCCGTTCCTCGGTGCGATGTTCCTGATCCCGGCGTTGTCTCTCGCGGGGATCCCGATTCTGTCGGGGTTCTGGGCCAAGCTCGCTCTGGTGCGTGCGGGGCTTGAGGTTGGCACCTATGCGGTCGTGGCGATCAGTCTCGTCGTGAGTATTCTGACGCTCTTCTCGATGACGAAGATCTGGGCGAACGGCTTCTGGGCCCCGCCGCCGGACACGCCGGATGGTGAGCGCGGCTCGGATCCCGGCGATGAGGAGGATCCGCCGGGGTATCGATTGATGCTGGTCCCGATCGTGACTCTGGTCGTGCTGATGGTGGCGATGAGCGTGCTCGTCGGGCCCGCGTTCCGGGTGGTTCAGAAGGCCGCGGATCAGTTGCTTGCCGATCGCGTGTACATCCAGCAATTGTGGGAGAGCTCGGGCAAGATCGAGCGCATCGATGCTTTGCTCGAAGAGAGAAACTATGTCACGACGGTGCTGGGCGAGGAGTATCTCCGGGCGCTGTTGATGCCGATTGAGGAGGAGGCGCCATGAGCATCCTCCTTATCAGCTTGTTGCTGGCGATCGTGTGGATGATCGTGATCGGGGAGTTCAGCCCGCTGAGTCTGTTGCTGGGGTTCCTGCTGGCGTACACGCTGGTCGCGCTGGCGTGGGGCGGGGGGGATTCGTTCAAGTACTTCCGGCGGGCCTGGCTGGCGGTTCGATTCTTCATCTTTTTCATTCGGGAGTTGCTCATCGCGAATGTTCGGATCGCGTATTACACGCTCTCGCCGCTGACAAAGTTGCGCCCGGGGATTCTCGCGATCGAGCTGGAGGAGATGACCGACATCGAGATTACGGTGCTCGGCAGTCTGGTCACGCTGACGCCGGGCACGCTGACGCTGGATGTCTCGGACGACAAGCGCGTGATGTTCGTGCATTTCATGCACTTGGACGATCCTGATCGGATGCGTCGGGAGGTTCGCGAGGAGTTTGCTCGACGGCTGTTGGAGGTGATGCGGTGATTCTTGCGAAAGCCCTGATGCCTTCGGATGGATTGCAGTTGATCTGTTCGATCGCGCTGATCGTGCTCGGCATCGCCATGTTCCTGACGGTGTACCGGATCCTGCGCGGTCCCTCGCTCCCGGACCGGGTCGTGGCGCTGGACCTTCTGGCGTACTTCGCGACGGGGGCGATCTGCATCTATTCGATTCAGTTCGGGCGTTCGTCGCTGCTGATCGTTGCGGTGGTGATGGCGCTGATTCTGTTCCTCGGCACCGCCGCGTTCGCGTACTACATCGAGAAACGAGCGAACCCATGAACATGTCGGAACTTCTGACGGCGTTTCTTCTGATCGTGGGATCCGGTTTCTGCATGATCGCGGGCATCGGTGTGTTGCGCATGCCCGACTTGTTCACGCGGATGCAGGCCTCGGCGAAGGCGGGAACGCTCGGGGTGGGTTGCATCGTGCTGGGGGTCGCGACGAATTTTCAGGATCTCAAGGTCGCCGCAGAGGCGTCGCTCATCATCGCGTTTCTCTTTCTGACCGCACCGATCGCATCGCACCTCATCGCTCGCGCGGCGTATTTCGCGGTGGATACGAAGAATCGACGGCTGGAGCACGACGAACTCGCCGGTTGTTACGACCCGGACACGCACACGCTCGCCTCAGAGCGGCCGAAGGACGGCGTGTGGGTCAGGCGGGATGTGCAGGAGATCGATGACTGATACGCCCCGTCGACGGTTGCCCAAATCCGGTCTGATCCGGAGTTCTTCGGTTCGGGCTCGGACATCGACTCGGCCTGCGTGCTCGGCTTGTGGCGCGGCTCGAACTGACGCTACTCTCGGCGTTCGGTGAGTCTTGCGTACCTGCGGAAGGACGATGCATTGAAACAGCAACGCGGTTTGCCCCTGCTCTGGGCCGGAGTGTGCGGTGTGTTCGCGGCGGCTTCGGGGTCGCTGACGGCAGCGCCGAGCATCGAACAGATCACCATCGGCGCGAGTCCGAACGGTCTGCCGATCATCGTGCAGGCGGTCGGAGAGTCGGCGCGAGATCAGCACGGCCGGGGTCGCGATGAGCGTCCGGCCCTCGTGATCGTTGCGGGTGTGTGCGGAACGCACCAGATCGGCATCGAGGTTGCAGCGCAGATCGGTGCGAGACTGATCGATCAACACGCGGAACTTCTTGCTGAGCGCACGGTGTACATCCTGCCCGTGCTCAATCCGGAGGGTGCGGAGAAGTTTCGCGAGCATCGGCCGCGAGCGCTCTACGGGCGGGCTCCGGAGAGCCAGGATGCGGATCGGGATGGACGATTCGATGAAGATCCCGCGGACGACCTCGATGGTGACGGGCTGATTCTGATGATGCGCGTGCCCGCGCCGAATGCAAAGTACGCCCTCGAAGCGACGCACATGATCGATCCGGAAGATGGACGATTGATGCGTGCCCCGCGTCCCGAGAAGGGCGAGCTGGCAACGCACGCGCTCCTGATCGAGGGGCGAGACAACGACGGGGACGGCCGATTCAACGAGGATGGGTGGGGCGGTACCGCGGGCGGCGGAGTTGATCTGGATCGGAACTTCCCGACGCACTGGCCCGATCTCGCCGAGGGTGCGGGGCTGTATCCGCTCGCGCGGCCGGAGACCCTTGCGCTGGTGCGTTGGCTGCAGGAGCGCACGAATGTGATTGGTGTTGTCGTCTACGGGCACCATGACACCATCGCCTCGATTCCCTCGGTCGGTCAGTACGGCCCGGAGGGGCGTGTGCCGAAGGGGATCGAAAAGGAAGATCAATCCTTTTACGAGGTCGCATCCGAGGTATTCCGCAAGATCACGGGGATCTCGAAGGGATCGGATTCGGATCGTGCAGGGTCGTTCGTTCAGTGGGCGTACGCCGATCTCGGCGTGTACGCGTTCTCGACGCCGATCTGGGTGCGCCCCGATCTCGTCAAGCGTGAAGACCAACCATCAGAGAACGCTGATGGAGAAACACCAGCGCGCGCCGGTGAAACATCACGAGATGCGGATGTGACATCGGATCGGCAGGCGTTGGCAGACCGCGGCGTGCCGCAGCAGTTCATCGAGTTTCTGTACATGTCCGAGGAGGAGCGACAGGCCGAGATGGAGGCGATCGGCGATGCTCCGCCTGAGACTCAGGAAGCGATGATGGCCCAGTTGCAGGCGTTGCCGGAGGATGTGCGTGCCAGGGTGATGGCGGTTGCACAGGGGCAGGCGGATCCCGGGAGAGGCGCCGAGCGGACGCCGGCGCGAGATGCACCGGGCAGACGAGCCGGCAGGGCATCGAGCGGACAGAGCGAGGAGGCCGCGTGGCTGGCATGGATCGACGAGCACCGTGGCGGCGAGGGATTCGTCGATTGGAAGCCGTTCGATCATCCCCAGCTCGGGCCGGTGGAGATCGGCGGATTCGTCCCCGGAGTCCGGGTCAATCCGCCTGAGGATGATGTTGCTCGCTTGTTGAACGAGCAGACGGAGTTCGTCGTCTGGATTCTGGAACGCATGCCCCGACTCGAAGTGGAGCCGGTGGAAGTCGAGCGGGCCGGTCCGGGATTGTGGCGCGTGGGTGTTGTGCTGCGGAATGATGGGTTCTTTCCGACGGTGAGCGGGATTGGGCAGAAGGTCCGTCGTTTGCCCGAAACGATCGCGGCCTTTGATCCGGATCTGGAGTTGGCGCACGGCTCGCTCCTGAGCGGTGATCGCAATCAGCGCTTCGCAACGATCGCCGGTTCGGGCGGGACTCAGCGTGCGGAGTGGCTCGTTCGAGCCCGTGCGGGCACGGAAGTGACCATCGAGATCCGTTCGGCGAGATACGGCAATCGAGAGATGCGGGTTTTTCTGGAGGAGAATCGATGAGCATGCTTCGTTCGCTTGGAATCGGGATCGGCGTGGCAACAGCGCTGGTCGGGTGGTCGGCGTCGACCGTGCATGCTCAACCGCATGTCGAGTCGCGCCACGACATCGCGTTCAACCGCTACTACACATTCGAGCAGATCGAGGATCACCTGCGAGCGGTGGCGGAGGCGTACCCCGAGCTTGTCGAGTTGAGATCGATCGGCAAGAGTC
>REDD01000095.1 GCA_007693725.1 Phycisphaeraceae bacterium
CCCAAGAGCGGCACGACTCAAGCCGATTGCTGCCGCCGGTGCCGTATCAGTCGCCATGACAATCAGCGGGAAATGCGAATGAGCACTACAAATGTGAAACTCCCCGACTGCTTGAAGATGCTCATCGCGGTGATGTGGTCACTGCCGATAGCGTCATTTGTCGCGATGCTTTCGGTGCTTGTACTGGCCGGAATGCTCGGCAAAGGTCATCTTGATCATTTCCTTTGGCTCGGAACTCTGGTCCAGGTCCTGATGTGGGTATCCGTCGCATGGATTCTGGTCTTCAGCGCCATCATTGTGTTCAGATTCCGCCGAATTTGCCGTGATGCAAAAGTCCGTGGCGGGAGAATTTGCCTGAAGTGCCTCTACGACCTCTCCACCTCGCCCCGCGACGGCAAGTGCCCCGAGTGCGGCGAGAAATATACCCACGAAGACCTCCTCGAATACTGGGGCGTCCGCAACAGCGAATGAGCCAGCCACCCACGGAAGGGGGTACTTCCGGGGATTCCGGGGGGGGGAGTTATTTGCGTTGCCGCAGAACCGCACCGCTGCGCCCGCTCACACGGATTGACTGCTCCGCCGTCGCGCCGTTGCGCACGAAACGCCCGTCGAGCGCTTCGATGTGCCACATCAGGCCGTGCAGACCCTCGGGGAGTTCGAAGTTGCGCTCCTGCGTGTCCGCGTTGAGCAGCACCACCGCGCAGCCCCACTCGTCACGCCCCGTCGCATCCTCCAGCATGAAGCCGATGGATTTCTCGGGCAGCTTGATCCCCAGGTCATCATCCAGGAATCGGACCGATTGTTCGATGTCCTCGCTCGTCGTCAGCCGGAACATCGGATGCACCCGGCGCATCGTGATGCAGTTGCGGTGGAAGGCGAAGAGGTCCGAGTGATCGCGCTTGTCCGTCCAGCGGATGTTGTTCACGACATCGCCGAGGTTGTAGGTGTTGTCCTCGCCCGCCTTCATCCGCCCGAACTCCTGCCCGGAGTGGATGAAGAGAATCCCCTGGCTCGTCGCCAGCGTGAGGATGGCGAGCTTCGATAAACGCACGATCTGTTCCTGATCAATGTCGCCCTCGGGCATGCGCCTTGCCACCAGTTGCAGGCGATCGGTCAGCGTGTGGTTGTCGTGGCACTCGGCGTAGTTCAGGCACTCCAGAGGACCGTCCGTGAAGGTGCGGATGCCGCCGACGATGCCGTCCTTGACATCCTTGAGCCGGATGCCCCGCGTGAGCATGCCGTGGTCGTCGAGGTCGAAGACGCGCCCGCGCAGCCCATCGCGGATGTCATCGTTGAAGACGCCCCAGCCGAGCCCGCGCTGCTTGCCCTTGCCGTTGACCTCGATGCCGCAAGGCCCGCCGGCCCACGGCTCGCCGTAGACCAGGATCGTCGGGTCCATCGCGTGCAGTTCCCGCGTGAGGATCCGCATCGACTCCTGATCGATCAGTCCCATCAGGTCGAAGCGGTAGCCGTCGATCCCGTACTCGCGCACCCAGTACTTCACCGACTCGACGAGGAAGCGCCGCCCCGCCTCCGAATCACTTCGGAACTCGTTGCCGCACGCGCTGCCGTCCCATGGCGTGCCGTCCTTCTGGAAGCGGAAGTACGCCCGCGGCGCCAGCGCCATCAGCGAGCGCAGCTTGTTCGGCCAGCGCTCTGCATCGTGGTTGTACACGACATCCAGCGTCACGCGCAGCCCCGCCTTGTGCAGCGTGCTCACCATCTCCTTCAGCTCCCGGATCGGCGCCCCGAGATCCGTGGCGCTCGCGTACCGATGGTGCGGCGCGTTGTAGTCGTTGGGCATGTACCCCCACTCGTAGTCCGGGTCGTACGGCATGCTGAACGCATGCACCGGCATCACCTGCACGACATTCGCTCCGAGTTCGATGATGTTGTCCAGCCCCGTCCGCACCTCCGTCCCCTCCAGGCGCGTGCCCCGCTCCGTCAGGCCGAGGTATTTCCCACGCTGGCGTGGGCTGACGCCCGACGAGGGATCGCGCGTGTAGTCGCGGATGTGCAGCTCGTAGATCACCGCCTCCTCCGGACGCATCGCCGGTCGCGGCTCCACCGGCGTCTCATCGCGCCACACCCAGCCCCGCCCGTGCCGGATCAGCACCGCCCAGGGATCGACGATCTCCCCCAACTGCTTCCCCTCCCGCTCGATCTCGTAGTAGTACGCCCAGCCGTGGAAATCCCCCGCGATCTCGGTCTTCCACAGCCGCCCACCGTCCGCATCCGCCCGCCCGACGCTCTCAAGCTCGCTCAAGACCACCTCGCGCGTCCCTGGATGCACCAGCCGCACCTGCACCGCATCCGCCTCGGCGTACACCGTGAATCGCGTCCGCTCCGCGCCGCCCTCTTCGAGATATCGGACCCCTTCGGTGATCTTGGAAGATTCGGACATCGCTCGGTTCATCCTCTCGCGCTGTGGAGCGGGTCTGGTGGTTCGTTGCAGGGACACCCACGACGAGTTGTGGGCACCGAGCATATACGACCGAATCCGAGCGATTTTTCCGAACCCTTTGCCTGCCCCGCACCCGTGTGGCATGTTTCTTACGATTCCGTTCTTTCCCCCGCGCGTTGCCCCGCTACACTCGCAAACCCATCTCCTGTCAAGCCCGCTCCCATCCCTCGCCGATCCATTTGCAGTGACCACACCAGACCACACTCCGGATCGTCTCTCTCGGCGCGAAGCCCTCCTCCGCACCGGCGCGGGGCTTCTCTCCATCGCCGCACTCATGACCGGCTGCGCGGGCTCCACCCGACGCGCCGACAGCGGCCTCCCCGATCCCATCTGGCCCGCCAGCTCACGCCCCGGAACCACCTCCGGACCGGCCTACACCCCGCCCCCCGTGGTCACCCGACCCGACCCATTTACCCCCGCACCCTCCTACGACATCCCCGCCGAGGTCATCGCCCGCTCCGCGTGGGCTCGCGGCGAGCCCGTCCCCGCGCTCATGGACCGCCAGAGCCCCATCTCCTGCATCACCCTCCACCACGACGGCATGACCGCCTTCACCTCCACCGATCGTTCCGCCGCCGCCGCCCGCATCGAGGCCATCCGAGCCGCCCACCGCTCACGCAACTGGGGCGACATCGGCTACCACTACATCATCGACCCCGCCGGCCGCGTCTGGCAGGGCCGCCCGCTCAACTGGCAGGGTGCCCATGTCGCCGGACAGAACCCCGGCAACCTCGGCATCTGCGTCCTCGGCAACTACGACCTCCAGCGCCCCAACCAAGCCCAGCTCAGCACCGTCGAGAACTTCGTCACCCAGCAGATGCAGCGCTACCGCATCAATGTCCGGCGCGTTTACACCCACCGCGAACTCGACGCCACCGCCTGCCCCGGGCAGCACCTCCAGCCGCGCTTCGTCGCCATGCGATCCCCCGGCGGCGTCCTCGCCATGGTCTGACCCCCCCCCGGACCCCCGGAAGGTTTGACCCCCCGGAAGATCAGACCCCCCGACGGCCTGATCTCGCTCCCTAGCGCGACACCCTCCGTGCCCACTCCACCCACTGCGTCCCCGGCGCACGGTTGAAGATGTGCAGGCACTCGAAGGTCACGATCCGCCACTGGCCATCCTGCCCACGCGCCCACTCCAGTTCCCACGCCGAGTTCACACGCCCCGTGTACAGCCCGCTGTGCGTCGTGCGCACGCTGAACCGCGTCCGCCCCGAGTTCGGCGTGTCGATCGTGCTCCCCAGCCCCGAGTAGGCGAATTCCGAGATCGGCGTCGCCCGGCTCGCCGAGATCAACAGATCCCGATCCGCATCCACCGACGACCCCGCCGACAGCAGCGCCACCCGCTCCGCCATCATCCCGTCCAACGCCCCGCTGTCCCCCGCCACGAACCGCTCAACGAATCGCTCGGTCGCCACGCGGATCCGCTCGCGATCCGTCTCGATCGTCAGCCCGATCACCATCACCGCCCCGCCGAGCACCACGCCCGCCGCCACCGCACCGATTCCCGCCCGCTTCTGCCCCCGCCCCGCCAGCACATACGCCGCGATCACGCCGCCGACCCCCCGAACCGATTCCCCCACGCTTCTGCCCCCGCCCCGCCAGCACATACGCCGCGATCACGCCGCCGACCATCAGCACCGCGCCCGTCAGCCACGACCGCTCGATCAGCCACACCTCCCACCACGCCCCGCCCGTCAGTCGCTCCACATGCACGAGCCCCTGCTGCGCCAGCATCATCGTTCCGCCGATCCCCACGCGATCACCGCCTTTCACGCGACTCCGCCCCGCCGAAACGCCCCAACACAGTACGCGATCCGCCTTCACCCCTCGATTTCTGGCCCGAAATCGCGTCCGGGGCCGAAGTCAACAGTGATCGCGCGCCGATCCCGGTGCGCGCGGAGCGCGCCCCATGACCACCATCGCCCCCAACCTCGCCGATCGTCCCGCTCCCGCCCCCAGTCTCGAACTCCTCGAACGCAACCTCCGCGCCTTGGGCGCCCGCTCGCCGCGCGCCGCCCGCGCCATCGCACAGACCCAGCCCGCACCGGACATCGCCTTCGCCATCGCCTCTGACGGCGGGCTCATCGCCGACCACGCCGGTCGCGCCCTCGCCAGCCGTCGTCGCCCGCTCGACGAGGCCGCCCGCTTCGCCGAGAGCGTCGATCTCCACGAGCACGCCGGCGTCCTCGTCCTCGGCTTCGGGCTCGGGCACCATGTCCGCGCCCTCGCCGAACGCGCCCGCACCAGCGCCTGCATCATCGTCTACGAGCCCGATCTCGCCCTGCTCCGCGCCGTCTTCGAGCGCATCGATGCCGCGCAGTGGCTCGCCGAGCACACCGTCGTCCTCATCACCGAGCACGACAACGCCGGCGCACTCAGCCAGACGCTCCGCGGCCTCGAAGCGCCCCTCTCCATCGGCGTCGCCATCGCCGAGCACCCCGCCTCCAAGCCCCGCCTCACCGACACCGCCCAGCAATTCCTCGAAACATTCACCGGCGTCTTCGCCTCCATGCGCACGCATGTCATCACCACGCTCATGCAGACGGATGTCACCGTCCGCAACGAGCTGATGAACGCCGAGCACGCCATCCGCCGCCCCGGCATCGCCGACCTCGAAGGCATCGCCGCCGGACGCCCCGCCATCGTCGTCAGCGCCGGCCCATCACTCCGACGCAACATCCATCTCCTCAAGACCCCCGGCCTCCGCGACCGCTGCGTCATCATCGCCGTCCAGACCGTCCTCAAGCAGCTCCTCGCCGAGGGCATCCGCCCGCACTTCGTCACCGCCATCGACTACCACGAGATCTCCAAGCGCTTCTACGAGGGACTCACCCCGAGCGCTGTCGAGGGCGTCACGCTCATCGCCGAGGCCCGCGCCAACCCCGCCATCATCGACGCCTACCCCGGCGACATCCGCGTCCCCGCCGACGAGTTCCTCGACATGCTCTTCGACACCAAGCCCGAGTCCCGCGGCAAGCTCCAGCCCGGCGCGACCGTCGCACACCTCGCCTACTACTTCGCGCGCCACCTCGGCGCCGACCCCGTCATCCTCGTCGGGCAGGACCTCGCCTTCACCGACGGCCAGTACTACCCCAAGGGCGCTGCCATCCACGAGGTCTGGGCCCCCGAACTCAACGCCTTCAACACGCTCGAAATGATGGAGTGGCAGCGCATCGTCCGCATGCGCGGCACGCTCCGCCGCGCCACCGACCACCTCGGTCGACCCGTCTTCACCGATGAGCAGATGGGCGCCTACCTCACCCAGTTCGAGCGCGACTTCCTCCCCGACACCGAACGCGGCCTCACCATCATCGACGCCACCGAGGGCGGCGTCCGCAAGGCCCACACCCACGCCATGACCCTCGCCGAGGCCATCGAGCGCCACGCCGGCCCCGCCCACCCGCTCCTGCCCGCGATCCCCGGCGCGCCGCCGATCGAGGATGCCCGGTGCATCGACGAGGCGCGCGAGCGCCTCCGCGCTGTCGCGCTCGATGTCCGACGCATCGCCCGACTCAGCCGCGAAACCACCGAACTCATGCGGAAGATCGAGCGCGACCCGCGCGATGTAGGTCGCGTCAACCGCCTCATCGAACAGATCAACGAAACGCGCGATCAGGTCCACGCCATCCAGCCCGCCTGGCCGCTCGTCCTCCGGCTCAACCAGCTCGGCGCGCTCAAGCGCTTCAAGGCCGACCGCCTGCTCGAACTCGAGCCCACCCTCGACCAGTTCGAGCGCCTCGCCCGCCAGACCCAGCGCGACATCCAGAACCTCAAGTGGACCGCCGAGTACGCCGACCTCCTCGCCGAACTCATCGACATCGCCGAGGCCGCCTTCGACGGCAAGCCCAAGCGCACGCGCGATGTCCCGCCCCCCGAGCTCGACATCGACAGCCGCACCGAAGCACGCCCGCGCACACGCACCGGCGCGCTCATCCTCGCGCCCGCCGATGAGCAGATCGTCGCGGGCATCCCCGCGCTCAGGCGCACCGTCGATCGTCTTCTCCGCTGCGAGCACATCGACGAGCTCGTCATCCTCGCCGAAGCCCCCGAGCGCGCCCGCGCCATCCTCGCCGACCACGCCGACCGCATCACCATCGAGCCATGGAAGCCCACGGGCGGTCCGCACGCCCGGCGCATCCGCACCGCCCGCGCCTGGGCCGACACCTGCTGGCGCGCCGGGCTCGGCGGCGCGACCGTCTTCGATGAAGCCCTCGACGCACCCGCCCTCGCGCCCGTCATGCAGCGCCATGATCTCCAGGGCGCGCTCATCCTCCGCGCCGACTGGGTCTGCATCGACCCCGCCCTCTGCGATGAACTCGTCGAGCGCTTCGCCGAGCACCCCGAGGCGAACCCCATCGTCTTCACGCAGGCGCCCCCGGGGCTCGCCGGATGCGTGATCGCGCGATCACTCGTCGAGGAACTCGCCTCCGGCGTCCGCGATGGACACCGCCACGCCACCCTCGGCGCGGTCCTCGGCTACCACCCCGCGCGTGCGCTCATGGACCCCATCGCCCGCACCGGCTGCCTCCAGATCGACCCCGACATCCGCAACACGCTCCACCGCTTCATCCCCGACACGCCCACCGCCCGCGCGGCCATCGAATCCATCCTCGCCCAACTCCCGCCCGGCGCGGATGCCAGCGCGCTCTGCGATGCCATGCGAGCCCACGCACGCACACACTGGCCCGAAGCGCCCCGCGAACTCATCCTCGAACTCACCACCGACCGCATCCTCCGCGGCCCGCGCCTCCGCGCACGCTTCAACACCGACACCCTCCCCCAACGCACCCCCATCGAGCTCCGCCGCGCCAAGGCGCTCATCGCCGAATTCGCCGAGCGATCGCCCGGCGGCCTGCTCACCCTCGCGGGCGTCGGCGATCCGCTCTGCCACCCCGCGTGGCGCGACATCGTCGCCATCGCACGCGAGCACGACATCGGCGCGATCCACCTCCGCACCGACCTCGCCCGCGATGAGGATGTCGAGGCGGTCCTGAACAGCGCCCTCGATGTCGTCTCCGTCGATGTCTCGGCCAACTCCGAATCCGTCTACGCCGAGCGCACCGATGGCGGCAACTTCGCACCGCTCCTCGATCGCATGCAGCGACTCGTCGAGTCCTCCAAGGGCGAGCGCGACCCCGCGTGGATCGTCCCCCGCATCACCCGCTGCGATGCCACCTACCCCGAGATCGAGCACTTCTTCGACGCTTGGACCGCCATCACCGGCTGGGCCGTCATCGACCAGCGCGCCGACACCGACTCCCCCGACCGCATCGAGCCGCTCGGCAAGCCCCGCATCGTCGTCGAGCGCGATGCGCGCCGGCGTCTGTGCATCCTCGCCGACGGGAGCGCCATCGCCGACGAGCGCGACATCGCGCCCCACGCGCCGATCCCGTGCCCGGACATCGCCACCGCCTGGCGCGAGATCATCGCGCAGCGTCGTGCCGTCATCGAGCGTGCATCGTGGGACGATGCATCGCTCTGGACGGGGTGGTGAGGCGTGCCCGGCGCACTCGCACTCATCCTCGCACGCGCCGGGAGCAAGGGCGTCCCCGGCAAGAACGCACGGCCCATCGCCGGTCGCCCCTGCATCGCCTGGACCATCGACCACGCCCAGCACGCCCGCTCCGTCGCGCGCATCGTCGTCAGCACCGACTGTCCCGAGGTCGCCCGCGTTGCGAAGGACATGGGCGTCGAACTGCACAAGCGCCCGGATCACCTCGCCTCCGACACCGCACGCATCGACGATGCCGCGCGCGATGCCCTCCGCTCTGTTGATCCCGCCAGCGCACACCCGCACATCGTCATCCTCTACGCCAATGTCCCCGTCCGCCCGCCCGGGCTCATCGACCGCGCGCTCGATCTCCTCGCCGACTCCGGCGCGGATTCCGTGCAGTCCTACCAGCCCGTCGGCAAGCACCACCCATGGTGGACCACCCGCATCGACGCCGACACCGGCGCGGTCCATCCGTGGGAGGGCGACACCCTGAACCACGCCGTCTACCGGCGTCAGGACCTGCCCCCCGCGTACATCCCCGACGGCGCGATCATCGCCCTCACCCGCGCCGCCCTCATGCTCGAAATCCCCAGCGCGGGCGACGGCCCGCACGCCTTCTTCGGCGTCGACCGGCGCGCCATCATCAACCCCGAGCACTCCGTCGTCGACATCGACACCGAGGTTGATCTCCTCGTCGCCGAATACACTCTTGCGCGCACGCTCCACGGAGCATCCCGCCCATGAGAATCGGCACACGCACCATTACCGCCGATCGCGTCTACATCATCGCCGAGATCGGCGTGAACCACGACGGCGACCCCGACCGCGCCCTCCGCCTCATCGATCTCGCCGCCGAGGCAGGCGCCGATGGCGTCAAGTTCCAGTACTTCGAGACCGACCGTCTCATGAGCCGCGCTGCGAAACTCGCGCTGTACCAGAAGTCCGCGGGCGAGACTGATCCCTTCGCGATGCTCCGGCGTCTGGAACTCCCGCCCGATGCCCTCGCCCGCTGCGCCCGCCACGCCCGCGCCCGCAACCTCCACGCCATCGTCACCGTCTTCAGCACCGAACTCGTCCCCGAGGCGCACCGCATGGGCTGGGACGCCTTCAAGAGCGCCAGCCCCGACATCATCCATCGCCCCCTGCTCGAAGCGATGGCATCCACCGGACTTCCCCTCATCGTCAGCACCGGCGCGAGCGAGCCGGAGGAGGTCGCCCGCGCCCGCCAATGGCTCGACGCCCACGCCGATCGTCTCGCATTCCTCCAGTGCGTCAGCGCGTACCCCTGCCCGATGGAGCACGCTGCGCTCGACGCCATCCCCGCGGTGCGCGCCCTCACCGGCCTGCCCGTCGGCTACAGCGACCACACACCGAGCGTCGAGACCGGCGCGCTCGCCGTCCGCGCGGGCGCGTGCATCCTCGAAAAGCACTTCACCGACGACCGCACCCGCCCCGGCCCCGACCACGCCGCCTCCCTCGAACCGGTGGACATGGCCGAGTACATCCGACGGGCGCGCATCGCCACGCCCGATCCGGTCCCGCCCGCGCCGAACAAATCGGTCCTCGCCTGCGAGCGCGATGTCCGCGCGGTCAGCAGGCAGAGCATCGTCTGGACGCGCCCGCTCGATGCCGGTGAGGTCGTTCAGCCCGAGCATCTCACCTGCAAGCGTCCCGGCAGCGGCCTCCCAGCGTGGCGCATGCACGAGGTCATCGGGGCGCGCCTGAAGCGCTCCGTCCGCGCGGATCATCCCGTCATGCCCGACGAGATCGAGTCATTCGCGCCCGCACTCGAACAGGGGGCGCGCCCATGACCCCGCCCCGCCGCGTCGCCGTCCTCACCGGCACCCGCGCCGAGTTCGGCCTGCTCACGCCCGTGATGCACGCCATCGACCGCCACCCCGATCTCGAACTGCTCGTCGTCGCTGCGGGCATGCACCTCATCGGCGACCCGCCCACCATCAACGAGGTCCGCGCCCGCTTCCCCGTCACCGCACTCATCCACATGCAGGCGCAGGACGACAGCGGACGCATCGCCGACGCCCTCGCCTTCTCCCGCGGCGTCGAGGGCGTCGCGCACTTCTGCGAGGAGCACGCACCGGACTGGTTCGTCGTCCTCGGCGACCGCATCGAGGCATTTGCAGGCGCTGCCGCCGCGAGCATCGGCGGGGTCGCGGTGGCGCACATCCATGGCGG
>REDD01000105.1 GCA_007693725.1 Phycisphaeraceae bacterium
ATGCACCGCCCCGGAAGTGATCCATCGAACATGCAGACCTCGGATTTCCTGTGCGATTTCTCCGGAATCGCCTGGGACGGGGCCTTCCCGCTCGTCGAGGGGCACAAGGGCTCGCTGATCTCGGGGGACTGCCTGACCGTGGCGTACCGGGAAGTCGTGCTGGGTGATCATGGCAGTGCGCCGGCGGGGTACACCTGCACGCTGTGTCTGGAGCAGCGCGATGAGCCGGGGTGGCAGAGCCCGGTGCGCCCGGAGGCGGTGATCTGCCGCAGGTGCATCAAGCAGGGCGCGGGGCGATTGCACAAGGATCCCGATTGGGATTGGACCAAACCCGAGGCGTGAGAGGACCGGACGACCCCCGATGCGGATCAGTCGGCATCGGTCTCCGGATCATCGTGATGATCCGTGCGGCCTTCGGGATCTTCGAAGAGCGCGCTGCCGATGCGGATGATGTTCGCGCCCTCCTCGATGGCCACCTCGAAGTCGCCGGTCATGCCCATCGAGAGCAGGTTGAAGCGGCCGTCGCCGTAACCGGCCTTGGAGATGTCCTCGAAGAGTTCGGCGCAGCGCCGGAAGGTGGTGCGGGAGTCTTCGGGATTCTCCGAGTAGGCGGCCATGGTCATGAGCCCGCGGATGTGGACATTCGCGCAGAGGTCGATCTGCTCGCAGAGGTGCTGAGCGGCGGCGACCGCGCAGCCGTACTTCTGCGGCTCCTCGGAGCAGTTGACCTGGACGAGGACATCGATGTCGAGGTCTTTCTTGAGGCCGAAGGCCTGGAGCTCCTCGACCAGCCGGAGCGAGTCCACCGAGTGAATCAGGCGCACGCTGGGGGCGACCTTGGGCACCTTGTTCCGTTGGAGATGGCCGACCATGTGCCAGCGGACACGATCGGGGATGTTCAGGGCGGGTTGGTTGGCTCCCAGACCCGGAACGGGGAGATCCGCGAGGCGGGCGGATCGTGCCGCGGCGACCTCGCGCATGGTGCGGTAGCGCGTCAGCATCTCGTCTACGATGGCGGCGCGCTGGGAGAGCTGGACGGCCCGACTCTCGCCGAAATCGGCGTGCCCGAGTTCGATCAGTTCCCGGATGTCATCGATGTCGGCGTACTTGCTGACGGCGACGACGAAGATATCGCGCGGGGACCGTCCGGACCGCTCCGCGGCCCGGGCGACACGATCCATGACTTCGCGATATCGACTCTGAAGTGTGCTCACGACGGTCATCCATGCTCCTCGTTCGCAGCGCGACGCGTGGTCGCGGAGTCCAAACCAGCCAAAGGATAGCCGTGCGGCGGGGTTGTGTGGGAGTCAGGGCAATCCCGCTTCCGACTTACTCCGAGGAAGGCGGTCGGAGTTCGTTATGATCCTTCCATTCCGGCCGAGCGTCGGAAGCACGCATCGCCCACTCCAAGAGGAACATTGATGAAGAACGAACACCTGACACCCCGCCCGAACCCGATCGGCGTGGGGGAAGCCGCCCCCGACTTCACGCTCCTCGATCAGTCGAAGAGCGAATGGAAGCTCTCGGAGGCGCTCAAGAAGGGCGAGGTGGTGCTCTGCTTCTACCCGCTTGACTTCTCCCCCGTGTGCTCGACGGAGATGCAGTGCGTGACGGACGAGATGGACCGCTTCGCAAGCGGCGGAGCCCAGGTCGTGGGCATCTCCTGCGACTCGTTCTTTGTCCATGAAGCGTGGGCGAAGAGTCTCGGCCTGAAGCAACCCCTGCTGGCGGACATGCACCGCTCGGTCAGCAAGGCGTACGGATTCTTTTTCCCGGATCTGAATGTCTCCTCGCGCGGCACCGTCGTCATCGGCAAGGACGGCAAGGTGAAGTGGGTGCAGGCCCGAGAGCTCAAGGACGCGTTCAAACTGGAAGACCTCATCGGCGGGATCTCCTAAGGCCCCGCCTTGCGAGAGATCCACAGACACGATTCTGCTGAACCATGCCAACGACTCCCAATACGCCGTGCGTCCTGATCATCCGCGATGGATGGGGTGAGAATCCGAACCCCGAGCACGATTCATTCAACGCCGTGAAGATCGCTCGCACTCCGGTCGCGGATCGTCTGATGCGCGAGTATCCGACCACGCTGGTCGCGACCAGCGGCTTCGATGTCGGGCTCCCCGAGGAGACGATGGGCAACTCCGAGGTCGGCCACCAGAACATCGGCGCGGGGCGGATCGTGAATCAGGAGTCGGTCCGGATCACGAAGGCGTGCCGCGACGGCTCGATCGCGCAGAACGAGACCATCACGGCGGCCATCGATCACGCGAAGCGCAACGATCGATTCGTGCATCTGATGGGGATCGCCTCGGATGCGGGCGTGCACGGCCTGCTCGAGCATCTCTACGCGTTGCTGCGGGTCTGCCGCGAGCGTGGCCACACCAAAGTCGCGATTCACCTCTTCACGGACGGGCGCGACACCGGGCCGTTCACCGGGAAGGCGTATGTCGAGCAGGTCGAGCGGTTCTGCCGCGATGAGGGCATCGGGCGCGTGGCCTCGGTGATGGGTCGGTACTGGGCGATGGACCGCGACAACCGCTGGGAGCGTGTCGAGCGGGCGTACCGCTGCCTGACCGGATACGGGCTCACGCCAGAGGAGTGCCCGGTTGCACAGACGGGCGTCGCGGGCCTCGAATACGCCTACGAGCATCCGCACGAGCCGACGATGAAGGGCGATGAGTTCGTCATGCCGACACTCATCGGCTCGGACACCGACGATGCGATGTCGATGCGGATCCGTGATGGCGATTCGGTGATCTTCTACAACTACCGTGGCGATCGGCCGCGCGAGATCTGTGCTGCCTTCCTGATGGACGAGTTCGAGGGCAGGGTCAAGCCGTCGCCGGACACGGGGAAACAGGGCTTTGATCGCGGACCGAAACTGAAACTGCACTTCGTGTTGATGACGCCCTACTCCGAAGAGCTCGCGACGATGGCGCCGGTGGCGTATCCGAAGCCGCCCCGCATGTCCGACATCGCCGGCGCGTACTGGTCGGAACTCGGCCTTCGCCAGTTCCGCTGCGCGGAGACGGAAAAATTCCCGCATGTCACCTTCTTCTTCAACGACTATCGCGACGAGCCGTTCGAAGGCGAATCTCGCGAGATGATCCAGTCGCCCAAGGTCAGCACCTACGACCAGCAGCCCGAAATGTCGGCGCACGGCGTGCGCGATGCGGTGCTGCGCCGACTCGATGCGGACGACTGCGAGCCGTTCATCGTCGTCAACTTCGCCAACGGCGACATGGTCGGGCACACGGGCAGTCTCGAAGCCGCCGTCAAAGCGTGCGAGGTCGTGGACGAGTGCGTCGGCCGGATCATCGAGAAGGCGCTCGCACGCGGTGGATCGCTCATCGTCACCGCGGATCACGGCAACGCCGAGCAGATGTGGGACCCCGCGAATGACTCACCGCACACCGCGCACACGACTTATGATGTGCCGCTCATCGTCGTCGGCAAGGAGTTCGTCGGCAGGACGCTCCGCGATGGCGGACGGCTGGCGGACATCGTTCCGACGATGCTGGAGATGACCGGCTTGGAGCAACCCGAGGCCATGACGGGGGCCTCACTGCTCGCGTGACGCCTGTGTGCAAGCGACGGAAGGATGATCGATGCCGCGTGTGGATCTGACCGGAAAACCGATCGTGATTACCGGCGCATCGAGCGGCATCGGCTACTCGACCGCCCTCGCGTGCGCCGATGCGGGCATGCCCATCGTCGTTGTCGCTCGCCGAGCCGACCGGCTGGATGCCCTGGTCGAGACGATCGAGTCCCGCGGCGGACGGGCCGCTGCCGTCACCGGCGATGTCTCCGATCCTGAAACCTCAAAGCACGCCGTGGAAGTCTGCATCGAGCGATTCTCCGGCGTGTACTCGGTCTTCGCCAACGCCGGGTACGGATTCGAGGCGCCCGTCCATGAAACCGGCATCGAGCGGATGCGGGCCATCTTCGAGACCAACTTCTTCGGAACGCTGCACCTTGTCGAGGCAGCGGTGCCGCACATGCTCAAAGCGAAGTCGGGGCATGTGCTGATCTGCTCGTCGTGCATCGGCAAGATCGCCCTGCCGTACTTCGGGGCGTACTGCGCCACAAAGGCCGCCCAGAACCATGTCGGACGAGCGATGAACCTCGAACTCCGCCCGCACGGGGTCATGACCTCGACGGTCCATCCCGTCGGCACGAAGACCGACTTCTTCGACACCGCGAAGTCCCTCAGCGAGACCTCCGGCGCCACGCTGGCCGATCACGCGCCGCAATGGTTGATGCAGACACCGGAAACCGTCGCCAAGTCCGTCGTGCGTTGTCTGGAGCGCCCCAAGCCGGAAGTCTGGCCCTCGTGGGCGTGGCTGGTCCGCTTCGGAATGGCGATCAGCATGGCGTTCCCGCGCGTTGGGGACCTCGGCCTGAAGCGGCTGGTTCGGGAATACGAGGAAGCGGAACACGGTCGACGCGATCAACCCGCCGGCAAGCTCGACCGGACCAACTCGTCTGCACGCTCAGCGTGACGGCGGGCGGAAGGGCATCGCATCGAGCGGGATGTCCTCCATCCGGCGCGTGAGCACCTGCATCCGCTGCGCACGCGCGATCTCGCCATCGCGCGAGAAGATGTACAGATGGCCATTCTGATCCGTCACCGCGCCGCCGGTGCTGATGGTGTCGTACCAGCGTCCGGCCCGGTTCAACCGGATCTCACGCCACGGATCGCGCACCGGGCCGTCCGAAATCCACGCGCGACTCGCACCGCTGACCTCGATCAACACCTTCACCTCCACATCCGACTGAATCGCGATCCCCGCGTAGGTGAGGCGCGCGGTCTCCAGCCGGACCTGAAGGTCGTTCTTGCGAATGGTCTCCCGAAGCGCCCGGTGCAGCCCGCCCAGTTGTGCCGTGGTGTCGATCCCGCGAACGCGGTAATTGACCCCCGGCCCGTCGATCCGCTCGAAGGCAAGTTGCCTCTCGGAGAAGACATCCTCGATCAGCTTCTCCTCGCCGGTGCGGAGCCCTCGGAACGCGATTTCGGTCGGCGCCATCCAAGGCGTCGAACACGCACCCAGATACATCGAGCCGGCCAGCAACATGACGGAGACCAAACGCATGATGGCCCGATCGGCCAGACCCGACTCCGGGCTGGAATCTCCGCGCCTTATCCGCCCGGATCGGGACGATTCACCACCATGATCTCCTCCAGCGGCTTGCGCTCGAGATCCGGCACAGTCGCATCGGGCGCGGGATACCCCACCGGCAGCAGCAGGAAAGGACGCTCGTGCTCGGGCCTCCGGAGTACCTGCGCCAGAAACTTCATCGGGCTCGGTGTGTGCGTCAGGGTGACGAGCCCGGCGTGGTGGATCGCGCTGATGAGCATCCCGCAGGCGATCCCCACGGATTCCTCGCGGTAGTAGACCATGCCGCCGTCATCCGTCTTGGCGAGCGCGAAAACGATGATCAGCCACGGCGCGGTCTCCAGAAACGGCTTGTCGGGATCGGTGCCCAGCGGCGCGAGGTCTTCCAGCCACCGACGAGAAGCCCGCCGCTCGTAGAACTCCCGCTCCTCCGCCTCGGCCGCCAGGCGTATCTCCCGCTTCAACGCGGGGTCGTTCACGCACACGAACCGCCACGGCTGCTTGTGGGCACCGCTCGGGGCCGTGCCGCCCGCACGGCAGATCCACTCCACCGTCTCGCGAGAGACAGGGCGATCCGAGAACATCCGGACGGAGCGGCGTCGGTCCATCACCCCGAAAAAATCACGGGCCGCCTCTTCCGGGGAACGACCCGGCTCGTAGGCACGGAAAGGAACCTGCGGCAAGAGCGGCGGCAGGTCCGCGAATCGGTCCGATGGTGCTTGGTGACTGGTCATCTGGGTCTCCTGTGGGCATCGTGGCACGCCTTGCGGAAGAAGTCACGCCGAGCGGACACATATTCCACGCGGCGGCATCCATGGGATGTACACGCCCGATCTCGGGCGGATCGATTCACCAGATAGGCCGGGGAGGCCTCATCAGGAGAACTGTCATGAAACTTTCGGGACACAGAATCACCACGACGCTCGCCGCCGCGATCCTCGGAGTCGGGCTGCTCGCATCCGAGCCCACCGCCCTCGCCGGGGTGCCCGTCTCGGATCAGAACGCAGCGCTGCGGTACTGGCGCGCCTTCGAACTCGAAATCGATGGCCCGCGCCGGGTCATCGCGGAGCACGCACCAGACCCTTATGCGGGGGAATGGGCTCCCAGTGACGAACTTGTGAAAGCTCTCGAACAACTGCAAAGCACGATCGATGCCCTCATCGAAGCAACCCGGTACGAGCACTGCGACTTCGGCGTCGACTACGAGGACGGCCCCTATGTCCTGCTCCCGCATCTCAACAAATTGCGCTCAGCCGCACTCCTGCTGCTGATCGACGGCCGGGTGCATGCGCATCAAGGCGATGTTGACGACGCCGTCGAGCGTGGCGCGGCGGTCTACCGGATGGCCGAGCACCTCAGCCACGAGAAGACGCTGATCAGCAGCTTGGTCTCGCTGGCGATCTTTGCCGTTGCGGACGACTTTGTCGGGGAACTCGACGGCGCGGGCAAACTGAACGATGCACACCGAGCGACGATCGCCAACGCGCTCGGACGATTCAGAACCGTCGATCCCTTCGGGATGAAAGCCGCCATCGCGGGAGAACGCGATCTCATGGCGGGTTGGATGCGACGAGTTCTTGTCGATGATGGTATTGAAGGCGGTATCGACATCGCGCTCGCCCTGTTTGACATTGAGGCGCACGAGTTGGATCAGGCCCGCGAGGATGCCGCCCGACGCGTCCCCGATGAGGCCACCGCGGAACGGATGATCGCCGCCTTCGAGCAGTTCTACACCCTGATGCTCCACGCATGGGACGATGCGAACGCGGTGGCGAAGCTCAAACGGCTCGAAAAATCTTATGTGGCGGAAAATCCGGACGGATGGCTCGTCGGCTTCTTCGCCGTGAGTTCAAGCGTGCACCGGAACTACCGTCGGGGGCAGGTACTCTTTCACACCGCCATGACGCGTGTCGGGCTGAACGCCCCCGAGCCGACGAACTGGCTGCATCAGGAACAGGAACCCGCGAGACAGCGTTGATGCAGAACGACTGGACCAAACTCGAGCCGGGGGCGCTCGAGAGAGCGTTGAAGGCGTGTCGGCGCGGCGATGAGCACGCCGCACGCCTCCTCTACGCCTCGGTGACCCCCGGCCTGCGCGCACACGCCCGGTCGATCCTCCGCGACGACAACCTCGCCGAGGATGCGGTGCAGAGCACCATGCACCGCATGATGAGCATCAGCCCGCTCCGCATCGCCCGTGTCCGTGATGCCCGTGCATGGCTCAGCACGCTCGTTCGTCGCGAGGCGCTGATGCTGCTCCGCTCGAACCGCAGAAGACTCCGACGCGAACTCCATCGCTCCATCGAAACACCCTCCACCGTCGCCACACTCGGAAGCTCGATCAGCCATGAACAACTCACACACGCCATGGACGCCCTGCCGCGAAAGGTCCGCGAGGTGCTCGTGCTCAAGCATGTCGTCGGACTGACCTTCGATCAGATCGCGGTCGCCACCGGACTGAACCGCAACACCGCCGCCGGCATGCACCGTCGAGGAATCATCCGGCTGCAAAGACAATTGACCCCGAGCGAGACGGAAAGCACAAAGATCAATCCCGAGCAATCCGTGAGAAGGGGGACAGAACATCATGCCTGAAGACTTTGAGAAAATGCTTGACTCCTGGGGACGCCAGGAACTGCACCGCATGGACAGCGGCCCGCCGTCAACGCGATGGATGCAAGCCGTCGAACGCGCGCACTTCATCCACAGGGTCGGCCTGCTCGCGCTCGTGCTGCTCGGGATCGGCCTCCTCATCCTGACCGTGGTGCTCCTCAGCACCCGCGGGCAGCACGAAACGCCCTCGCCCCCCCCGGCGGAGGACACCGCGCGCCTCATCGCCCCCGAACAGAACAACCACACCCGGCTGCTCGACGGCGTGCCGCGCCTGCGCGACCTCGGACGCACGCAGGGCTGATCCTCCCCGATGGCGCGTCACCGGCTGTAGCGCGCCCCCGCACGACCGAACGACTTGCTCAGACGGTTGTTGACATACAGAAATTCGAGCAACAACTCTCCCGCACAGGACAGAACCCCCTCGTCGGAGTGATCCATCTCCAGCCGCTTGCAGAGCTGCACCGCCTGCGGGATCAGATCATTGACATGCCGCATCGAGGCGACCGCATCCGCGCCCGAAGTCGCGTCATCGAGATCGAGACGCAACCCGGAGCCGAACGGCGCTGCCAGATGCTCGACCTGCTCGATGCCGACATACCGCCCCACCACCGCACGCACCGCCTCGCCGAGCAGCGCATGGATGAGCCGGTCCTCGGTGGAGGTGCCGTCGGGCGAATCCTCGCTGAGCATCAATTCCAGCTTGCCCCGCAGCGCCGCCGCGAAGTGAACCGTGTCGCAGGGCCGAACCGTCGTCCGCGTCTCCCCGGTCCGCACCGCCCGCAACTCCGCGCTCGAAATCACGCACTCCAGCGCCGCGATCGAGGCCCGGACCGACACACCCGACGCCTGATTGATGTGCGGACTCGTCCGCGCCTGCCGGATCGTCTCCTCGATGATCTCGTGCATCACCACCGGCATGCTCACCTCGGGAGGATCGATCGGCTCGGGCGGATGCAGCGAGCCGCCGTCCGGCAGGTCGCCCGTGTGCACCACGCTCGCCTCGTGCCGGATCCCGCCCTTTCGATCAAGAAAGGCGCTGCCGCTGGTGATCCGGATCGCCTCGCGGATGTCCGCCGGATAGTGCGTGCGCACCACCGAGCCGATGCGGTCCTTCAGCGGCGTCACGATCCGCCCGCGATTCGTGTAGTCCTCCGGGTTCGCGCTGAACATCAGCGACAGATCCAGTTCCAGCCGGATCGGATACCCGCGGATCTGCACATCGCGCTCCTCCAGCACATTGAACAGCCCCACCTGAATCCGGGGGGCAAGATCCGGCAGCTCGTTGATCACGAAGATCCCCCGATTGCTCCGCGGCACCAGCCCGAAGTGCATCGTCGACTCGTCCGCCAGATACCGACCCTCGGCGTGCTTCACCAGGTCGATCTCACCGATCAGGTCCGCGATCGTCACATCCGGCGTCGCCAGCTTCTCGTGGAATCGCTGCGAACGGTGCAGCCAGCGGATGGGCGTCTCCCCGCCCTCCACCTCCACCGCACGCCGCCCCGCCCGCGTCGTCGGATGCAGGGGATCGTCCGGCAGGTCCACGCCCGCAGCGCCGATCACCGGGATCCACTCGTCCAGCAGCCCCACGCACTGGCGCAGCAGGCGCGTCTTGGCCTGCCCACGCAGACCCAGCAGCAGCAGGTCGTGCCCGGAGAGGATGCCCTGCACGAGCTGGGGCAACACCGTGTCCTCGTATCCGATGACCCCCGGAAACATCTCCTCCCCCCGCACCAGCCGACGCAGCACATTCTCGCGCAATTCCTGCTTGACCGTGCGGTACCGATGACCCCAATCCTTGAGTTCGGAGAGCGTTCGGGGAATCGTGGCGGTCCGTGTCATGGTCTGGCATCTCATCCTGTTCGGGGCGTGGGGGACGGGCTGACGCTAGACCCGGGTTCGATGGGCATCAACGGGGGATGCAGCACGGCCGTGAGGATCACCGGAGGGAGGTCTAAGATCGGGGGTGCGTGCGGGCCGATCTCACTACCGGACCCGCGTGTGTATCCGCCTCCGACTGGAGGGAAGCCCCATGAGTCTCGACATCGCGATCGAACATCTCCGGGACACCGGGTGGTCCTCGCTGGACACCTCGGGGCACACCTACTCGCCCGAGGGTCGGCTCTACCCGACCCCCGAGCGCATCCGCACCGAATTCCAGACGCTGGGACGCTCGCTGGAGATCCGGCGCATCGACCTCTTCGACTGCTGGCGGGCCGAGTGGGCCGACCA
>REDD01000068.1 GCA_007693725.1 Phycisphaeraceae bacterium
CGGGGGCGGGGTGATTTTCTGATCGGCTGAGATTTTTCTTTCTCCGCACGCGGCGGGGGTTTGCGCGCTTTGGGGCGGCGCGGAGTGTCGCGTTGCGCGCGCACGGAACGGGTCGGGGCGGGAGAGGGTGAGGGGTGGCGCCGGTCTCCGACCGGTGTGCTTCTCAGGGCAAATGGTGGCGCCGGTCTCCGACCGGTGTGGCTTCTCAGGGTGAATGGTGGCACCGGTCTCCGACCGGTGTATCGGGAAAGGGGCGATGGACACATGGGGCATCGGTTGGAGCCATTCGCGGAGATCGGGTTGGACGAGGCGATGCTGGCGCACCTGATCGAGCGCCACCGCGACCGGACGGTGCCGGGGCTGGATCGCCTCTGGAACTACTACCGCAATCCGGAGATCGGTCGGCGCGGTGACGGACGCTCGATGCTCGCGCAGGAGCGCGGCCTGCCGGGACGCTTGCGCGGCCTCGGCTGGGAGGCATCGACCGACGGGCGCGACCTCCCCGAGGCCGTCATCGAGAACGACATCGCATGGCGCATCGATGCGCTCGTCGAGTTCCTCTTCGGCAAGCCGATCCGCCTGCGGAGCACCGCGGACGATGCCGATCGGCGCGCCGAGATCGAGCGGGCCATCGACAGCGTGCTCGAATCCTCCGGCGGGATGGGCCTGCTCCAGAACAGCGCGCTCATGGCGGCGGTCTACGGCTGGGTGGACTTCATCGTCCGCTCCGATGCATCGGGCATCCGCATCGAGCCGATCGCGCCGACACGCGGCATCCCCATCGTCGATCCGACGGACTACCGGCGCTTGCTCGGCTACATCATCCGCACCGAACAGACCGGGCGCATCGAGGCGGAATCGCGACGCACCATCCGCGCTGTGCTGGGCGGCATGCGTCGCCGTGCCCGCCGTCACGAGGTGATCGAGATCCTCTCGGCGACGCATCGGCAGGTCTACGCCGACGGCGTGCTGGTCGCGGAGGAGCCCAACGCGCTGGGCGTGCTGCCGGTGGTGCATGTGCAGAACACGGGGCAGCCCCTGCGATACGCCGGGCAGAGCGATGTCGAGCCGCTCATCCCGCTTCAGGACGAACTCAACACGCGCCTCAGCGATCGGGCGCGACGGATCACCATGCAGTCCTTCAACATGTACCTGGCGAAGGGGCTGGAACTCGACAGCCCGCTGCCGATCGGCCCGGGGCAGTTGTGGATGACGCAGAACCCCGATGCGCGGATCGAGGCGTTCGGCGGCGACGGACACTCGCCCAGCGAGGACCGGCACATCGAGGAGATCCGGGAGGCGATGGACAAGACATCGAGCGTCTCGCCCGCGGTGCTCGGCGTGATCCGCACAAAGCTGGGGCATCTCTCGAGCGCCAACGCGCTGCGGATCGCGATGCTCGGCGTCCTCTCGCGGACCGATCGCAAGCGGGCGCTCTTCGGCCGCGGCATCCAGGGCGTGTGCGGGCTGGTGCTGCACGCGATGGACTTGGCGGGCGTGTTGCGGACGGACGAGGGCGAGCGGGGCGTGCGCATCGAGTGGCGCGATCCCCTGCCGCGAACGCAGGAGGAGTTGTTGCGCGAGGCGCGCCTGAAGGTGGACCTCGGCGTGTCTCAGGAGCGCGTGCTGGAGGAACTGGGGTACTGAGCGTGGACGGGCGGCTTCGGTCGCAAGCAATGAGAAAGGAGCGTGGCGTGAGCAGCGGAACGCTGAATGTGACGAGCGTGGATGAGGGCATCGGGGATGTGCAGGCCGAGCGCGATGCGGAGGCGCGTGTGCGCGAGGCGGAGGAGAAGGCGACGGTGATGAGCGAGCGGCTCGCGGAGATGCAGAAGTCGACCGAGCGGATGCGCGAGGAGATCGAGGCGCTGGAGCGTCGGCGCGAGATCGAGATCGCGCTGCACCGCGCCGGGACGGTGGACATGGAGACCGCCCGCCTGCTGGCGGAGAAGTCCGTCGAGGATGCGCAGGAGCCGGACATCGAGGGAGCGGTCGCTTCGCTCGTGCGGAGCAAGCCGCATCTCTTCCGGTCGCGCAGCGCGGAGTCGGCGCGTGCGGCACCGGTGATGGCGATCGAGACGGAGCGCGATGCCGGCGAGAGCGCGGCGGAGGATGCCGCGGAAGAGGCCGCAAGGACGGGCGATCGCGGCGCGCTGCTGAGGTATCTCCGGGCGCGTCGGTCGCGGGTGTGAGCGTGGTGGAGTGAGCGGAGTGTTCGGTGTGATTCATGAAGAAACGCCCCGCGCTGGGACGCGGGCGCGATACGGGAGGTGATGGATGGCGTTTACGGGGAAGGCGACTTACGACGCGGGAGCGACTCTGCCGGAGTTGGCGGAGGATGTCAGCGATGTCATCGGTCTGATCGGACCGTACGAGACGGCGCTGCTGGACCACTTGGGCGATCCGCGACGCCCGGCGACGAGCACGGTCCACGAGTGGCTCGAAGATGCGCTCGCGCCGACGAGCGATGTGATCGACCAGTTGGTGTTCAGCCCGAACGCGCTGGAGGCGACGACCTTCGGCGTTGCGCACCCGGCGCGGTTCCGCATCGGCGATGTGCTGCGACCGGACGGATCGGACGAGCGGCTGCTCGTGACCGCGGTGAACGCGACCACCATCACGGCGGTGCGCGGTTACGGCGGCACGACCGCCGAGGCGCTCCAGAACGATCAGATCCTGCACATCGTCGGCAACGGCGCGCTGGAAGGCGCGGAGCGGGGCGCATCGCGCACGACCAACCGCATCCGCAGGACCAACTACACCCAGATCTTCACGAAGTCGATCGAGATCAGCGGCACGCAGTTGGCCGCGGCGAAGATCGGCGTCCGCGATGAGATGGACTACCAGATGCAGGAACGCCTCCGCGAGCTGCTCCGCGACCTGGAGAACACGGTGATCAACGGCGTGAGCAGCGCATCGGTGCCGCAGGGCTCCTCGACGGTGCGCCGGACCATGAACGGCATCCTGTCGATGCTCGAAACCCACCGCTTCCAGCCCGGCGAGGGGGTGATCCCCGAGGGCGACGGCGCGGGAGACGAATTGACCGAGCCGGTGCTGAACGCAGCGCTGCGCGAGATCTGGGAGTCGTCGGGCTCGATGGCGGACACGATCGTTGTGGGTGGGGCGCAGAAGCGCCGGATCAACGGATTCATCGGCGACAGCCGCGCGTACGCATCGCGCGAGACGGCGTTCCGCGACATGGTCAGCGTGTACGAGAGCGACTTCGGCGTGTGCCGCGTCGTGCTCAGCCGCTGGATGCCGGCCGATGCGGTGCTGCTGCTGGATTCGTCGCGGATCGAGGTCCTGCCGCTGAGCGGGCGGAGCTTCCACTTCAAGCGGCTGTCCTCGACGGGCGACAGCGAGGTGGGTCAGGTGATCGGCGAGTACACGCTCCAGTTGATGAACGAGAGCGCGCACGGGGTCATCAGCGGGCTGGCGGCGTGACGGGCAAGGTTGTCATCCGGTGCGTTGCGATGCGCGGATGAGGGGATGGGGGAGGCCCGGCGTCGGTGCGAGCGCATCGGCGCCGGGATTGGCGGGATCCGGGATACGAGAGGTGGTGGCTGCATGTGGTCGCAGGATCGTGACATGGCGTCCATCGAGGCGCGGTTGCTCGATGAGGTGGTGTGGCAGGGGCGGATCGTCTGGTCCGGGCAGGTGACGGTCTTCCCGAACAAGGTGCTGGTGGAAGCGCCCGCGGTGGTGCTGAATTCGCTGGGCGTCGGTCCGGGGTGGATCGCGCTGCTCGGCGAGACGACGGTCGAGATCGAGGCGCTGGAGGGCGAGGACTTCGTGGTGGTGTCGCAGGTGCGCGCCGCCTCGGACGGGCCGCGGATCCCGGCGTGGCCGGTGGGGTCGAGCGTGCCGATGCGGATCGTGACCTTCGAGCACGCGCGCCGGGTGGTGCATGAGCGGTTGCTGTCGCTGCTGCGCATGAGCGCTGCCGAGGCGCAGGCGGCGGTGAATGTGCAGGAATTGGCGCGGACGGAGGGGATCGGCGCGCTGCACCTGGTCTACGCGCAGGCGAGCCCGGCGGCGGGCGCGGATTCGGTCGCGGCGTCCAAGGCGGCGCTGTACGGGAGCAAGTTCGAGGAGCGCGTGCGGATGCTCCGCGCGGTGATCGAGACGGAGGATGGACCGCGCGTGCTGCGCCGCTCGGTGGTCCGGCTGGAAAGGGAGTGAGAGCGATGATCTGGTTGAATCCGAGGCGGGTGACTTTCGACGGGACGGAGCTGGGGCATGTGCGGACGGTGGTGCTGGACCGCAAGGCCGAGCGCGTGGTGGTGGAGTGGTCGGACACGGGATCGCATGTCGCGTTCGCGGATGTTCCCGAGCAGCGCGTGACGATCGCGCTGACGCGGACGGTCGTCGAGGAGGGCGCGGGCGAGATCCGCCCGGGCGATGCGGGGATGCTGTCGTTCCGGACTTCGCCCTCGGCGAGCGATGCGCAGGTGCGCGAGATCGAGGCGGGCGTGGTGGTGACCGCCGTCGAGCACGAAGTGAGCGCCAAGACGGGCGCGATGCAGCGCATCTCGTTCATCGCGGTGTCGGACGATGGCGAGAGCGATCCGGTGGTGGAGAGCGTTGTCGGCGCGTGAGCGCGGGGAGGGTGAGCGATGGGGAGCACCTTCGATGGGTTGTCGCTGTTCGATTCCGGGCCGCACCGGTTCTCGCTCGGGCGGGTCGGTCGGTATCTGCGGTATCCGTTCACCTCGGGCAGCTTCGCCTCGCAGATCACCGTGGAGACGGTGCGCGAGCTGGTGATCGTGCAGCGCGGGCGGCTGGTCGGCGCGACGCCGGGTGCGGTGTGGGCGCAGTGGGATGCCATCCGCACGCTCGCGGAGCAGCCGCGGACGGGTCCGCTGGTGGATCACGACGGGGTGGTGTGGACGGGCATGACGATGCTGGAGGTGCGCCACGCGGACCGGATGGACCGCGGGCGCGCGGCGAGCATGGGGTACGAGATCACCTACATCCGTCTGGTGTAGGTGGGGGAGGCGGGTGAGCGATGATCGAGCCGACGATGATGACGCACCTGGTGCAGTTCGGGGTGGCGGGGCTGATGGCGTGGATGTGGCTGACGGAGCGGCGGGGCGCGGCGGTGCGTGAACGGTCGATCGAGGAGGCCCACGCACGCCTGATGGAGCAGCGGACGCAGCTCGGCGTGCTGATGGATGTGGTCCGGGAGAACACGCGGGCGCTGGTCGCGCTGGAGGGTGCGCAGCGGTCGCTGGTCCGGCTGGTCGAGCGGCTGGATGTGTCCGAGCGCCGGGCGGAGGTAGACTGAGTCATGCAAACGGACGCGAATCGGCTGTGTCGGGCGGCGTGCATGCTGGGTCTGGGGGCGTGCCTCCTGATCGGCCAGGGGTGCATGGAGACGAAGCCGACCGGGACCGTCCGGGGCGGCAGCGCGACGGGAGGGGAGTGGTCCGGAGTCGAGGCGGGGGTGTTCGTGCCCGAGCGCCTGCGCGTGCACGGACTCACGCGCCTGATCGGCGCGACGAACAACGAGGGGGCGCGGATCGATCTGCACTTCGAGCTGGTCGACCGCTTCGGTCACGGCGTGAAGGCGCTGGGCGAGGTCCGCGTCGAGCTGTACGAGGGCTCGCTGAGCGGCGATCGGCTGCGCGAGGGCGCAACGCAACGCCGTCTGTGGCGGCTGGACCTGAGAGATCCTGATGCGAACGCCCAGGCGTACGACCGCGTGACGCGGACCTACTGGCTGATTCTGCGTGATCTGCCCGAGGAGGTGATCCGCAATCCCAGTGGCGGGTTGCAGTTGCAGGTGCGGTTCACGCTGCCGGGCGGTCACGAGGTGTCGGCGGTGCACCGGCTGAGCTGAGGGGTCGGGCGTGCCCGGTCCAAAATGGACGACGCCGGCTCGGTGGCCGGCATCGTCCGTGGGGTGGGTGGTGTGCCTGAATGCTGTTTGGTCAGCCGTTGTTCCGGGTGATCTCGCGTGCGAGCGCCTCGGCGGCCTTGTCGAGCCGTTCGGGTGTCAGGTAGGAGTCTGAAGCGATCTCGGCGCGGACGCGTGCGATGAGTTCTGCACGGACAGGGGCGCCGTCGTTCATTTGGGCTCCTTCAGCGCGGAGGCGCTGGAGCGCATCCGGAGAGAGATCGAGTTTGTCGGCGCGATCGAGGGAACGCGCCTGAGGTTGCTGGGTCTGAGGAGTGAGTTCCCGCGGTGCAGGGTTGACCTGGCGTGCGGGCTGCGAAGACTGAATGTGAGAGATTTCTGGCATGGTTCGGTTCGCTGATTCTCGTCGCGTCCGGGATCATCTCCTTCGATCCGTGGGCCGCTTCGCGCTGGGCGATGGCGTGTTGTTCCACTCGGCCTGGCTCCTACTGGCCGAGTCCTGCGTATGAGATGTTGGGTTTTCGTTTTCCTGCTTGTCTTCCGGTCTCCACTCCGGCGATGATGGGGATATCGACAGGGGGGCGCAGAGACCTTGAGATTTGCGGGCGACGCGCAAATTGTCTCAAGGTATTGACAGACAATGGGTTCGGGGGATAACGCAGGGATGGACGCAGCGATGAAATCACAAGGATTTGTCTTCTGGATGCTCGTCGGCGTGTTGTTGTCGTCGGCTTCGATGATAGGTTGCGGTTCGGGTGCGGGCGGAACGGGTTCGGGCGCCTCATCCGAGATGCGTGAGGAGGGGCGTGCGGTCTTCGGGACGGGCGGTGTACGCACGGGGGATGCTTCCGGGAGAGATTCCGGCAGGGGCGGCGGGAATTCCGGGGGGGGATCCGGGGGCAATTCCGGTGGATCCGACGGCTGGGCGGTGCTGCTGGAGTTCGTGCGCGGGGCGGGGCACGAGGCGCGTGCTCAGGAGCGTCGGCGGGCTTGGGCGGCGGAGCTGGGGCGGGGTGATGTCACGGTCCGGGGGCGTGAGAGCGGGTCGGCGGTGGTGCTGGGGTCGTATCGGGCGGCGGACGACCGCGCGGCCCAGCGGGATCTGGCGATGGTGAAGAATCTGGAGGTGAACGGGCAGCGTCCGTTTGCGGGGGCGTATCTGCTGCCGCCGCCGGCGCCGCCGCACGAGATGGGCGGCCGGCCGGAGTGGAATCTGGTGTCGGTCCGGAACATGCCGGCGGGTCGGACGGCGCTGTACTCGCTTCACATTGGGGTATTTGAGGGACGGAATCGTCAGCGTCTGGCGGAGGATGAGGTGGCTCGTCTGCGTCGGCTGGGTGAGCAGGCGTTCTATTTTCACGGGGCGGACCGCAGCGCGGTGACGATCGGTCTGTTCGGGGAGGATGCGTACGGCAGCCGCGGGGTGTCGCAGGATGTGCGCGCGTTGCAGATGAAATTCCCGCACATGATGCGTAACGGCAGCGAAAGAATGATGACACCCGAGGGGACGCCG
Organism: Phycisphaeraceae bacterium; assembly: GCA_007693725.1. GTDB lineage: Bacteria > Planctomycetota > Phycisphaerae > Phycisphaerales > UBA1924 > REDD01. Next base: position 7,374 of record REDD01000068.1, read on the forward strand.
GAGCCGACGATTTTGGTGCAAATCCCGCGTTAGTCGGGAGATACAGGCCCGATAGCGCCCAGGATCATCGGAAAAGTTGAAATAGGGGGGTCAAGATGTCGGGTTTCGTGGTTGCAGTCCGCAATTTCTGCGGTATCGTCTAGATGCCGACAGGGCTTTTGCACAGGGCCCCGTAGGCAATGAGAGAGAAATCGGCTGCCCATCCGGTGGTCGGAGAGAGAGAGATCGCGAACGCGAGCGTGCGTTGTCTGCCTATTCGCAGGTTTTCTGCGTGGCGTGATGCAATGGCGTCAGCGTGCGTGGTCGGCGTGTGCTCGTGGCGGAAGCCGGGAGCCACGGTTTCGCTCGGCCAAGTCGCCTGGGGCGTTGTCGTTCGCGAGAGCGGACGAATGGTAGTAAGAGGGCAAGCACCCCCGAGCAGTCTTGCTTGAATGCAAAACCGGCTTGAGCGACCACCCGCATCCAAGAGGATGCGGGTGTGTTTTTTGGGGGTGGGTTGATGACAGGCGGGACGCCTGTCCCACCGCGCCTGTCCCACCACACCTGTCCCACTGCGCCTTTCCCGGCGCGCCTGTCTCGCAGGCATGTACCCATTGTCCGGCTCAGTTGAGCAGGTCGGTGAGGAAGAGGGTGCAGAGTCCGAGGTAGATCGAGACGCCGGTGATGTCGGTGATGGTGGTGAGGATGGGTCCGGTCATCATGGCGGGGTCCTTGCCGATGCGCTTGATGAGGAAGGGGATGGTGCCGCCGACGAGTCCTGCGACGAGGACATTGACGCCCAGCGCAACACCCGCGAGCAGGCCGATGAGCATGTTGCCCTGAAGGAAGAATGCGATGACGGCGAAGAGGGTTCCGAGGACAGCGCCGTTGATCAGGCCGACGGTGACTTCCTTCCGGATCGCTCGCCAGAAGTCGCGGATGCGGACTTCGCCCAGCGCGATGGAGCGGATCGCGACGGAGAGCGACTGGATGCCGACATTGCCGCCCATGTCCGTGATCATGGGGAGGAAGGCGGCGAGGATCGCGACGGCGGCGATGGTGTCCTCGAATCCTGTGATGATCATGACCGCGCCGAGGTTGAGGAAGACATTGGCGATCATCCACGGGAGCCGCATCTTCACGGCACTGGCGGGCGGCGTGAAGAAGGACTCTTCCGTGCCGACCGCGCCCATGTGCGCGAACTGGTCGGCGACCTCTTCGGCGAGGATGTCCATCGCATCGTCGAAGGTGATCACGCCGAGGATGGCATCTTTGTCGTTCACCACGGGCAGCATGGTGAATCGGCGGTTGCGGATGAGTCGTGCCGCCTGGGGCGCGGGGTCTTCGGAGCGCACCGCGATGACGGTGGGGTTCATGGCCTTCTCGACGGGGAGCTGCGGATCGCCGCGCATGAGGTCCTTGACCGAGAGGACGCCGAGGATCTTGCGTTCGGCGTTGATGACATAGACATACGAGCTTTTTTCGAGTTGCGGCGGCGCGGAGAGGACGGCCTTGAGCGTTTCGCCGACGCTGCGTCCCTTCTCGATGGCGATGAAGTGGGGGGACATCGCGCTGCCGGCGCTGCCGTGCGGATAGCCGCCGAGTTCTTCGAGCGACTTTCGGAGTGCGGCATCGGATTCGGAGAAGAGTCGGTCGCGCTGCTCTTCGTTGAGGATTTCCAATATGTCCGCGGCCTGGTTGGGCGGGATGGACCGGAAGAACTGCGACGCCGTGTCCTGATCCATCTCGGCGAGCAGATCACAGACGAGTCCGGGGGGGAGGTGTCCGAGGACTCTGCCGGCGCGTGCGGGATCGATGGATTTCAGGAAGGGCTCGAATGTTTCGCGCGGCGCTTCGCGGAGGACGCGCGCCACCCGGTTGCTCGAAAGATGCTGTGCCGAGAGTGCTGCATCGCTCGGGCGGTTTTCCTCGAGGGCCTTCTTCATGGCTTCGCGGTGTTGTTCGAGTATTTCCGGGATGAGCAGCATGCGATCGGGCCTTTCGGGCAGCGGTGTGCGTTCTGCGCGCGGCCATGATACTGCCCCCGTTTCCTTCGTCGGGAACGCGGCTTCGGTCCGTGATGGGGGAATCCGCGAATCAGTGTTGGCCACACAGTACGCCGTCACGGGGTGACCACCCGTAACCGAAAGATGCGGGTGTGCTTCCTTTCGGGATGGGGTGATTCTCCCTCCATATCTAGAGGGTTCCAAGTGTGTTGCTTGGTGACCGAATTCGTTCGTCGGCGCACCGGCGCTCTACGATTTAGGAACTCCGGCTCATCAACTCGCCATTGTAGTGGCGCGTGATCGATGAGAGAATGAAAGGAGTCAATCATGCTTCAGTGGGCTGTGGTTTTCTTTGTCGTGGCGATCATCGCCGCGGTGCTCGGCTTCGGCGGGCTCGCCGGCGCAGCGATGGGCATCGCGAAGGTTCTGTTCTTCATCTTTGTCGTCGTGTTTCTGATTTTCCTCGTCCTCGGACTGATGGGCGGCA
>REDD01000106.1 GCA_007693725.1 Phycisphaeraceae bacterium
GGTGTGGGATCCTTGCGGAACTCGGCGGCGCGTCCGCTGCCGTGGCATCCGACGAGGAGGGCAGCGCCGAGTGTGGCGGCGGCGAGGATGGCGAAGCGTTGGGTGGTGCGGCGCATGGGAACCTCCTTGTGGGGAGTGGTTTGTATCGGCACGGGGCCGGTCGCGTCAACGCGGGGCGGCCCGGGGGATTCCGGGGGGTGTCTCCGGGGGTGGCCGGGGAAAACGGGTGTCTCTGGGAATGATGACGCACGGGCGGGGCGGGGGTTCCCGAGGATTTCTGGGATTCGGGTGGAATCAAGGGGATTCCGGGGAGAGTTCTAGGGGGGATTCCGAAAAACCCGGGGATTCGGGCGTCGTGGAGGAGGGATTCGGGGAATCGGTGCGGAGCGAGTCGGTTGTGGCGGGCTGAATGTGGTGGATGGGTGGTGGGGCGATGGTGGGTTGCTGATCGGGTGGTGTCGGTTGGTGTTAAAATGAGTGCCGCGGCCTGAGACGGGTCGCCGTTGGTTTCGGTTCGGTTGTTTGTCAGACCTTAATGCCACCCCACGGGAGCCCTGCCGCGGTTGAACGATGGCCAAGCCGTCAATGAGCGGAAGGCCGGGATTCGACTCCGGGGCACCCACTTTGAAGCGCGGGGTTCTGGCATACTCCGGCCGAGACCAACGGCGGCCCGTCGCGGGCCCCGATGGCTGGCCTTGTGGTCGTTTGCTGCCGATAGGATGGGCGTATGGCAGCATCAGGGCGCGAGCAGGGCGGGGGCGGTGGAACTCCGATTGTCGATGATGCGCTGGTGGCGCGGGTGCGGGACTCGATCCTGGAGCAGCCGCTGATCCGCCACTTGGGGGCGGATGTGCTGCCGCGGACGGAGGCGGTGGGGGAGCTGGTGGACACGCTGCGGGATCTGGTGTTTCCGGGGTTTTTCCGTTGGCGGGGGCTGACGGAGGAGAACCTGAGCGGTCATGTGCAGGAGTTGCTGGCGCGGGCGGGGGTGGCGCTGGAGGATCAGATCGCGAGCGTGCTTCGGTACGAGCACGACCTGAGCCATGACCGTGCTGCGCGGACGCAGGATGGGAGCATGGTTCGTCGGGCGCGGGAGTCGGCGCGGGCGATGCTGGAGCAGATCCCGGTGATCCGTCGGAAGATGGCGCTGGATGTGCAGGCGGCGTACGACGGCGATCCGGCGGCGCGTCACACGGACGAGACGATCTTCTGCTATCCGGGGATCGATGCGGTGTTCTCGCATCGGGTGGCGCATGCGCTGATGCTGCTGGGCGTGCCGATGCTGCCGCGGCTGATTCAGGAGATGGCGCACAGCCGTACGGGGATCGACATCCACCCGGGGGCGTTGATCGGGGATTCGTTCTTCATCGACCACGGCGGTGGCGTGGTGATCGGCGAGACGAGCGTGATCGGGAACAGCGTGCGGATCTATCAGGGGGTGACGCTGGGGGCGAAGTCGTTCGAGATCGATGAGCGGGGGCGGCTGATGCGGACGGGTCGGAAGCGGCATCCGACGATCGGGGACCGGGTGACGATCTACGCGGGGGCGGTGATTCTGGGCGGGGACACGGTGATCGGGGACGACTGCGTGGTCAGCGGGTCGGTGTTCGTGACGGAATCGGTGCCGCCGGGACACCTGGTGCGGCACGATCGGCTGGAGCTGGTGCTGCGTTCGAATGTGAAGAAGGGCGGGGAATCGGTGGGCGAGATCGAGGCGGGGGGGTAGTGGGGTGAGGACGGATGTGAAGGGGGGCGGGGGAATCGTCCGATCGTTGGTGTATGGCTCGATGCGGGATTCCAAGCGTGGTCGGTCGCGCGAGCGCCGGCGCTTTGCTGGCGGGCGCGGTGCTTCTCGCATCGTGCGGGGGCGGTGAGTTGCGCACGGAGTCGGAGGTCGTCGAGGATTTCGCGCAGCGCGTGCTGAGTGGTCTGGACTTCGGGTTGTCCGGTCACATCGCGGCGGACGCGTGGGATGCCGAGACGCGGACTTTCACGGGGGTGCGGATCGACGGAAGCCAATCGCAGATCGGGACCGCGCAGCGCGCGGAGGTGTTGGTCAATGCGGAGCGCCGGACGCTGGTGCTGCGTGTGTACGGCGTTGCCTTCGCGGACAGCGAGAGCGGGCAGATCGTGACGCGCGATGTGCTGGTGACGGAGCCGTTCCGAGTGCGCGAGCGGTTTGTTCCGGATGAGCGCGAGCGGGTGGACCGGATCGGCACTGCGGGCGCGGAGCCGGTGCGACGCTGATCGCGTGGCGGGATCGCGAAACTACTTTGATGGTGCGGGGGAGCGGTCGTCGTTGATCGTGCCGACTTCGAGCGAGCGGATGAGGCAGTGGCCGCAGGCGGCAACGAATCCGACGAGCACGAAGAAGCCGAGTATGACGGCCATTGCGATGAGCGCCTGGCCGGCCCATTGCCCGAGGTGGCGATGGACGGTGTTGATGAATCCCGGACGCGAGAGGAAGACGGCTCCGGCGATCATGGCGAGCGCGGCCGCGCCGGTCCATGCACTGGTGAAGAGGTAGCCGCCGGAGCGCGCGGGATGGCGCGACCACACGACGAATGCGCCGCTCGCGACGAGGAGTCCTCCGGCGATCGCCTGCGGCGCGGCGAGCCAGATGATGGGGATGGTGCGCCCGAAGGCGGTGATCTCGATGAAGCTCGCGCCCGCGGCGAGGATGGTGGTGACGAAGGCGGGCTCGGTCAGGACAGCGCACGCGCCGAGGACCGAGCCGGTGGAGGCGAGTGCGAGGGCGGGGCCTTCGCGGAAGCGCCCGAGCGCGCTGGGGATCGCGAGCAAGGCCGCGACGCAGGCGCCGAGCTGGAGCACGAGGATGACCCAGTTCGCGGAGACGAGGGTGATGGCGATGAGCGCAAAGGATGCGAGCGTGGCGACGGCCGCGCCGATGAGCGCGAGGGGCTTGAGGATGATGCTCGCGATGACGAGGAGTGCGCCGATGAGCCGGGCGATGGGGCCGGAGCGCTGCGCCGGCGTGAGCTGCTGTTGTTGGGGGTGTGCGGGTTGGTCGGCGCGCGGCTTGGGCATCTTGGGTTGTGTGTCTGCCGGGAGCGTGTGTGTTGAGGCGTTGGTCACGGTCTGACATTCTCTTCGGTTGGGTGCGGTTGGCTCCCTAACATTTCGTCAGCGGAGAGAGATAAGTAGGGGAATTGAGAAAAGCTGGGCGCGAGGATAGCGGGGGGCATCGTGGTTGTGAAAAGGTCCAACGCCGCGGAGGGCTGAAATGTTCATGCCGCCTCCCTGAAATGGGTAAATCTGCGTCTTCCCGCGCGTTTGCTGGCGTAGAGGGCCTGATCGGCGAATCGGCGGAGTTCGGCTGCGGATTGAGCGCCATCCTCGCGAAGGAGGGCAATACCGATGGACATGGAGGGCCAGGGGCATGGCAGGCCGCGTCCGGCGGGGTGGGTGGAGAAGAGCTTGATGAGCCGCTCGGCGACGCGCCCCGCGCGGACGCCCTCGACGGCGTAGAGCGCGATGAAGAGTTCATCGCCGCCCATGCGTCCGGCGAGGTCGTGGTCGCGGACATGGGCCTGGAGGAGGTCGCCCGCGATGGCGAGGGCCTGATCGCCCTTCTCGTGGCCGCAAGTGTCGTTGAGGGCTTTGAAGTGGTCGAGGTCGATGGCGAGGAGCGCGAGTTCCTGATTCTCTCGTTGTGCGCGTTCGACGAGTTCGCGGAGTCCCCGCTCGAAGCCGCGACGGTTGGCGAGGCCGGTGAGTTCGTCGGTGATGGTGAGTGTGGTGAGGTGCTTGCACTGCTTGCGTGCTTCGCGCTCGACGAGGGTGTTCATTTCGCGTCGGAGTCGGATGGCCTCGAGGCGGTCGCGGTGAGCGATGGAGAGGGCGCTGTGGACGGCGTGCGAGATCTCCGCGAGTTCGTGCTTGGGGTCGATGGCGAGAAGGACATCGAACGCGGCCTCGCGGTCGGCCTGCGCGACGGCCTCGATGCGCTGGATCATGCGCTGGCGATCGCGCTCCGCGAGCCACTCGGGGCGGAGCATGAGCGCCCACGCCGCGAGGAATCCGCCGCCCGTTGCGATGGGGATCGCGGAGACTGCGGCGACCCAGAGGTGTACGCCGCGGGTGACGCCGACGAAGACCGCGAAGACCGCGACGGAGGCGATGGCCGCGGTCATGAGGACAGCGCGGGTGGTGGTCGTGACGCGCGCAGAGAGATGCTCAACGATGGGCTGTTGCGGCGCATCCGTTGCGCCGGCGAGAATGTCGTCCTGGGTGGGGAGAATGGGTGTGTGTGGGGTTGCCATCGAACGCATCGGCCTCCACGAATGGCGCGCAGTGCAACACCACGCGTCCTCTGGTATCGGTTGGATGTGGGGCCGACTTGGCGGCGGGTGCGCACGGGGGGCGATGTTGGCTCGCAGCGCAGGTCCGAGAAGTGTGCGTGTGTGCGGATCAGGTCGCGGCGGGGTGCCAGATGGTCTTCATCTCGATGAAGGGCTCGATCCACCAGGGCGAGGTGCAGAGGTCGGCATCGAACCAGCCGTCCTCGCCGACTTCGCGGACGCGGACGCGCTTGATGTTCTCGCTCATGCCGCGCCGGAGGGTGAGGGCTTCATCGTCGGGGAGATCGGCGGCGTGGACGGCGTCGATGTCGCGGTGCTCGCTGATCCAGGGGAGGAGTTCGGCGCGGTTGCCGGTGAGGATGTTGACGACGCCCGCGGGGAGGTCGCTGGTGGCGAGGACTTCGCCGAGGATGGAGGCGGCGATGGGGTGGTGGTTGCCGGAGACGGCGACGATGGCGTTGCCCGCGGCGAGTGGGGGGGCGATGAGGGAGACGAGCGCGAGGAGGCCGGGCTCATCGGGCGCGACGGCCGCAACGAGGCCCGTGGCTTCGGGGACGGTGAAGTTGTAGTAGGGACCGGCGACGGGGTTGTGGCAGCCGAGCACCTGCGAGAACTTGTCGGTCCATCCGGCGAAGGCGACGAGGCGATCGACGGTGGCCTCGACCTCGGCGCGTGCTTCGCGCTTGGTGTGCGTGCCGGGGAGCATGAGCGCGGTGATGAATTCGTCGGCCTTGCCTTCGAGCATCTCGGCCATGCGGTAGATGATCTGGCCTCGGTTGTATCCGGTGCGGGCCATCCATCCAGGGACGGCCTTGCGCGCGGCGACGACGGCGTTGCGCAGGTCTTTGCGCGAGGCGTGCGCGATGTGCGCGACGACGCGCTCGTCGAGATCGTGGACGGGGAGCGAGCGCCCGGACTCGGAGCGGGGGAAGTCGCCGCCGATGTAGAGCTTGTATGTCTTGGTGACGGTGAGTCTGCTGGGCATGTGGCTGCTCCTGCGTGGAGGTCAGTCGGCGAGGCGGACGGTCATGGAGAGCATCGCGGTGACGACGATCTCTCCGGCTTCGACGGGCGTTCCGGCATCGTCCATCATGGCGCGTGCGGCGAACATTTCCTGTCCGCGCTGCGGGTAGATCGGGGTGCGGACGCCGCCCTCGGAAACATCGAGGACGGTCTCGACGGAGCGGCCCATGGCGTTGGCGATGGTGTCGGCCTTGGTGCGCGCCTTGGCGACGGCATCGCGGAGCGCGTCGAGCTTGGCGGCGTTCTCGTCCTGGAGCATGAACTGGACACCCTGGATGGTGTTGGATCCGGCGGCGGTGGCGGCGTCGATGACCTCGCCGACGCGGGCGACATCGTCGAGGCGGACGCGGACAGTGTTGCTCGCGCGGTAGGCGATGATGCGGGGCTCCTGCGCTTCGCCGCCCATCTGGCGGGGGCGATTCTCGTAGACGGGGAAGAGGGAGATGCCGCTGGTGGTCAGGAGTTCGCCGGGGAGTTCGAGTGCTTTGACATCGCGGAGGACGCGGTCCATCGCGCGGTTGACCTGCTTCTGCGCTTCCTCGGCGGTCTTCGCCTGCGCACTGACGCCGATGGTGACGGCGGCGCGGTCGGGGGTGAGGCGGACTTCGCCCTCGCCCTGCACCGTCACGACGGTGCCGCGATGGTGGGCGGGGTGTGTCTGGTCGTTCATTGCGTGTCCGTTCTGTGCGAGCGCGGTGTGTGCGCCGAGGATGAGGGCGAGCGTTGCGATGAGTGTTGTGGGTCGCATGATGCGTTGCTCCGGTGTTTTCGGAATGACTCCGAGTGTGCGTGATGAACCGAAGGTGATACCGGCGCTCGGCGGCGGTGGTTGATGGGGTCAGTCGAACTTGACATAGGCGCGGAGGCCCTGGAGGCCGCCCTCGCGACCGAAGCCGGACTCCTTGTACCCGCCGAAGGGGGATGCGGCGTCAAAACGGTTGTAGGTGTTGCACCAGATGACGCCGGCTTCGAGCCGTCCGGCGATCTCGAAGATCTTGGAGCCCTTGTCGGTCCAGATGCCCGCGGCGAGGCCGTAGCGGGTGTTGTTGGCGCGGAGGAGGGCTTCCTCGGGCGTGCGGAAGTTCATGACGGCGAGGACGGGGCCGAAGATCTCCTCGCGCGCGACGGTGTGCGACGGCTGGACGCCGGTGAGGAAGCACGGCCTGCACCAGTAGCCCTTGGACGGCAGGCCGTTGCGGCTCGGCTCGATGCGGGTCGCGCCCTCGTCGACGCCGATCTTGAGATAGCGGTTGATCGTGTCGAGCTGCGCGCGGGAGTTGATCGCGCCGACATCGGTGTTCTTGTCGAGGGGATCGCCGACGCGGAGCGAGGCGAGGCGGATGCGGAGTTTCTCGACGACCTCGCGCTCGATGCTCTCCTGCACGAACAGGCGCGAGCCGGCGCAGCAGACATGGCCCTGATTGAAGTAGATGCCCTGGATGATGCCCTCGACGGCCTGATCGACGGAGGCGTCCTCGAAGATGATGTGGGCGGACTTGCCGCCGAGTTCGAGCGTGATGGGGATGTTCTTTTCGGCGGCGGTCTTCGCGAGAACTTTGCCGACGCTGGTGGAGCCGGTGAAGGCGAGCTTGTCGATGTCGGGGTGGCTGGAGAGGAGCGCGCCGGTGTCGCCGTCGCCGGTGATGATGTTGACGACGCCGTCGGGCAGCTCGCACTCCTGCAGGATCTCGGCGAGGCGGAGCGCGGTGAGGGGCGTTGTTTCAGCGGGCTTGAGGACGACGGTGTTGCCGCAGGCGATGGCGGGCGCGATCTTCCACGCGGCCATGAGGAGCGGGAAGTTCCACGGGATGATCTGTGCGCAGACGCCGATGGGCTGCGGGTCGCGGTTGGGGAAGGCGTAGCGGAGTTTGTCGGCCCATCCGGCGTGGTAGAAGAAGTGCTGCGCGACGAGGGGGATGTCGATGTCGCGCGATTCTTTGATGGGCTTGCCGCCGTCCATGGATTCGACGATGGCGAGTTCGCGGGCGCGTTCCTGGATGCGTCGGGCGATGCGGTAGAGGTACTTGGCGCGTTCGCGGGGGTCGAGGCGTCGCCACTTGGGAAACGCGGCGCGTGCCGCGGCGACGGCCTTGTTGACCGCAGACTTGTCGGCGATGGCGACCTCGCAGAGCACGCTTTCGTTTGCGGGGTTGATGTTGCGCATGCGCGCCTCTTTGCGGGAGGGCGGCGCGGTGAACTCGCCGTTGATGAAGTGGGCGTACTCGGGGGCGATGGTGACCTTGGCGCGCTCGGGCGCGGGTGCGTAGTCCCACGATTCGGTGAAGTTGAGCGTGCGCGTGAAGGATGCGGCGGGGGCCTCGATGTCGACGGCGGACTCGCGCAGCGCAGCGCGGTCGGTGGATCCGGGGATTCCGGGGGTTCCGGGGGTTCCGGGCGTTCCGGGGGGGCGGCCGTTGGCGCCGTCCTCGGTGCGGGGGTCGATTTCGAGCGTTTCGTTTTCGGGAGGTGTGGTCATGTGCGTTCTCGTGTTCTTGCGAGCGTGTGCGCGGCGCGGGTTTACGCCTCGGCGAAGTCGTCGGGCGAGTGGTAGTGGCCGGTGCGCATGCGCGCGAGCTGCATGAGCAGGTCGTTGGCGAGGGTTGAAGCGCCGAAGCGGAAGAGGTCGGGCGTGAGCCAGTCGTCGCCGAGCGTTTCCTTGACCATGACGAGGTAGGCGATGGCCTGCTTGGCGGTGCGGATGCCGCCGGCGGGCTTCATGCCGATGCGGATGCCGGTGCGGAGGTAGTGGTCGCGGATGGCTTCGAGCATGACGAGCGTGACGCCGGGCGTGGCGGCGGGCTGGACCTTGCCGGTCGAGGTCTTGATGAAGTCGTAGTCGGTGAGTCCGGCGCTGATGGCGAGGTCGGAGGCGCGGCGGACTGCGTCGTAGGTTTCGAGCTCACCGGTTTCGAGGATGACCTTGAGGTGCGCACTGCCGCCGGAGGGATTGCTCGTGGAGATGCAGACTTCCTTGATCTGCGCGATCTCGTCACGCACGCGGTCGCGCTCGCCCGCGAGGAAGAGGCCGCGGGAGATGACCATGTCGATCTCGTCCGCGCCGGCCTCGATGGCCCGCTTGGTGTCGTCGAGACGGACGCTCAGGGGGTACTGGCCCGAGGGGAAGCCCGTAGCGACGGCGGCGACTTTCACGGTCGATCCGGCGAGGGCGGCCCGGGCGATCGGCACCATCTCGGGGTAGACGCAGATCGCCGCGACGGAGGGGAGGTCGGGGGCGGTGGGGTCGGGGGTGATGCCCTTGCGGCAGAGGGCCCGGACCTTGCCGGGTGAGTCGGCGCCTTCGAGGGTGGTGAGATCCACCATCGAAAGGGCCAGTTTCAGGGCGTGGACCTTGGACGACTCCTTGATGGAGCGCGTCGCGAAGGATGCGGCCCGCTGATCCGCCATGACACGATCGACTGTTGGCATATCCCATCAGGATAGAGAGCCCGCCCGTGCCCGGCAGAAATCAGCCGTTTTCGTCCTCATCCTCCTCGTCGTCGAAATCGTCATCGTCGTCGTCGAGGAAGTCGGAGACGGGGGTGGGCTCGGGATCGAGGGTGGGGTCGGCGATGGTGGCGACCCATGCCTCGCGGAGGGAGCGTGTGACGGGGCCGGGGGCGCCGTCGCCGACGGTCTCCTTCTCGACGCGGACGACCGGGAGGACCCCCCAGGATGAGTTGGTCAGGAAGATCTCGTCGGCCTCGAGCAGGTCGCCGACATGGAGCATCTGACGACCGGTGCCGACGCCCGCGGCATCAGCGAGTTCGATGATGGTCCGGCGGGTGATGCCGGGGAGGACGGGGGAGGGCAGGGCGTCGGGCTCCTCCTCGGTGTGGGCGATGGGGGTGAGGAGGGTGCCGTCGCGGACGAGGAAGATGTTGGAGACGGCCCCGCCAGCGAGGTGGTTGGAGATCTGGAGGACGATGGCCTCGCCCATGCGTGCGGCGGAGGCCTCCTGGAGCGCCCGCATCCGCCACCAGTAGTTGAGGGTCTTGTGGCCCTCGGAGGGGTTGAGGGGGTTGGCCTTGGCGGGTGCGATGAGGACGCCGACGCCGCGGGCGAACATGTCCTCCGGGTAGTGGGTGGCGGGGGTGACCGAGATCATGATGGTGGGATCGACGGGTCCGCGTCCGGAGGAGGCGAGGAGGTTGAGGTCGCCTCCGGTGACGGTGAGGCGGACGCGGGCGTGGGCATCGCCGGTGGCGAGTTCGGAGCGGTCGAGGGTCATCTGCACGGCCTCGGCGAGGGCGCTCATGCGGAGGGATTCGGTGAGGCCGAGTTCGTAGGCGGAGTGCTGGAGGCGGGCGAGGTGGTCGTTGAGGCGGAAGACGCGTCCGGCCGCGCCGTGCATGGTCTCGAAGAGTCCGACGCTGTGCTGAAAACCGGCATCGAAGGCGGAGATGCGCGCCTCGGTGCGGTCGAGAAACCTGCCGTTGAGCCAGACGGTGGGGGGCAT
>REDD01000185.1 GCA_007693725.1 Phycisphaeraceae bacterium
GACGATTGACGAGATGCGTGATATGCGGCTGTGGTCCGATGACGCGGCACGCCGTGATGATCCCGACTGGACCCCCGGATCCCACTGAACCCCCCGGAACTCCCGGACAATCCTCTCGGTCACTCAGGCATCTGCGAATGGATCGACGGCACGATCCAGCGCGGTGAAGACCAGCGAGCAACTCACTTTTTCCACCGGCAATCGCAGGATTTCCGCCGCGGCGGACCTGTACGCGGCCATCTGAGGTCGGTAATACTGAAGGCGCTCGCCGAGCGACTGTTCGTCGTCCGGGCGGAGCGCATCGGTCTTGAAGTCGATGATCTCACCCCACGCGGCGGCACCGTCGCGAAGACCGACCACGAGACGATCGATCTGGCCGCTCATGATGGCATCGGATGCCTCTGAAGAGTCTTTGCGAGCGAACGGATATTCGCGCCGGACGACGAGACGGTCTTCCGATGCACGGTGCGGATGGGGTCGCTCGCGCGAAAGAGCATTCTGGATGCCGGGGCGCAGCAGCATCGACACGAACGATTCCGCATCGGCGGTGGTTGCACTCAGTCCGGCGGCGTTCGCGGCTCGGATCAGGTCGCCGCCCGTCGGGGGATCGTTTTCGCTCCATTCGATGAGACTGAACCACAGGTGAATCAGCGTGCCGTAGTCCAGCGCACCGCCGCCGCCGGTTCGCAGCAGGTTTGACAATCGAACCCTGCCGGACCCTTCGAGTGATGATGGCGAGCGGCGAGCGCGTGTCCAGGAGGTCCGTTCCTGTTGGGCAAGCCGAACAGGGATTCGCGGTCTCTCTGTGTCCTGCGGTTCGGTGTCGGCTATCGCTCTCGGGATGTTTGTGTGCCAGTCGGGGTCACCGAGCGACCAGATGATGCTGTGATCGGAGTGGTCGGTGTCTTCGGACGGTTGATCTGCGCCGAGTGCGGCGTGGAGGATGCGCTCGGCGCTGATCGTCTCGGACTTCGACTTGGGAGGCGGGCTGACGATCATTTCGAGTGAGCAGCGTGCCCGCGTCATCGCGACATAGAGAGCGCACAGCCCGTCACGTACTCGGCGGGACTCTTCATCGCGGAAGATGTCGCTCAGTGAAGGATCGAACTCCCGCACCTCTTTGCTCGCGTAGAGCGAGACCGCCGCGGGCGGGTCGAAGACCGACGGTCGGAGCGTGGCCATCTCGCCGGAGCGGAGCGACCACTTCGAGTTGAGTTCGGGAAGAAGAACGGCATCGAACTCGAGTCCCTTGGATGCGTGGATGGTCATGACTCGGACCCTCTCGGATGCGCCTGCCTCCACGGGCGTTGAGAGGACCATGTCGAGGAAGTCCAGCGCACGCATCCCGCCCGCCTGATCCGCACGCTCGGCAAGAGTGAGCAGGCGTCGGAATCGCTGCATGCCGCGGGCGTCGGTGTGCGGTGCGATTTCATGTGTCAGGTCGGCGAGGGCGCCCGCATATCCCTTGCGAGCGAAACGCTTGCGCCACGCATGGCCGATGAAGGCGATCGCGCGACGGTCGGTATGCTCGACGAGGCCGATGATTTTGCTGAGGGGTGTTCGCGTGATGTGGTACGCCGCCGCGGAATGTCCGGGGTGTTCGCTGAGCAGGATCAGGGAGAGGATCGCGGCGATCACGGGCGTATCGGTCAGTGGATTGCCGCGGTGTTCGCAGGCGGGGATGCCGTGCGAGCGCAGCGCGTGCACCATGGGCGCGATGCGGTTGTTGGATCGGAAGAGCACGCCGATGGTCAGCTCCTGTCTGGCCTGGTAGAGCCGGGCGACGCGATCCAGTGCGATGCGATCGGTCGGGCGGAGGGCTGCCACGGCGTCGTCGAGTTGTTCGTCTTCCTCCGATTCGGCGGGATCTGCCTTGGCTGCTTCGATGAGCGCGGACCAGCCCGGTAGATCTGCACGGGCGGTCTCGTGGGTCTGGAAGAGCGTCTGCCATCGCTCCGTTGCCTGATCGTGTCCGGCGAGAACCGGGTTCTGATCGATGTCTTCAAAGACAGCGTTGACCGCGTCGATGACGACAGGGGATGAACGGAAGCTCCGGGACATCGACTCCTGCACGAGTTGCGGCCACCGGCTCGGCAGCTCCGCGAGCAGATCGGGCTCTGCATTCCGCCAGCCGTAGAGCGACTGCTTGACATCCCCGACGATGCAGACCGTGCGATCGCCGACACCGCCCGCTGACAGGATCTCATCGATGAGTTCCTGGAGCAGTGAATACTGCATGACGGATGTGTCCTGCGCTTCATCGATCATGACATGATCGATCGCGCCGTCGAGACGGTAGGCGAGCAGGCCGTGCTCCTGCATCGCGCCGGAGGAGTGGAGCATTCGGGGAACATCATCGAAAACAACCCCGCCCGAATCCCGTTTCATCTGACGGTACCGGGTATCGAAGTGCCCGAGGAAATCGCGTACGCCGTGGTTCTGCTGGGATATCCGCCAGAGCGCCCTGTGCTTTGCGCACTCGACGATGGGAGTGAGCATCTCGATGAGATCGGAATCGATGGGTAGGCGATCGAACTTGGGGTCGGGGTCGTTGAATTTCTGAACGAGTCCGACACCGAGAATGTCGTCGAAGGAGCGATCCTCGATGATGTCTCGGATGTTGTTCAGTGCGTTTCTCCAGTGAACACGAGGTGATCCGGACTTGGTTGTCGGGCACGGATACTCGGCGAGCCTTTGCAAGATCTGCTTGACCTCGCGGTCGCTGGGATTCTTCGGAGTGTGCGGCGACTGCCACCATGCATCGTGGGGCGTGTCGAGCCAGACGGTGTACGCCTTGTTGACGGCATCACGCAAGGGGTGCTCGACGCGCGACTCGGCCTTGCCGGCGGTCACTGCTTCAAGCATTGCAATGATCGCATCGCCGCCCTGATCCAATACGATGCGTTCGACGGATTCATCGCGGAGCGTCGAATCCTCGCTGTCGTCGAGCATCCGCCAGCCGGGGGGGAGCTCCAGGTCCAGCGCGAATCCGGCAGCGCAGCGCGCGAAGAAGGAGTCGATGGTCTGGATGCGAAGGCGGTGCAGGGAGGTCGCGAGTCTGAGTATCAGTTCGGCGCAGCGTTGTCGGGTGAGATCCGGCGCTGCATGGGACCGAAGATCCTTCAGAGTGCCGGTCTCTGCTGCATCGAGGGCCGCCAGAGCGAGCAGGCGGAGGATTCTGGCGCCGATCTCGCCCGCCGCGGCGCGGGTGAAAGTCGTGACGAGGATGCGCCCGGGATCGTGTCCGGCGGCGAGCAGGGCGATGAAGCGCATCGTGAGCCGGAAGGTCTTTCCGGTGCCGGCGGATGCGAGCACGACTTCGCTGCGTGTGTGGGTGTCCGTGATCATGGCGCGGCGTCCCCGGTTGACAGAAACCCGCTGCCGCAGAGCCAGCCCATCACGCCTTCCTCGGGCGGCGCATCGCCGAGCACACCGAAGTCGCCTCGACGGACCGCACGGATGATCTCGGTCGCGGCGGCATCCGCGGAATCGAGGTCCGCGGCATCCCATCCCGCCTGATCAAAGCGGATGGCGTCGAGGTCGCGGGGAAGCGTGATGTAGCCGAGTTCGGGCAGTGCATCACCGATGATGTCCAGAGCCAGATGGCGGTACAGCGGGAGTTGGAGATCGCGCCATGTTCCGTCGCGCGCCTGATGTGCGCTCTTTGCTTTTCGTGACGACGACCCGGTTTTGTAGTCCAGCAATGCCCAGAGACCGGACTGTTCGTTGTAGTCGATGCGGTCGATCTTGCCGGAGATGCGCATGGGCTCGGCATCGACCATGAAATCGATTGCCCCGTCATCGGGTCGCCACTCTGCGTGGCGGATTCGCCAACCTTCCTGCACCCACTCGGCCTGTTTGGCGGCGAACGCGATGAGTCGGCGGCGTGCGGACTCGGCCTGCACGAGCACCGGCGCGCGGGGGTGATCACCGTAGCGGCTTCTGACGAGATCTCCGAGTGCATCGGACAGGTACTCGGCGATGCGCTCGGGATCCGTCTCATCGCGGACATCGCTGTTTCCGAAGGCTTCGAGGACATCGTGAACGAGCGTCCCGAAGGACATCGCATCGAGTTCGGTGATGCGGTCGTCGATCTCTTCCAGATAGAGGGCACGCTCGAGGAAGAAGCCGTAGGGAGAGCGGAGGTAACGGCCGAACGAGGTCACGCTCATGCGCGTGATCGGTTTCCATGATGCGGGGAACGACGGCATCGCGAAGTGGTCGCGGTCGCCGGTGCGGACGGTCGGGATCAGTTCCACGCGACGCAGGGGATCTCGCCCATCCTGTGTGATGCGCTCCAGACGCTCCGCGATGCGCATCGGTTCATCGCGCAGGATGAGTCTGCTCGGGAGCAGCGGCGAGCCCTCCGCATCGGTGCGCTGCACGATGAGGATGGTTTTTCCGGGCGAGCGCGCGTGCATGATGGATTCGAGGAGGTATCGGTCGCGGGCGATCCGGGTTCGGTCGCAACCGATGCCGAGCCGCTCGCGGAGTGCATCGGGGAGCAGGGCATCGCCGAGTCGGGTGGAGGGGACGATGCCCTCATTCATCCCGACCAGAACAATGCCTTGCGCGGGGTCGAGGGCGAGTTCCAGCCAGCCGAGCAGTTCGACGGCATCGTCTCTGGCCTCCAGCGGCGCTTGCGCCTCGCCGACAACACCGGCGATGAGCCGCCACGCCTCCGAAGCACGCATGGTCGTGTGTCCGGCGAGGATACCCGTGCTTTCGAGGCGCTGGGCATCGTCCGCGAAGAGCCGCACGCGCCGGCAGGCCTCGCTGATCAGCCGCCCTTCATCGGACTGCGCTGCAATGATTCGCCCTGAGTAGATCTTCGCGAGCGTGGCCGCCGCCTTGTGCGCCCAATGAGCGAGGGTCTGTTTCGGATCGCGACCCCGGGCGAAACCGGTCGGTCGCAGGAGATTCCTGATCGCTGCGAGGACCTGCATCAGGATCTCGTTTTCGTGCGGGTCGTCGATCGATGGGATGAGCGTTTCCTGGCGGAATTCATCCAGCTCCCGAAGGATCCGTGACAGGCCAATCTTTCCCCCGGTCGGCGCGAGCTTCCGATTGATGTGGCGAACGATCCATGTGCCGAGATCCGAATGGCGCAACGCACTGCCGAGGGCATCGTAAGAACGCTCGGAGATCAGATCGCTGAGCAGCTCAAGGAGTCGGACAGGGCTGCTGACCGCCAGCGATCGCCCGGCGGCATCGCGGACGGCGACACCCTCGTGCATGGCCGCCTCGCGCTCGATCGCTCCCGGGGAGGATGGCTCGAGCGCCCCGATGACGATCTCCGATGCTGCGAGCTCGCCCCCCCACTCCGCGATCGCCTCGAACACCGCGGATGCAGCGTCTTCGGGATCACCGGCGATGCGAATGAAGGCATCTTCGATCTGGAGCGGTCGCGTTTCCCACCAGTCCGGATCGATGCACCCGAATCGGTCGAAGCCCGCCTCAGACCGCTCCGGCGCCGTGATGAATGCGGTACAGACGGCTGCACAAGCACGAATGGCCTCACGGGCTGCCGACGAAAGTTCGGTCACCCCGATCAGTGCGACTTGTAATTCGCCGCGCTGACCGGCTCCGGACTTCAGGATCCGGTGGATTTCATGGGGCAGATCGATCATGTCGGTCTCGGCGACCAGCGAGATGTACCGGCGCTGAACCTCCGCCGCTGTTGTCCAGCGAACCGCTTCGTCGGGTCGGCCTTCGCTCACCAATGCCGACGCGACATCCGCGAAGTCCAGCAGATCGCCCGCGAGCGATTGATGGTGCCCCGCGAGCAGATCGCCGATCGCCGTCCACGCGGCGGCATCGTGCTTCTCGGGGGGTGTTCGGATCAATGGTTCGAGTTCGGCGCGGCCGAACGACCGCAGCGCACCGGACCACAGCAGGGAACTGGCGTACTCGCCGATGGGCACACCCGATGGATGCAACAGGGCGGGGCCGATTTCACCCGGCGTGGTCATGAGCGGCGGAACAACCGAAACCGAGCGAGCGCGAGCCGCCTCGACAAGCATGGCGAGCAGGGTTCGACCGCCCCGCGCACCGGGTGTGACCACGATCCAGTTCGAGAGATCCAACGCGCCGAGAACATCCGTTTCGGCACGGTCCAGCAGCGCCTCCGCAGCGCGGCGCAGCACTCCGGACTCCCAGCCGAGCCATACGCGCTCCACTCGTCCATGCTCATCCCGAGTCACGATGCCGACTCCGGGCGGTCTGGTGCGGAAGCAAGGACCCGATCCGCGTGCTCGATCAGAGGTTGGAGCCCCGTGTGCGACCAGAGATACCGCGGGCTGAAGACCTTGGTGCCGATGGCGACATACGCTGCCCCAGCGGCGGCGTATTCGTCGATGTCCTGCGTGGTGAGTATTCCGCCGCCGCCGATGATGGTCAGACCATCATCACACTGGATCGAAGCCGCGATGGACTTGAGATCGTCGATGCAGCGAAGGGCGATCGGCTTGAGCGGTCGGCCGCTCATGCCGCCTCCGGGCACGGGCAGCGTGTTGCAGCAATGAAAGCATCTGATGCCCGCCCGGAGCGCCTGCGTGCTCATCGTCTGGAATCGGACGGGCGGCAGCTTGACGATCACGCGACCGACATCCGCCATCGCGTCGATCGCTTCGGCGAAGAGCCACTCCGGCCAATCGACCTCGCCGACATTCGGGCACGACATGTTCAACTCGATCGCGTGCGGGCGGATCGATGCCGCGCCCTCGATCAGTCGGCGCCAATCGTCCGGGCTGAAGCCGTGGATGCTGACGATCGCATCGTCCACGCGGAGCTTGCCGGATTCGACACGCTTGATCAGCCACGCCAGTCCCGGATTGCGGAGGCCGATCCGATTGACCCATGCACCGAGTCGCGGGTAGTAGCGCACGGTCCGCAAGATGCGCCAGAGGCGACCGGGGCGGTGTTCGGCGGTGAATGTGCCGAGCGTTGGTGTGGCCCCCTGCGGCTTGATGTAGTTGCCGAAGGGCGCTGAGATGATCAGGCGGTGCATCGGCGACCAGTGTACGCCCTCCTCAACGCGCCGAGCGGATCTGGAGACGCCAGTCCACCGCGCGTGTGGACATCGCGCTGGAATCCATGGTGACGAGCGTTCGCGCCGGGAGGACGAGGTAGCGCCACTGCTCCTCGGGACGCAAGGGGAGCCCCTTCTCATCCTGATACAGGAAGCGGTATTGGACCCGAATGACGCCATCATCCATGATCACCCGTACCGGCACGGAGACACGCAGCAGACCGCCCGGCTCGCGATCCACCACGGGGTCGCTCGCCACGATGAACCCATCGAGCCCATCGTGGGCCACGATTCGTGGATCATTCGCCTGCGGGACCGGGTCCCCCCCCACTGCTGGGGGAAGAACTTTGGGCTGCTGACACCCTGTGGTCACCGCCAGAGCCGACAAACCCAGCGCGAGGACGGACGCGACAAAAGCGTTGCGATGATTCATGGACGATGCTCCCTTAGCTCAAGCTCGATCTGCCCTCGGAGACGACGCACCTCGGGAGACCTTGGACGATATTCCGGATGTGGCTGTGTGAAGAGTCTGAGAAATCCCGCCGAGGCGGGGACCGGAGCTACGAGCGAGCTTCCTCCCTCGAGGATGTGCCCGCGTGCGATCCCGCCTGTGGACTCGATGTCCCAGGAGATCCCCTCCAATCGGTAGAGTTCCTGGAGGTCGGAGAGGGTCATGTCCCGGAGCCAGCCCGAGGCCTGATACCGGCGGAGGGCCTCGTGGGTCGGTGGATGCACACAGGTGCCGCCGAGGATCCATGGGAGCTGATCGCCGGGGACCCGCCCGGGCACCCATTCGTTGGCGTACCTGATGACCCCGCTGGTCAGCCATTGCTCGTTGCGGCTGGCCCGATCCGGGATGCGGATGAGGTGGACCGCGGGTTCTTGCACGGATCCGGACGGCACCAGCGGGAGGACCATGCGCGACTGCGGGCGTCCCTCGACTTGCAGAACGAGGCGCGTGGCCTCGTGGAGTTGGAGGGGTACGACATAGACACGCTGCGGCAGCACCTCGCAGGCACGGATGTCCGCCTGACTGGTCGCCTTCGTCAAAAGGCCGCCGAGAAGCAGGCCCAAGCCGACCAGTTGCGTGTCGCGATCGCGTGATCCGAGCAGAACCGCGCCGGCGACCGTCATTCCGCTGCCGATCGCGGAGCGGAGCTGGCGGATGTCATCGAGGCCGCGCCATGCCATGCGGCTGGACATCGAGTTCACATCCGCGGTCCAGGGCCAGACCGTGCGATCTCCCGAATCGGTCTGAACAATCAGCCGCTCGCTGCCGGAGCGTGTCCGCTCGACGAAGCGAGTGAGGATGCCATCTGGGCCGTAGGCAATCTTTTCAGGCCCGAGCCCGAACTCGATGAGGAGGACCGTGTCGTACTCGCCGGAATGGAGTCTGCCAATGA
Source organism: Phycisphaeraceae bacterium (assembly GCA_007693725.1). Lineage (GTDB taxonomy): Bacteria > Planctomycetota > Phycisphaerae > Phycisphaerales > UBA1924 > REDD01. Next base: position 8,434 of record REDD01000185.1, read on the forward strand.
CTTCTTCCAGCCAGGGAGCGACCTCGTGTGCTCTGAGCAGGTTGTCCCGAGCCTCTTCGGTGCGCCCCATCGCGCGGCTGGCGATGGCGTGCATCAGGTAGCCGAGGGCGAAGTCCGTGCGGATCGGCTGATAGCCGGCATCGAGATACGCGTCGCTTTCGGAGTCCCGACGCGCGGCGCGCTGAGCAAGGGCGAGTCGCGGATCCGATGCGTGCTCGACATCCTGGAAATTCTTGAGCAGGAAAAGCGAACCGGATGCGGCGGCGCGCATGTTGCCCCATTCGCCCAGCATGCCCTGCTGTGCGGCGATCGCGTAGTAGGCCATGGCCTGCTCGAAGGGCTCTCCCTTCCAGATGCGGGCGGCCTCGCCGATGAAAACACCGGGCAAGGTGCGATCCTCGTTCAACCCCTGTTCGCGGAGGGTGCGAAACACCGAGAGCAGCGGCGGCTCCGCGGAGCGCGGGTAGCCGTCGGCCAGTGCCACGATGCCGAAACGCAGTTCTGTGAGCAGCCGGTCCTCCTCGCGTGCGGACTGCATCGCAAAGTAGGATCGCTTGCGGGCTTCGCCGAGATCACCAACGCTCACCTGCGCAGCCACGACCCGATCGGGCTTCGTGGAGCAACCCGGAAGCGCAATCTGGGCGAGCGCTGCCAAGCAGAGTGTGAGGATCCGTGCTTTGGGGAGTGATCTGACCATACGAGGTCGCTCCGATGCTCCCTGTGATCGCGCTAATCCCAGAGTCTGCCTCGCGCTGCGCGCTTGATGAGGGTGGACGAAACGCTTGTCTGCTCGCCCGAACGCAGATCGGTAAGGAGGAAGACACACTCGTACAACTCGGCGCGATCCGAGCCGTCGATTCGCGTCGCGGAGCGAATGGTCGCTTCCAGACGGTGCGTCGGGCTTCGTTGAGAGTACGCATCTTCCTCGAAACCAATCGGCGAGCGTCTGCTCCCTTCACCCGCGCGGGTCGCGGCGAGGTCGTGTCTTGCCGAGCGTGAAGCGGGGATGATGATCGAGACATTGCGTTGCCGCCTGAGCTCCACAAGCTCCTGCTGTCTCAGAACCTGCTCAACGATCATCCACTGCTCGGATGCGGTGAGGAGATCGGAAGTCAGGTTTGTGATGCGGTCGAATGTGATGCGCATCTCCGGGTCTTCCGCACTGCGGCCAACGACTTCTTCGGTGCGGAGCAG
>REDD01000187.1 GCA_007693725.1 Phycisphaeraceae bacterium
GGTTGTGATTCCGCGTGAGCGGCAGTTCGTGCATCTGCACCTGCACTCGGAGTACTCGCTGCTCGACGGCGGCAATCGTGTGGACCGGCTGGTGGCGCGGGTGAAGGAACTGGGGATGCCGGCGGTCGCGGTGACGGACCACGGCAACCTGTTCGGGGCGATGGTGTTCTACGAGCGGGCGCGGGCGCAGGGGATCAAGCCGATTCTGGGGTGCGAGGCGTATGTGGCGCCGCGCGGGCGCGCGGACCGGACGCACACGGGCGTGCAGGACGGCGGGTATCACCTCGTGCTGCTGGCGGAGAATCTGACGGGGTGGCGGAACCTGCTGTATCTGGCATCCGAGGCGTACCTGACGGGGTTCTACTACAAGCCGCGGATCGATCGGGAGCTTCTGGAGTCGCACAACAGCGGGCTGATCGCGATCAACGGGCACCTCGGGTCGGAGTTGGCGACGCATCTGGTGGAGTACGAGAAGACGGGTCATCGCGAGCACTGGACGCGGGCGGCGGAGTGCGCGAAGTGGCACGCGGGCGTGTTCGCGGATGAGGGGACGGGGCCGCGGTTCTTCGTGGAGTTGCAGCACCACATCGTGGAGCAGAACTCGATCAATCCGCACCTGATCCGGCTGGCGGAGGAGTGCGGGCTGCCGATCGTGTGCGACAACGATGCGCATTTTCTCCGGGCGGAGGATCACGATGCGCACGACTCCTTGATCTGCATCTCGATGGGGAAGGTGAAGGACGATCCGGCGCGGCTGAAGTATCCGACGGAGCTGTATGTGAAGTCGCCGCAGGAGATGCGGGAGGTCTTCGAGCGTGAGTACGGGGAGAACGGGCGGATCGCGTGCGACAACACGGTGGCGATCGCGGAGCGGTGCAATGTCGAGATCCCGATGGAGAATCACGCGCCGGTGGTGCGTGTGGTTCGTCCGGAGGAGCCGGTGCGGTACACGGGCGAGAAGGATCTGACGGCGTGGTTCACGCGGTTCTGCGCGGGGTACGAGCTTGAGCCGTTCGCCGAGGGCGGAGAGATCGACAAGCAGGCGCTGGAGCGCGAGTGCGATGCAGCGCTGCGCGAGCTGTGCGAGGCGGGGCTGATCTGGCGGTACGGGCCGGAGGTGGCGGAGGCGTCGAACACGAGTGAGCAGGCGCGGGAGATCCGCGCGCGGCTGGATCGCGAGCTTGGGATTCTCGCGGACAAGAGCATCTCGGCGTACTTCCTGATCGTGTGGGATTTCGTGAACTGGGCGCGCCAGCGGGGCATCCCGGCGATCGCGCGCGGCTCGGGCGTGGGGACGATGGTGGGGTATCTGATCGGTTTGTCGAACGCGTGCCCGGTGAAGTACGGGCTGCTGTTCGAGCGGTTCACGGACCCGGATCGGTCGGAGTATCCGGACATCGATATCGACCTGTGCCAGCACGGTCGGAGCGAGGTGATCGAGTATGTGCGCCGGAAGTACGGCCATGTGGCGCAGATCATCACCTTCGGGACGCTCAAGGCGCGGGCGGTGGTGCGCGACATCGGGCGCGTGTTCGGGATGGGGCTGCCGGAGGTGGACCGCATCGCGAAGCTGATCCCCGAGCAGCTCAAGATGACGCTCGACAAGGCGCTGGAGCAGGAGCCGGAGCTGCGCGAGCTGTACGAGAGCGACTCGCAGGTGCGCCGACTGATCGAGACGGGGAAGGTGATCGAGGGTCAGGCGCGCCACGCCTCGGTACACGCGGCGGGCGTGATCATGGCGACGCGTCCGCTGCACGAGATCGTGCCGCTGTATCGGCAGACGAACGGCGGCGAGAACGAGATCGTGACGCAGTGGGATGGGCCGACCTGCGAGGCGGTCGGTCTGCTGAAGATGGACTTCCTCGGGCTGCGGACGCTCAGCACGATCGAGCGGTGCAAGCAGCTCATCCGCGAGGGGCTGTCGCAGGAGCAGATCTGGCGGGCGATCCGTCCGGACGGGGATCTTCCGGATGAGCGGACGGTGCGCGAGGTGGATCCGCTGGATCTGGATCGGCTTTCGTTCGACGATCAGCGGGTGTTCGAGTTGTTCCGGCGCGCGGACACGACGGGCGTGTTCCAGTTCGAGTCGGGCGGGATGCGACGGCTGCTGACGGAGATGCGCCCGGACCGGCTGGAGGATCTGATCGCGGCGAACGCGCTGTTCCGTCCGGGGCCGATGGACCTGATTCCCGACTACAACGCGCGCAAGCACGGCGACCAGGCGGTGCCGCGGGTGCATCCGATCGTGGAGAAGTTCACGAGCGAGACCTACGGGATCATGGTGTATCAGGAGCAGGTGATGCAGATCGTCCACGAGTTGGGCGACATTCCCCTGCGCGCGGCGTACACGCTCATCAAGGCGATCAGCAAGAAGAAGAAGTCGGTCATCGACGCGAACCGCCCGAAGTTCGTCGAGGGCGCCGGTGCGAAGGGGCTGGCGAAGAAGGATGCCGAGGAGTTGTTCGAGCTGATCCTGAAGTTCGCGGGCTACGGCTTCAACAAGAGCCACTCGACGGGGTACGCGATCGTGGCGTACCAGACGGCGTGGCTGAAAACCTATTTCCCGAATCAGTACATGGCGGCGTTTCTCACCTTCGAGAGCCAGGCGCAGAAGGTGGAGGACTGGATCCGTTACAAGGACGACTGCCGTAGAACGGTGTTCGTCGATGGTCGCGTGGGCGTCGAGGTGAAGCCGCCGGACATCAACCTTTCGGACTCGGACTTCACGGTGGTGTTCGACGGGGATGAAGAGCGCGATGCGCTGCACGGGCATGTGCGCTTCGGGCTCAAGGCGATCAAGGGCGCGGGCGGGAAGGCGATCGAGGCGATCGTCTCGGAGCGGAAGAAGGGCGGGAAGTACAAGTCTCTGTACGACTTCTGCGAGCGGATTCCGCCGGGGGTGGTGACGAAGGCGACGATCGAGGCGCTGGTGCTGTGCGGCGCGTTCGACAGCGTGCACGGTCGGGAGGCGCGGGCGTCGATGGCGGCGTCGATCGAGCAGGCGGTGAGCGCCGGGCATGCGCTGGCGCGGGATCGCGCGGCGGGGCAGGGCGCGCTCTTCGGCGGCGGCGACGACAGCGCTGTGGCGGAGGAGCGACCGGAGCCGGCGCTGGTGCGCGTTCCGGCGTGGGACGAGTCGTCGATGTTGCAGCGCGAGAAGGAAGTGCTCGGCTTTTATGTGTCGAGCCACCCGCTGGATCGGTGGTCGGAGGAGATCGAGCGGTTCGCCAATGTCGATACGACGACGCTGCCGGATGTCGAGCAGTCGAAGCGCGTGATCGTGGGCGGCTTGATCAAGCAGGTGCGCATGGTGACGACGAAGAAGGGCGATCGCATGGCGATCATGACCTTCGAGGATCGTCTCGGTGTGATGGACTGTGTGCTGTTCCCGCGGACCTACGGCGATTGCTCGGAACTGCTCAAGACGGATTCGATCGTGTTCGTGATCGGCGAGGTGGATCACTCGCGGGGCGAGCCGCAGTTGATCGTGGAGCGGATCGTGCCGGTGGAGCGCGCAGGGTCGTGCCTCGCGACGGGGATCGAGCTGCGCTTCGTGCCGGATGATTCGATGAACAATCCCGAGCGCGTTCTGGAGATGATCGCGGGGATGCTGCGTTCGCGGAGCGCAGCGATGCCGGCGGGCGGTACGAGCGGCGAGAAGCCCGTGCCCGTCACGGTGGTGCTGGGGTTGGAGACGGGGACCTACGCGCTGCGTTCGGAGCGGATCCGCGTGGTGCCCGGCGGCGACCTCGTGCGCGATCTGCGCGAGATCGTCGGCGCGGGGAATGTGCGCGTGGTGGGGGGGATGCCGATCGAGCGCGTGGATCGAAATGCGCGGTGGGGGAACGGGAACGGTCGGACCAGCGCGAACGGGACCGGCGCGCGCCAGGGTGCGATGGCGGGCGCGGCGGGTCGGTGATGGCGGTCAGTCGTGGTCCGGGCACGCCGCGGCGTCGAGGTACCAGCGGAGTGTGCCGCCGACGGGCGCGATGCCGAGGATGGGGAGTTCGGCGGGGTTGGCTTTGCCATCGGCGTGCGCGAGGCGTGTGATGGTGTCGCGCTTCTTTGAGCCGGTGACGAGCACGCCGATGAAGCGCGAGGCGTTGATGAGCGGGTAGGTCATGGTGATGCGGTCGGGGGGCGTGACGCGGGGTCCGGAGTTGATGACGACGAGGCGCTGCGCTTCGCGGAGCGCGGGGGAGTGCGGGAAGAGCGAGGCGGTGTGCGCATCATCCCCCATGCCCAGGAGCACGAAGTCGAGCCGGTCGTGGCCGCGTTCGCGCCACCCGAGGGTTTCGCGGAGGAGCCGTTCGTAGGCGATGTCTGCATCGTCGAGATGGGCGCGCATGGGGTGGACCTGCTCGTGCGGGATGCCGGCGTGGTCGCCGATGATCTCGCGGATGTGCTTGAAGTTGCAGCGCGGGTCATCCTCGGGGACGCGGCGCTCATCGACGATCCAGAGGTGGGTGCGGTTCCACGGGAAGGCACGGAAGGCGGGATCGATCATGAGGCGTTCGTAGAAGGGCAGGGGGGTTGCGCCGCCGGAGAGGGCGAGGTGGAAGTCGCCGAAGGTGCGGGCGCAGTTCTGTGCGTGGATGAAGAGATCCGCGCCGAGGGCGCTGTGGAGTTCCTCGGTGTCGCGTCGCGCGATGACCTGCCCGGGGAGTCGCGGCGGAGTGGGTTCCGGTTCCAGACTGAAGGGGAGCGGTCCGGGCTCCTGATGCTCGCACATGTGTTGCAGTGTAGGGGTGGGCGGCGGGGATCTCAGCGTTTTTCGCCGGGTGTGGGGTTGTGCCAGCGTCGTCCATCGCGAGCGAGGAGATCGTCGCTGGTGGACGGCCCCCACGATCCGGCGGGGTAAACCTGCACGGAGCGCCGGGTCTTCTCGCAGTCGAGGAAGGGCTGGACGATGCGCCAGGATGCATCGACCTCATCGCGGTGGTGGAAGAGGGTCTGGTCGCCGCGCATGGCGTCGAGGAGGAGCGGGCCGTACGCCTCGGTGGCCTTGGCGTTGAAGACATACTGGTAGTCGAAGTCGGCTTTCACCGATTCGATGCGGAGCGACGGTCCGGGGACCTTGGCCTCGAAGCGCATGGAGACGCCCTCATCGGGAGCGATGTTCATGATGATGCGGTTGGCGGGTCGCGTGCCGCCGGAGCGGAACGGCTCGATGCTTCGGAAGAGGTGCGCGGGCGGCTGCTTGAACTGGACGACGATCTCGGTGAGCTTGCGCGCGAGCTTCTTCCCGGAGCGGACATAGAAGGGCACGCCCGCCCAGCGCCAGTTGTTGAACTGGAGTTTGATCGCGGCGTAGGTCTCGGTGTGGAGGTTGGGATCGACGCCGTCGAGTTCGGTGTAGGGGAGCCCGCCGTCCTCGTCGGTGGGGTTGTTGCTGGGGCCATAGCGTCCGAAGGCGGCGCTGAGGTGGATGTCGTCGCAATCGGGGAGGAGAACGGAGTCGAGCAGCTTGACCTTCTCGCGCCGGATGGCGGCGGCCTCGTACGCGGGCGGCGGTTCCATGCCGACCAGACCGACGACCTGCATGAGGTGGCTCTGGATCATGTCGCGGAGCGCGCCGGAGCCGTCGTAGTAGTTGCCCGCGCGTCGCCCGACGCCGACGGACTCCGCAGCGGTGATCTGCACATGATCGACATACTGATTGTTCCAGACCGGCTCGAACATGATGTTGGCGAAGCGCATGACGAGGATGTTCTGCACGAGTTCTTTGCCGAGGTAGTGATCGATGCGGAAGACGGATTCTTCCTCGAAGACGCGTCCGATGGTGCGGTTGAGTTCGTCGGCGGAGGTGAGGTCGTGTCCGATGGGCTTCTCCACGATCACGCGCTGCCACGGCACGGAGGTGGGATCGACCGCGCACCAGCGCTGGCCCTCGTAGACCATGCCGGCCGCGCCGAGGTTGGTGACGATCGGCGAGATGAGGTTGGGCGAGACGGCGAGGTAGTAGAGGACATTGGGCTGGCGTGCCCAGGGTGATTCGGATGAGGCGCGATCGGGATGGACGAGCTTGTGTTCCTTGCCCAGCTCACTGAGTCGTTGGGCGAGGACGGGGTAGAAGTCCGGATCCGTGCCGGAGCCGGACATGTAGTGGATGCGTCCGGAGAACCAGAGCCAGTGTTCATCGTCGAAATGCGCGGCGTGCTTTTCGACGCTGGGGCGGAGTTCGCGTCGCCATTCTTCATCGTTCTTTTCGGTGCGGGCGACGCCGAGCACACAGACCTCGGGTGGGAGTCTTCCCTCCTGGTCGAGTTCGTAGAGCGCGGGGATGAGCTTGCGGCTGGTGAGATCACCCGAGGCGCCGAAGATCACGATGATGCAGGGCTCGGGCTTGTCCTTGGGGCGCATTGGGCATCCTTGCTGCGTTCGTTCGATGCGGCGTCGGCGTGTGCGAGATTGTCCGGCGCGAGAGGCGTGAGGGCAACGGGAAAATGTGCGGATTGCGTTCGATCAGTTCGCGGGGATGTACTGCATGGGTCCGGTCGAGGGGGGGAGGCCGATGGGCAGGCCCAGCGTCCACCAGAGGATCAGCAGGGCCGACCAGGCAATGGTGAGCGCGATGGAGTAGGGGAGCATCATGGAGATCAGCGTGCCCATGCCCGCCTTCTTCACATACTGCTGCATGACCACGAGGATGATGATGAGGTAGGAGTTGAGGGGCGTGATGATGTTGGTCACCGAATCCCCGATGCGGTAGGCGACCTGGGTGAGTTCCGGGCTGATGCCCACCAGCATGAACATGGGGATGAAGATCGGCGCGAAGAGGGCGTACTTCGCGGACATCGATCCGACGAAGAGGTTGAAGAGCGCGGTGATGCCGATGAAGAGCAGGATGAGCATCATCGGGTGGAGCTGAACGGTGGTCAGGAATTCGCCGCCGGTCATGGCGAGCATGGTGTCGAGTTGCGACTTCTTGAAGTACTCGATGAACTGCGCGGCGAAGAACGCGAGGACGATGATCGGCGCCATCGCCGCCATCGAGTCGATCATCAGCTTGGCGAGATCCTTGCTGTCCTTGATGTGCCCGATGACGACGCCGTAGGCGATGCCGGGGATGATGAAGCCGATGAAGAGCAGCGGGACGATGGCGTTGATCCATCGCTCGAAGGCGCGATCCTGGAGAGCATCGCGCTGTGCCGTCGCCTCGGCTTCGGCCTCGGGCGTGGGGTCGAGGGTGGCTTCCTTGAGGATGTCGTCCTTGGCCTTGACGAAGGGCTTCCGCGCCGGGAGTGCATCCTGATCCGGGAAGGCGGTCTCGATGGACGCCACGAACGCGCCGGTGTCGATGCGCGGCTCGTCGAACTTGGCGAGCGTGTCGTCGTAGATCTTCTGGAGCCGTTCCTTCTCGACGGGCGACTTGCCGTGGAGCGGCGCGCCGGGAATGACCACCGCCGTGACGATGACGCTCATGATGGCAGCGCCGGCGATCACCGCGGCGATGGTGGCCTTCTTCTCAACCGGCGAGATGTGCTGCGCGGCGAGGTGTTCCTTGGACGGCGGGGTCGGGCCGCCTTCCTCCGGCGGTTTGGACATGAAGCGCGGCTCGACGATGCGGTCGGTGACGAACCACGCGACGAGCGTCGCCATGAAGGTGGAGACGATCATGAAGGCCCAGTTGGCGGTGGCGGCGACCTCGTAGTCGGGGTCCACGGTCTGCGCGGCATCGTTCGAGAAGGCCGCCAGCATGGGATCGAGCCCGGTGATGACCAGATTGGCGCTGAATCCAGCGGAGACGCCCGCGAAGACGGTCGCGATGCCTGCCAGCGGCGATCGACCGACGCTGATGTACAGCATCGCCGCGAGCGGTGGCAGCACCACATAGCCCGCATCGGAGGCGAGCGAGGACATCACGCCGATGAACGCCACCGCTGGCGTCAGCAGCTTCTGCGGCGTGACGAGCATGAACATCTTCAGAAGCACCGCGATCAGGCCGGTCCGCTCCGCGATGCCGATGCCCAGCATCCCGACGAGCACGATGCCCAGCGGCGGGAAGTTCATGAAGTTCTTGACCATCGACTCGATGGCCCAGTAGATGCCGTCGGAGGAGAGCAGGTTGAACGCGCGGACCGGATCGCCGCGGTCGACCAGCTCGATGGCGGTCTGGCCGGTGGCGGCGTCGGTGATCAGGACCGGGGCCTTGGGCTGGACCTCCCATCCGCTCCACGAGACGAGCGCCGAGATCCCCATCACCAGCAGCGCGCCCATCAGGAAGAGGATCGAAGGATCGGGGAGCTTGTTCCCGGCCTTCTCGATGAGGGCCAGGATGCCCTTCTGCGGCTCGTGCGGCACGGGGGTCTTGGGTTCGGAGGCGTGCGGTCCGTCGTAATCTTGGGTGGCCATGGCTGGGATTGTGACGCCACGGTGCGAGCGTGCAAGCGGGGGGCCCCAGACCGGCTTTGGTCATCCATCGCGTTGTTCGGCGGCCGGTTGTTCCAGTTCGACAACCTCCAGCCCACACGCCACGCCATCGCGGAAGATGCGCAGCCCGCCCGCGAGGAATTCGTCGAGCGCTCGATGGACCTCGTCCGGGCAGGACGCGGTGCGGAGGCGCTCCTTGAGCGGCTTGCAGGGGCCGAGCCGCTTGCCCATCCACGAGATGCGCCGACCGATGTGGATGAGCGCGAGCCGCTCGCCGCGGAAATCGAGCATCAGATCGAAGTACCGCCGGACGATGGCGATCTTCTCCGCCTCGGTCGGCTCCGCGCCGGGGTCCGCCTCGCGTCCCTCGCAGATCGAGCGTTGCAACGACCACGCGCGCCGGAAGAGCCACGGCGCGCTGAACGACCCCCGCCCGATCATCACGCCGCGGCAGCCCGTCGCCTCCATCATGGCGATGACATGCTCCGGCTCGGTCACATCGCCGTTCCCGATGATGGGGATCCGGTCCACCGCTTCTACGACTCGGCGGATGCCGTCGAGATCCACCGATCCCTTGAACTTCTGCTCGGTGGTGCGCCCATGCACGGTGACCTGCGCGATGCCGCGCTTCTCCAGCTCGCGCGCGAGATCCGGCGCGACGACGCAGGAGTCGTCCCAGCCCAGCCGGACCTTCGCGGTGACGGGCACGCGTCCCTTTGAGGCACGATCGACCGCGCGGATCACCTTCTCGACGATGCCGAGCGTGCGCTGCACATCGCAGAGCAGTTTCGAGCCGCCATCCTTCTTCGTGACCTTGTCGACGGGGCAGCCCATGTTGATGTCGATGACGGAGGCGCTGTGGCGCACCGCCCAGACGGCGCCCTCGCTGAGGATGTCGCCGTCGCCGCCGTAGAGCTGCATGCAGACCGGACGGTCGAGGTCGTTGGTGCGAGCGAGGTCGAGCGACTGGTCGTTGCCGCGGAGCAGGCCGTGGGGCGAGAGCAGGTCGGTGCAGGCCAGCCCGAGCCCGCCCTGTTCACGGCAGACGATCCGCCACGCCAGGTCGCAGTAGTTGGCGACCGGGGCGAGCAGCAGGTTGGTTTCCAGTTGCAGCGGACCGATGGCGTGCGC
>REDD01000136.1 GCA_007693725.1 Phycisphaeraceae bacterium
GAAGTCCGTGCGGTCGTCTTCGGCGTCGAGCGCGATCTCGGCGACATCCGCGAGGCGGACGGGGCCGGTGGGCGTCTGACGGATGACGAGGCGCTTGAACTCGTCGGGGTTCTGGAGTCGGGTGAGCGAGCGTACGGAGAGTTCTCGGAGTGAGGATTCGAGGCGTCCGGAGGGGAGTTCGAGGTTTTCGGATTCGATGCGTTGGGTGATGTCCGCAACGGTGACGCCTCGCGCGGCCATGGCGATGGGGTCGAGCCAGATGCGTATGGCGTAGCGTCGTTCGCCTCCGATGCGGACGCGGGAGACGCCGTCGATGAGCGAGATGCGTTCTTCGAGTCGCCTGCTGGCGAAGTCGGTGAGTTCGAGGTTGTCGAGGCGGTCGCTGGTGAGACTGAGCCACATGACCGGCGAGGCGTCGCTGCTGGCCTTGCGGACGATGGGCTCGTCGGCATCGAGGGGGAGGTCGTCGCGAGCGCGGCTGATCTGGTCGCGGACATCGGCGGCGGCGAGGTCGAGGTCGCGGTTGAGGTTGAATTCGATGTTGATGCGGCTGGAGCCGTCGTTGCTCGTGGACTCGATGGTGCGGATGCCTTCGATGCCGCTGAGTCGATCGAGGAGACGCTTGGTGACTTCGGCATCGACGATGGCCGCGGAGGCGCCGCGGTAGTTCGTGGAGACGGAGACAACGGGCGCCTCGACATCCGGGTATTGGCGTACTTCGAGGCGTGTGAGCGAGATGAGTCCGAACACCAGGATGACGGTGCTGACGACTCCGGCGAAGACCGGTCGTTTGACTGAGACGGTGGAGATGAGCATCAGCCGTCGGAATCCTGCGTGCCGGATGTTCTGGTGGGAGCCGGTGGAATGATGGTCGCTCTGCGGGTGGAGGCGATGACGGGTTGCTGGTCGAGCGGTGCTCCGGCGATGACGCCGAGGGATTCGAGGTCGGGGTCCTGCTCGGGATCGACCGGTGTGCCTTCGCGGAGCTTCTGCACGCCGCTGGTCACGACGATGTCGCCGGCGCGGATGCCTTCGGCGATCTCGACGAGGCCGGGGAAGCGTTCCTGCACGCGGACGCGTCTGCGTGTTGCCTTGTTGTCCTCGATGACAAAGGCCTCGACGCGTGCGCCCTCCACGACGAGGGCGGATTCGGGAATGATCACGGCGTTTTCGCGGGTGGCGATGTAGAGGGAGACCTGCATGAACTGTCCGGGGCGGAGCAGGGCGTCGGGGTTGTCGATGCGGGCGAAGACTTCGGCCGCGCGGGAAAGGGGATCGACCTGCACGCCGATCGCGGCGAGGCGGCCCTCAAAGGAATGGTCGCGGTACGCCGGGGTGGTGGCGTGCACGGGGAGGCCGGGCGTGAGGATTCCGAGGTGGTTCTCGGGGACGCTGAAGACGACTTCGATGGGATCGACGGTGTTCAGGATGCCGACGGCATCGCCGGGGCTGACGAGTGCGCCGAGACTGATGAGTCTGCGCGTGATGCGCCCGTCGAAGGGGGCGCGGATGCTGTGGTCGGCGAGGACGGCTTCGGCACGCTCGGCCTCTGCCTCGGACTCGTCCAGTCCGGTCCGGGCGTCGTCGAGTTCGGCCTGGTTGACCGCACCGCGACCGAATGCGGATTCGGTGCGCTCGAAGCGGAGGCGTGCGCGATCGCGTCGGGCGTGTGATGCGCGGAGGTCGGCCACGGCGCGTCGATCGTCGAGGCGGACGAGGAGGTCGCCATCCTCGACGATGTCCTCATCGTCGAAGCCGATCCACGAGACGATTCCCGTGACCTGTGCGGTGACCGAGACGGTGTCGATGGCGCGGGTAGATCCGACGAGGGAGAGTGTCTGATGCACGGGGCTCGTCCACGCTTCGACGACGCCGACGCGGACGGATGTTTGCTCGGGGGCGGAGGCGTTGCTCTCGGTGTCGTCGCCGGCGCACGCCCCGATGAGCCCGGCGAGGACGGCCACTACCGTCAGTGCCATGGCACGACGAATGCCATGGAATCGTTGATCTGGTTGGTGGTGGGCGGGGGGAGTCATGTGCAAACGATTCGGCATTGGTTCGGCATCGGATTCGCAGGGGACTTGTCTGTAGTCGGCTTGGCGTGCGGTGTGCTGGGCGTGGGTATCGGACCCACAGGTTGTTGGCCGCGCGGGCATCACGCGGCTCCTGCACCCGTCAGCCACAACCAATAGAGGGCGGGAATTGTTCCCGTACTTCGGCTTGACCGCGTTTATTGAGTGTATATCTTCCGGTGCCCCCCGGTGGCGGAAACGCGTGGCGTGGCGGCGGAGAAGCTTTGGAATGATCGGTTTTGCACTCAAATGCCGGTGGCCGCACGCCATGCATGCTCACAGCGCGATGTGTTGCATGAAATGTATGTGTGCGGGCCGCGGGTGCAAGATCATCCACAGACTCCACTGATTCCCCCCCCGGAAATTACCCCGGAAGTCCCCCGGAAGACCCCCGACCACTCGGATAGGGGTCCTCGGAAGTCTCGGGAATCACCCCCGGAATCGTCCCCGGAATCACCCCCAAGTCTGATATGCATGATCGAGTTGCCCGGCTCTTCGACCTTTCGATGGGTCGCGGTGCGTCCGTGTTTGGGGAGAGGGGGGAGAGAGAGCGAGGGGTGTTGGGTTGGAGGGAAGCGCGGTGCGGTCGGGAGGAAGGCGCACTGCAGCGCGGCCGCGACGGTTGGAGGATCGTCGTGGCCGTTTTTCATGATGATTGCGGGCGAGGGATCGCCGGTCAGTGGGTGCTGATCTCGACTTTGGCGGGATCCGTCTGCTCGGTTTCGGCATCGTCGAGCGATTGCTTGGCGGTGAGTGGGTGCGCGATGGCGAGTTTGTGCGCTGAGCGCCAGAGGTGGTACGCGATGCTGTCGAGCCAGAGCATGGCTTCGATGCGCATCACCGCGGCATCCGGATCGAGTCCGCCGGCGGCTGCCTGATGAAGCGCCTGCGCCCGCTCGTCCTTGCGGAGCTGTGCGATGTGGCGCGATGTCTGTTCGAGTTCGTGCTGGATGTTGTCGAAGAGCTGCGGCGTGGAGAGGGAGTGCTGCTGATTCGGCGACGATTGCGGCGTCGAGAGCAGCGGCTGGATGGCTTCGAGGATGGAAGCGATGGCAGGGGCGATGACGGGATCGCCTTGCCAGAGAGATGGGTTGCGTGGCGGCTCGGCGAGATTGCCGAGGAGCCGCTGCGTGTGATCCGCTGCGTGCAGGAGCGATACGGAGCGGGCGATCTCGGCCTCGGCGCGGGCGGAGTGCGAGAGGGAATGGATGAACTTCCGGATGGTGTCGATGTCGTCAGCGCTTTGCTTGAGCGATGCGAGGAGCTTGGGATCGGTGCGGGGACGGCGGAGTACGACGCCGGCGTGTCCGGCGGACTCGGTGAGCACCTGCGCCATGGATCGGTAGGCGGCTTCGAGGGCGACCGGTCCGATCTCGGTCACGGAGGGATCGAGGAAGCGGGTTGCGGAGGTGGTTTTCTCGGGGAGGATGCGCTCGATGATGCGGCAGAAGGGATGGATGAAGGGCAGGAGCAGGGCGACGCCGAGCATATTGAAGATGGTGTGGAACAGGGCGAGGAGCGTGGGCGTGTCCGTCGCGTTGACGAGCGCCCCGAACCACCGGACGAACGCGATGAGCGGGGAGAGGAGCACGAAGGCGATGGCCCCGGCGGTGAAGTTGAAGAGGACATGCGCGAGCGCGGTGCGTTTGGCGGCGGACGATCCGCCGAGCGCTGCGGCGATGGCCTTGGGCGTTGTTCCGATGTTCTGCCCGATGATGAGTGCCGCGGCCTGATCGAGGCCGATGGTGCCGGTGGCGACGGCGGCGAGGGTGGTGGCCATCGCGGCGCTGGAAGAGAACATGATGAGGGTCATCAGGAAGCCGACGCCGACGAGGATGAGGCGTGAGAGGACGAGACTGCCCAGCGCTGCGCCGGGGAGGTCGTCCGGCGTGAACCTCTCGGCGAGGCCGCCCATGCCGCTCTGGAGGAGATCGATGCCGATGAAGAGGAGGCCGAAACCGATGATCGCGGTGCCGGCGTGCGAGAGGCGCGACTTGAAGATGAGGCGCATGAAGACGCCGAGGAGGACGATGGGCGGGGCGTAGGAGCCGAGCGAGACCTTGAAGCCGAGCTGGGAGACGATCCAGCCGGTGCTGGTGGTGCCGAGGTTAGCGCCAAAGATGACGCCGACGGACTGCGCGAAGGTGAGCAATCCGGCGGAGACGAAGCCGATGGTGGTGAGCGTGGTGGCGGTGGAGGACTGGACGAGCGCGGTGACGAGCGCGCCCCAGCCGACGCCGGAGACGGGGCCGCGGACCGCGCGCGTGAGGATTCTTCGGAGTGCTTCCCCCGCGAGGGACTTGAGCCCGTCGGTCAGGAGGATCATGCCGAGCAGGAAGATGCCGAGTCCGCTGATCAGCGCCATCGTCATGCGGTGAGCGTACCGGAGGCGTGGCGCAGCGTCAGGTGAGGATGGGCTGTTCGGCGGGGTAGTGTTCGTCGAGGGCGGCGAGCCATTCGTCCGTGGAGGTGACGCTGATGAAGCGTTGTTTCACGGCGTGGGGGTTGGGGTGGTGGTGTGCGAACTTGATGCCGAACTTGCGCATGAGGAGGCCCGCGCCGCGTTCGCCGTTGACGCCGACGGAGAGGGCGAAGTGTTGTTCGAGGACCTCGCGCTGCTCGGCGAGGGTCGGCGGCATGGGGGGCAGGCCCTGCATCATCTGGCGGGCCTGGCGGAAGATCCACGGGTTGCCGATGCAGCCGCGCGCGACGGAGACCGCGTGGACGCCGGTGTAGTCGAGCATCCGGAAGATGTCGTGGACATCCCAGACATCGCCGGAGCCGAAGACGATGGCGTTCGGGCGGTTGCGGGTGAGTTCGCGGAGGAAGGTCCAGCGGGACGGGCCCTTGTACTTCTGCTCGACGGTGCGCCCGTGGACGGTGGCCCAGGCGTAGCCGAGGTCGTTGGCGGCATCGAAGATTCGGTAGAAGTTGCGTTCGGCCTCGGGGGAGTCGTCGGAGCCGCGCCGGATCTTCATGGTGGTGGGGATCGAGGCCGGGAGGGCGTCGCGGACGGCTTTGAGGATGGCGATGGCACCGTCGGGATCGGCGAGCCAGTGTCCGCCGCGGGCCTTGGCCTTGATCTTCTTGACGGGGCAGGCGAGGTTGATGTCGATGGTTTCAAAGGTGAGGTCGGTGTGCGGCGGTGGGGGGGATGTCGCGGGGATAGCGTTGCTCTCGGCGAGGAGGCGGTAGTGGCGGGCGGGATGCTTGGCCTGCTCGATCATCTTGATGGCGGCGGCGGCCATCTCGGCGGGATCGGAGCCCATGATCTGGCCGCAGAGCGGATGGTCCTCGTGGCCGGAGGGGATGTTGTGGTGGAGTTCTCCGAGGTCGGCCTTGGCGAAGCCGCGTCCGCCCGCGAGGATGGTGCGGTCGAGGAGTGCTTCGGTGATGCAGTACGGGCAGCCGTGGCGTCGGGCGACGATGCGCATGGCGGCATCGGAGTATCCGGCGAGTCCGGCCTGGAAGAAGGGGGCATCGAATCCGGGGACGATGGCGGGGATGCGGGGGTCGATGGAGGTGGCGCGTGCGACGCCGGCGGTGTCGATGGATTCGGCGCCGGGCGCGATGGCGGGCGAGGGAGGCGTCGCGTTGTTACCTTCTTGGCAGGACATGGAAGCGAATGGATCCACCGATGAATGAGAGCATCATGCGTGTTGTACGGCGTGGAGTGATGGCGGGTCTGGGGTTGGTCGTGCTGTCGGGAGTGTTGGGGTGTCAGGGGCGCGGCGGTATCGAGGAGCGGCATCCGGTGTATCCGGGTGTGGTGAACGGGGATGTGCTGCTGGATGTGCAGGCGTTTCGGCGTGGGACGACGCTGGAGATGACGAATACCTCCACGGTTTCGTTCGAGCGAGCGCGGGTGTGGGCCAACCGGACCTACTCACGCGAGATTTCCGGCTTTCGCATCGGCGAAACGATACGCGTCGGTCTCGCGGCGTTCCGGAACGAGTACGGCCAGCGGTTCGAGGCGGGCGGATTCTTCGCGACCGCGAGGCCGGATGCCTTGGTCAGCGTCGAGATTGAAGCGGATGGCGTGATGTATCGCGTCGTGGTGGTGGAGGACACGATCAACTGAGCCGGTGTGCGGCGAGTCCCCACGCCCGGTGTCCCGTTTGGATCCGGGGGCAGATTCGGAGGTTCGGATCAGGGGATGCGGGGTCAGCGCGTAAAAAACCCACTGAACTGGGGGAAGTCCAGTGGGTAGGAGGGAAGAAACACGTCACCAAGAGGATACCACGGGTCCGAAGGAATGCATCCCCAATCACCCGAAAAATTTCACTTGTTTGACATTCCGGCGGATGTACCGGGGTGCCGGGCGTGCGTCCGAGAAAATCGGTATTGCGGTGGATATGGCGGCGGGGAAGGAACCTCGACGCGGCAGAGGGGTCTAGTGTGGCTGTTGTCAGGAGGCCTCGATGGCTGAGCGGGCGGTCAATGGACGGACGATGTTTGCAAAAGGATCGGGTGTCCGGTTTATGCTCGTTCTGGCGCTGGTGGTGGGTCTGCTGGGGACCGTCGGCACGGTTCCGGGCGGGGATCAGCCGGAGGCGGGGACGCCGCCGTCGCTGGGGGACGATGTGATTCTGGTGTATCGGGGCGGGGCTCGGATCGAGGCGATGCTGATCGAGACGACCGAGACCGAGATTGTGGTGGATGTGGCGGGGTTGGAGATTCGGGTGCGTCGGTCGGATGTGCAGGAACTGATCCGGCTGCCGCCGGTGGAGGAGCGGTTCCGCCAGCGTCGCGCTCTGCTGGCGGACGATGCGGTGGATGCACGGCTGGATCTCGCGCAGTGGGCGATCGACCGGGGGCTCTACGCGGAGGCGGTGCGCGAGGTGGAAGCAGTCACGCAGCGCGAGCCGCGGAACTCGCGGGCGCAGCGGATGTTCGCGACGGTGCGGGAGTTGATCAAGCTGCGAGCGGAAGAGGCCAAGCGTCGGGCGGAGCGAGCGGAGGCGGGTGAGGACGAAACGGAAGATGGGGAGCGGCGATCGGAGCGACGCCCGCCTCCGGAGCGGATCGTGGATTTCCCGCTTCTGACGCGGGAGCAGATCAACCTGATGAAGGTCTACGAGATCGACCTGCGCGATCCGCCGCGTGTCCGGATCGATCGGGAGACGGTTCAGGAGCTTCTGAACCGGTACGCAGGGCATCCCTTGCTGCCGACGACCGCGCAGGGGAAGCGTGCGTTTCTGGCGAAGGATTCGCTCGAGATTCTGGATGTGATGTTCAGGATCCGTGCCCGGGATCTGTACCCCGAGGTGCGGGTGCTGGGGAATCCACGGAGCATGGAGCGGTTTCGGACTTGGGTGAACTCGGGCTGGCTGGTGAACGCGTGTGCAACGCCGCGGTGTCACGGCGGCGTCGAGGCAGGGCGGCTGATTCTGTACAACCGGGCGAGGGGGAGTGAGCAGGCGGCGTACACGAATTTCCTGATCCTGGATCGGTACCGGACGGAGACGGGGCAGCCGCTCCTGGACTATCAGGAGCCGGCGCGGTCGTTGGTGCTTGAAATGGGATTGCAGCGTGAGGAGGCGATCGTGCCCCACCCGGATGTGCCGGGGTGGCGGCCGATTTTCCCGTCGCGTCGATCGTTGAACTTTCAGAGGTCCGTGGAGTGGATTTCGGGGATGTACGAACCCCGCCCGGATTACCCGATCGAGTACGAGCCGCCGACACCCGAGACGGTTCGCACGGAACCGGTGGGCCAGTCTCGGTCGAATCAGTAGTCTGTCGGAAGGTGGGGGGGTGTCGGGTTTGGATCGTTCACGGTCCTGCTAGACTCCGCACCCGTGGCGGCGGACGCCACGACTCAGGATCGGAATTGGAGCGCAGATGCAGTATCGAGCGATGAATCGCGGTGGAGTGGTGCTTGCTCTCGGGGCGGCGTTGCTGGTTGCGGGTTGCGAGCGGGGGCCGAATCTGGCCGATGTCGTCGAGGAGCAGGCCGAGCGCCTGAACTTCGTGTGGTCGGGTGCCGGGGGCGCCGGGATGGGGATTCACCCGGAGGTGCGAGCAACGACCTATCGCGATGCGATCGCTGCGTTGCAGCGTGGGATCGAGCGGTCGGGCGGTCGGAATGAGACGGTGACGGCGGCGGCTCGGACGCTGGTGGCTCAAGCGTCGATCGGCGAGGCGGAGCTGAGCGTCCAGACGATGTCCAGGGGATCGCTGTCTGCGGTCCAGCGGCTGTCCGAGGTGACCTCCGAACTCAACCGGGCCCTTTCCGATCGGGCGTTGGCTGCGGGTCTGCGTGCCTACGACCCCTCCGAGGATCTCGCGGAATTGGAGGATGCGGCCGGTGCGGTGCGGGTCGGGCTGCGTGACCATCGCGGGCGGCTCGAAGAGCGTCGGGCCGCGCTCGAGTCGGCGGAGGCCCAGCGGCAGTCGCTGATGGCGAATGCTCGCGAGGTCCGTGTCCGCGCGACGGAGGTC
This sequence comes from Phycisphaeraceae bacterium, assembly GCA_007693725.1. GTDB lineage: Bacteria > Planctomycetota > Phycisphaerae > Phycisphaerales > UBA1924 > REDD01. Next base: position 8,514 of record REDD01000136.1, read on the forward strand.
CGGGATCAGGTGGGGCAGCGTGAGGGGATGGACCGTGCCGAGACGATCACGGAGGCGGTGCGGATCGGTCGCGAGGCGGATGCGATCGAAAAGCAGGCCGCGGAGAAGGGCTTCGAGATCGAGCGATTTATGCGTGAGATCGGGGAGTCCGAGGCGGACATCAGCGCCGGGGAGCGTCGTCTGACGATGGTCGAGCAGGCGCAGCAGCAGCTCCGCGAGAAGGTCGAGAGCGCACGGACGCAGGCGCGCCAGATGTCGGAGGAGGCGGAGCGTTCTAGCGCACGCGCGAGCGACGGGCTGAAGGATGTGCTGGACATCATCGAAGAGCGCGTGACGCCGGCGTACGAGCAGGCACGGGGCGCGTATCAGCGGGCGATCCAGCAGGCACGCCAGGCCGGTCGCGCTGGTGGGGGGAGCGCGAATGCGGCCCTCGCATCCGCGGAGCATTCGCTGGCCTCGCTCGCGGAGCAGTATGTGGTTTTGGGTGAGGTGGTGCAGGAGATCGGCACGGAAATCGCCAACCTGCAACGGTTCGAGGGCGCGATGCGGTCACGCTTCGATGCCTTCGTTCGCAGCGTCGAGGAAGCCGCCTCCCTGCGTGACGAATCGTTCGGTTCCGCGGCGGAGATGCTGTCGCGGATCGGGGGGAATGAGCAACTCGAGCGGGTGATCGAGCGTCTGCGCGAGCGTGCCGGGACGCCGATGCCGGCCACACATGACGACGGCATGGACGGCATGACCGAGCCGGAATCGTGGGATGATCCGGGGGAGGATCCGGGCGACTACGAGGACGACGATTGGGATGGGTCGTCCGAGTAAGGAGCCGAGCGGGTGGGGCGGGTTCAGCGGTTGGTAATGGGGAGCTTTTTGTCGCGCCAGAGACGGGTGAGCCGTTCCTGAGTCACGCGCTGCATCACCTCAACGGGGGAGATGGTCCGCTCG
>REDD01000141.1 GCA_007693725.1 Phycisphaeraceae bacterium
TCGGTGGTGCTTGTGGTGCTGCCGGGGCGTGAGAGCGGGCTCCAGGTCAGCACGAAGATCACACCCAGAACGAGGACGCCGGTGGTGATGATGATGAATGCGTTTTTGGACATGGCAACACTCTACCACGCTGGTGCAGCCGGCTCATGGATCAGCCGCGGAGCCAGCGAAAAGCGAGTCCGGAGAGCAGAACGAGCACGGGGAGCCCCGCGATGAGCGCCCAGCGCATGGCGAGGATCTGAGCATCGCTCAAATCGGCGATGCGGGGGACATCGCGCACGCTGGGGCCGGCGCCGATCTGGTCGTCGAGCCCGGCGAGCCACGCGAAGGAGGCGTCGAAGAGTTCATCGTTGCCGGGGAAGCGACGGGTGACGATGCCGTCGACCTGACTGGCGGCCTGCGTGGTGGCATCGGTGAACCATGCCGCGGCGGCGACGGCGACGAGACGCTGCTGTTTGGAGTCGTCCCGCGCTGTGTCCGGCGGTGTGCGCTCGGCGGCGACGACGATGGGCCACGGGCCCTCGACATCGTCGCGCATCGGGTCGGGGTTGGGGAGGCGGGTCATGCCCTGACGGAGCAGGGATTGCCACGCGGCCATCGCCCATGTGTCCGCGCTTGCCGGGATGGCGAGGACGGGCCAGACGCTCGCGCCGTCCGGCGGCTGATCGTCGGGGCGGAGCGGTGTGGCGGCTCTGAGGTAGGTGGGGAGTGCGTCGAGGGCTCGGGCGATGGGATGCTCGCCGGTGCTGCGCCGGAGCGTGAAGTCAACGGCGGGGGCCGGTCCCTGTGGTGTGCTTGCGCGACGGATCAGGAGCCGTCCGGAATCGCTGGTGATCCCGAAGAGGGGGAGGGCTTCCACGAGCGGATCGGTATCGCCGATGGCGGGGAGTTCGCTCGGGCCGACGGTGAGCAGGATGGATTCGCCCGCCTCGACGAGTCGGAGGATGGCGGTGGAGAGACGGTCGCGCCGCTCGATGCGCTCGCCGAGTTGGCCTCCACCGGGAGCGCCGAGCACGAACCACACGATGGGTGTCTCGCGATCGGCGATCTGGAGGGTCGATCGATCGGGCGGGCGCGGCGAGAGCAGGACGGGCCACTCGTGGACGCGGACGCGCTGTTGGCGCAGACGCCCGACGAGCATGCCGATCTGATTCTCAGCGCCCTGGGAGAGGCGACCGCTCGAGCGCATCAGGTTCGTGGGCTCGGCATGCACGAGGATCAGGACGGGCTGGACGGGGTTCGCGGAGGCGGCGATGGCAGCGCTGATGAGCGATTCGCCCGCCATGCGCAGGCGCGTGCCGCCCGCATCTTCGAGTCGGCGCGGCAGGAGCGACTGGAAATCCACCGCGGTGGTCTGCGCGGGGCCGAGGATCAGTACGGCCTCCTGCGCTTCGAGCACGCGCGCGACGGAGAGCGGGTCGAGCGGATCGAGCGCACCGAGCGCATCGCGGGTGCGGAGTGCATCATCGCGGGCGCGCTCCGCGCCGGAGAGCATCTGGCGTGCCAGGGCGGCATCTTCCGAGGCCGCGGTGCGGAGCGTCTGCTGGCAGAGCGTCATGATGCCCGCGAGGGTGACATCGATGGTCGTGAGCGTGGGTTCGATGGCGGTGAGTGCGGCATCGACCTGCGGGAGGCGGACCTCTGCGAGGATGGGCATCTCACGGTGTGCTCGCAGTATTTCGGCGGCTTCGCGGGCGAGTGGGGGGAGGGCGGCGGCGGCGGAGGCGTTGTCGTTCCAAGTGCGCCGGAACTCCCCGGGCTGCTGACGCTGGACGAGCGATTGCGCGAGCGCCGCGATTTCGTCGGTGCGTTCGGCGATGCCTTCGAGTGCTTCGGAGGCGCGGGTCAGGGCATCGGTATGCCTTTGTGCGGCGTCGGAGTGATTCTGGAGTGAGAGGCGGACGACCGCTTCCGCCTGGTCGAGCGCGGCGGGGGAGTTCAGATTGATCTCGCGGAAGCTGATCCGGGGCGACGCCTGCGTGAATGCGTCGAGCAGGTCGCGGATGCGCTGCAGTGCCCGTTGATCGATCTGCTGAAAGCGTGCGGAGATGACAAGTGTGTGGTCCGCGTCGAGCTTGGAGAGGGTCTCGATGGTGCGCGGCGAGAGTGTGTGCTCGCGTGTGGCGGTGAGGTCGAGCCGCGTGTGGTAGCGGGTTCCGAGCGCGACGGCGAAGGCGGCGCCGAGTGTCAGGGCGGAGAAGAGGATGAGCGCGAGGACGGTGTATCGCGTTCGGCGCTTGGCCGCGGAGCGTGTCATCGCCACCTCCGGAACTCAAGAGACATGGCGGTGAGCGAGACGAACCAGAACGAAATGACGATGAAGAAGACGATGTGCGAGGTGTCGATGACGCCGCGGGCGAAGTCCTCCATGCGTGCGCCGAGGGAGAGGATGCGGAGGTATTCCGACCAGGGCTCGCCGAGGGCTGTGGCGCCGATGGTCGTGGCGAGCAGCAGGATGAGGAAGAAGAAGAGCGTGCCGAGGAAGGCGACGATCTGGTTCTGCGTGAAGGAGGAGAAGAGCAGGCCGACGCTGAGATAGAGCATGCCCAGCAGGACGACGCCGAGGTATCCGGTGGCGATGGGGCCGTAGTCGGGATCGGCGATCACTTCGAGGAGGATGAGGAACAGGCCGGTCGGTGCGAGCATGGTGAGGAGGAAGAAGAGCGCGCCGAAATATTTCCCGAAGGCGATGGCCCAGTCGGAGGCGGGGGATGTGCCGAGCGTTTCGATCGTTCCGCTGCGTCGTTCCTCCGCGAGCAGGCGCATGGAGACGGCGGGTGCGACGAAGAGCAGCAGAATCTGCGAAGTCTGAAAGACGGCACGCAGCGAGGCGGGCTCGCCGGGGATGATGGCTCGCGCGACCCAGATGCCCATGAGGAGCATATAGAGCGCGATGACCACCCATCCGATCGAGGTCCGGAAGAACGAGGCGTATTCACGCAGCGCGATGTGCCAGCATGCGGTCACGGCGTGGCTCCGGGCTTGCTCTTCCCGGCTGGTCCGGGCTCGTCCTGCACGAGACGGAGATAGAGCGACTCCAGAGATTCCTTGGAGGGTCGGAGTTCTCTGACAAGCAGATTGGCATCACGACAGGCGCGGGCGATGGGCTCGCGCAGGTCGGTCTCGCGGCTCTTGCCCTCGATGGTCGCGCGGACCCAGCCGTCGTCGAGCGCGGCGGTCTCGATGCCCGAGACGCCCGGCAGGGCGCGGAGGGCGGACACCAGCGCATCCGGCGTGGGCGCGTTGGCCTCCAGAACGACGGTGGCGCGTCCGCGGGAGAGGAGATGATCCGGGGTGCCGTCGGCGCGGATCTCGCCCCACGCGAAGACGATGATCCGGTCGCAGGTCCGCTCGACCTCGGGGAGGATGTGGGAGACGAGGAGCATCGTCCGGTCCCCGGCGAGGTCTCGGATGAGGGAGCGTGTCTCGGCGATCTGGGAGGGGTCGAGGCCGTTGGTCGGCTCATCGAGGATCAGGACAGGCGGGTCGTGGATGAGTGCCGCAGCGAGGCCGACACGCTGGCGGAAGCCCTTGGAGAGGTGGGCGAGGCGGCGGTGTGTGACCTCGGAGAGCCAGCAGCGGTCGATGACCTTGTTGATCGCTGCAGCGCGATGGCTCCGGCGGATGCCGAAGAGCCCGGCCCGGTAGCGGAGGTAGCCGGCCACGGACATCTCCGGGTAGAGCGGGTTGGCCTCGGGGAGGTAGCCGAGGCGCTGGCGGACCTCGAGGGAGTCGTCCACGGCGTCGAGGCCATCCACGCTGACCCGCCCCGAAGTGGGGGGCATGGAGCCGGTGATCATGCGGATGGTGGTCGACTTGCCGGCCCCGTTGGGACCGAGAACTCCGACAATCTGCCCCGGCTCGATCCGGAAGGAGACCCCACGGACCGCGTGGACCTGGCCAAATCGCTTGTGGACCTGTGTCAGCTCGATCATGGGTCGCTCAGGATATCCGAGAGCGAGTGCGGTCGTTGGGAATGGAATGATCCACATCCGCCGAAAGTTCGGTACTTGGCAGGAACGCATCCTGACAGGAATGCGAACCGAATCCCAGTTATGACCAGTCCTTTTGAGCCGATGCTTGAAAGGGACCGGATTCGATTAGACTTCGATACGGAGGGGAAGGGGCCGTGGGCCTGACTTCCTGAGTTTCGAGTTTGCAGAGATGACCCAATCGCGCCCCAAACTTCTGGTGCTCGGGGGCCCGCACATCGACACCGATGCGCTCGGGGAGACTCTGGGCCGGTATTACGACCTGGTCGAGTCCTCTCCGGATGCCGCGATTCGGACGCTGGAGGGCGAGGGGTGTCACGCCGTGCTGGCTGAGGCGGGGGATTTCTTCCCGCTGGAGCGGGATCTCGTCGGTCGGCAGTCGAGCATGCTGCTCAACGCGATCGGCGAGGGTGTGTGTCTTGTGGATCGCGACGGTCGGGTGCTGTGGGCGAATCAGCTCTACCGCGATCTTCTCGAGCCGGTGCGCAAGCGGGTGGTGCATGTCTGTCGGCACGCGGTGGAACACTTCATTCAGCAGCGGAATCAGCCGGAATCCGCGACCGGCGGCCCCGAGGCCACGAATCGCACCCGTCGATTCAAGCTGAATTTCCGGAAGAGCCAGCGCTACTTTGAGGTTCTGGTGTCGCCCGTGGCGAGCAAGCTGAATGCTCCGAGCGTGCCGAGCCAGGGTCAGGGCGCTCCGACGATCATGCTCGCCGCCGCGGTGGTGCGTGATGTTACGGCAACGGAGCGGCTGAACCGCAAGATGGATGCGATCGAGCGGGCCGGTCAGGATCTTGCCCGGCTCGATGCGGACATCGTGCGGAAGATGCATCCGACCGAGCGTCTGCGTCTGATCGAGGAGCGTGTTCGGCACTACGCGCACGAGCTGCTGCACTTCGATCACTTCGCCATCCGCATGCTGCACCCCGAGACGAGCCGTCTTGATCTGGTGATGTCGTCGGGTATTCCGGAGAAGGCGCGAAACATCGAGCTTTACGCGGAGATGGAGGGCAACGGCCTCTCGGGGTATGTCGCGGCGACGGGGCAGTCGTGCATCTCGAACAACACCGCGAATGATCCGCGGTACATCTACGGCCTTGAAACCCCGGGCTCATCGCTCACCGTGCCGCTGCGTGTGCATGACCGGATCGTCGGCGTCTTCAACATCGAGAGCAGCCAGCAGGATGCGTTCAACGATCGGGATCGCCAGTTCGCGCAGATCTTCGCTTCGTACATTGCGGGCGCGCTCCACACGCTGAATCTCCTGCTCGTCGAGAAGCACACGACCTCGGAATTCGCGAGCGGGACGGTGACCGGCGAGATCCGTGGGCCGCTCAATGATCTCGCGGCGGAAGTGGACCTGCTCCGCAAGGAGAATGAGGGCAACCATGCCATGCTCGCTCACCTCGACAGGATTTCGCGCGATGTCCTGTCGATCCGACGCCGCATGAAGGCGTTCACGAAGGGCGAGGCGACGCTGCTCGGTGCGGATGAGGTGATCGAGAGCGGCACGATCGATCCTGCGCTCAAGGGCAAACGGGTTCTGGTTGCGGACAACGATGAGACGATCCGCGAGTTGATCCGGGATGTGCTCTCGGCGGTGGGATGTCGTGTCGTGACCTGTGATGATGCGACTTCCGCGATCCGGCTGCTCGAAACATGGCGGCACACCTTCGATGCCGATGAGGGCTTCGACCTCGTGATCTCGGACATTCGGATGGACGATCGGACGGGGTACGAGGTGTTCGCCGCGGCACGTGAGGCGAGCGAGGATCTTCCCGTGTTGCTGATGACCGGCTTCGGCTACGACCCGCACCATTCGATCGTGCGGGCGACGCAGGAGGGCTTGCAGGGGGTGCTTTTCAAGCCCTTCGCGGCGAAAACCCTCATCGAGGATGTGCGTGCTGCGATCCTGAAGATGCCCCGCAAGGCGTGAGTCCGGGGTGGATCCCCCCCGGGGGCGCGGGGTGGGCTCAGGCGCGTCGGGCCTGGAGGACGCGGGGGAGCCCCTCGAAATCATTGAGGATGAGCGGCTCGGCGAGGCGGGCGTCCGACTTGGCGAGGTCGAGCACGCGCTCGGAGTTGCACGATGCGATCTCGATGAGCAGCATGCCGCCGGCGGCGAGGTGATCCGGGGCGCGGTCGAGCAGGGGGCGGATCAGGTCGAGGCCGTCGGGGCCCGCGCGGAGCGCGCGTTCCGGCTCGTGGTCTTTGACATTCGGCTCGACGCTGTCCCACTCGTGGTCCGGGATGTAGGGGGGGTTGGAGACGAGGAAGTCGTAGCCGGGCGAATCCGGGAGGGGTTCGAGGAGGTCGCCCTGGTGGAACCGGATGGCGGGCGTGACGGCGTGGCGCTCGGCGTTGAGCGCGGCGACGGTGAGGGCGTCGTCGGAAATGTCTGTCGCATCAATGGTTGTGTTTCGGAGGTGCTTGGCGAGCGCGACGCTGATGCAGCCGCTGCCGGTGCAGATGTCGGCGATGCGGAGCGGTCCGTCGATGGCGCGGGCGGTCTGGATGACCGTCTCGACAATAGTTTCGGTGCTCGGACGCGGGACCAGCACGCGCCGATCGACAAAGAAGGGCATCGAGAAGAACCACGCCTCAGAGATGAGGTATTGGACGGGTTCGTGACGGAGTGCGCGGGATACCATTGCGCGGAGCCGGGCGCGCTCATCTTCGTTCGCCGGACGGTCGGCATCCATGTACAGACGCATGCGGTCGCAGCCGAGCGTGTGTGCCAGGAGCATCTCGGCGAGGAGGCGCGGGGAATCGAGATTCTTCTCGGCGAAGGCGCTGCTCATCCAGCTCAGAAGCGAGCGTGTGGTCCATGCGTTCTGCGCGGGCGTCTGGGGTTGGTCGGATGTCGGTCTGGAGAGGGTCACGGGGCGAGTCTAGCCGCTCCGAATTCGGGCGGTGTGGTCTCTGGGTGGGTCGGGAATTGGGGTATAGTCTCACAAACGGAAGTTTGGAAGGTAGAAGAGACATGAGTTCTGTGCCCAGTCAGGTGAATCCCGAAGTTGTCCGCTTGTTGGATGCGGTCTGCGATCTCGCGGCGAAGCACGAGGTCTTCGATTCGGCTCGCTGCGAGGACGGCCGCGTCGTCGCGCACGCGGCGGAGGCCCCGGAAGAGGTGTTCTATCGTCTGGAGTGGGACGAGGGGGCGCTGTATGTCTCGTGGGTGTGCGCGGATCGATACATCAGCCAGTCCATCGAAGCGGAGTTGATGTGGACGGGCGATGATCTGGACGACATGATCGATGAAGAGCTGGCCGATACCGGTTGGACGCAAGGTCGGCTGGGCGAGATGGAACACTTCCGGAATGATGAGCAGCTCTTCACATTCCGGTCGGCGATTCGTGTGCCGTTGGATCGCCTTGATGCGTCCGCGCTGCTGGGATGTCTGGTGGCGTATCACCATGCGTTCAGCGAACTGGGCGACATGAAGCCGGATGAGGATTGACCGATTGCAAGGACGCAGGCGTGCATCGATTGCAGTGGTGCACGCCCGCGAACGACGGGAGCGACGATGCGGATCCTGATGCTTGGGTGGGAGTTTCCGCCCTTCATCTCGGGCGGGCTGGGCACGGCGTGCTACGGCCTCACCCGCGCGCTCGATGCGCTCGGGCATCAGGTGCTGTTCGTGCTTCCGCGTGCGATCGAGGGTGAGTCCGCATCGCATGTCACGCTGCTCGCTCCGGAGGATGACCAATCCGAGCAGCCCCCGGCTCCGTCCGCGGCAGACGAACCGCAGGGCGCAGCGCAGGAAAGTGAATCCCGCGCGAGCGGGGGCGCGGTGTCTCCGGTGCGGGGGCTTCAGGCGCGCGAGATGGAGCAATTCCTGCACGCACGATTCCTCGGCGTCGACAGCCCGATCCTGAATCCGTACCGGTCCGATGGGCTGCCCGTCGGGGCGGAGCAGCGCACCGTGAGCGGGGGGGTGCGTCCGCCGGAGGAGGTCATTCGGGCGTTGCGGGCCTCCGGCGTCGCGGTTCCGGAGGGGTGGACCGCCGCGACTTCCAACCCGAGGGCCGGTGGCGGGGAGGCCGGTCGGGGCAAGGTCAAGACGCGGGGCGGGAAGGACTATGACGGCGACATCTACACCATGTCGCAGGAGTACGCCCGGCTCGTGCTGACTCTGTGTGGTCGTCATGAGTTTGATGTCATCCATGCCCACGACTGGATGACCTATCCGGCGGGCATGGCCTTGGCGCGAGCGACGGGCAAGCCGCTGGTGGCGCATATCCACTCGACCGAGTTCGATCGGTCCGGCGAGCATGTGGTGCAGGGGATCTACGACATCGAGCGTCGGGGGATGCACGCGGCGGTCAGGGTGCTCGCCGTGAGCGAGTTGACGCGCTCGATCGTGACCGCGCGCTACGGCGTCGAGAAGGAGAAGATTTCCGTCGTCTACAACGGCATCCAGGTGGACGATCGCGTGGACTTCTCCAAGGCGCGCATCGAGTCGCGCGACAAGCTCGTGCTCTTCCTCGGGCGCATCACGATGCAGAAGGGCCCCGAGTATTTCATCGGTGCGGCGAAGCGCGTGCTGGAGAAGATGCCGAATGTCAAGTTCATCGTTGCCGGGTCGGGCGACATGGCGGTGCGCACGATCGAGCTGGCCGCGGCGATGGGCATCGGGCACAAGGTGCTGTTCGCCGGGTTCCTGCGCGGGAGCGATGTCGATCGGATCTATCAGATGGCCGATCTGTATGTCATGCCCTCGGTGAGCGAGCCCTTCGGGATTGCGCCGCTGGAGGCGATCCGCAACGACACGCCCGTGCTGATCTCCAAGACCTCGGGCGTCTCGGAGGTGCTGCGTCACGCTCTCAAGGTCGATTTCTGGGATGTCGAGGAGATGGCCAACAAGATTCTGGCGGTCCTCCGTCATCCGCCGCTCAGTCAGATGCTCCGCAAGCACGGCTCGATGGAAGTCCGGCGGCTGACCTGGGAGGGTGCGGCGGAGAAGTGCATCGAGGCGTACGAGCGGTCGATCGAGGCGATGGTGCACCACCCGCAGGCGGATACGGTCGTCTCCTGAATGCCCGGGCACTGTGAAAGAAGCACGGCGCGACCGGTCTACGATGGACGGCATGGTGTCCGCATCACGATCCGTCGAAGTGCATGACCTCGGGGGGATGGCGTACGCGCCCGCGCTCGAAGTGCAGAGGGCCGCGCACGCGGAGGTTCTGGAGTGGCGCGACGGTGCCGACATGCCGATCGGGCGGCTGTACCTCGTCGAGCATGTCCCTCCCGTGATCACGATCTCGCGCCGACCGGAATCGCGTCAGCACCTGATCGCGCTGCCGGGAGTGCTCGAACGCGCCGGGGTCGAGATTCACGAAACGGACCGCGGCGGGGACATCACCTATCACGGCCCCGGACAGTTGGTGGTGTACCCGATCCTCGATCTCAACCGACTGGGCCTGAATCTCCACGG
>REDD01000190.1 GCA_007693725.1 Phycisphaeraceae bacterium
CACGCGATCGAGGGTGGCGACATCACCCCGGCGAGCCGGCGGATCTCGGCCCCGGCGGCATCGCCGCAGCAGGTGCGGGCTTTGGGAGAGCGGCTCCGCGTCTGGACGCGGAATCCAGGCGAGCGCTGGCGGATCCGGGTGCTGGAGGAGCGGTTCGGAGAGATGACGCTGTGGGGTGAACGCGGCGTGTCTGGGCGGTTCGAGGATCCGCTGCTGGAGGCGTGGAGCACCCAGCAGGAGGCCCGGATACGCCATGTGCTCGCAAGGATCACTCGGATCGATCCGGAGATCGGCGCGGATGTGCTCGGAACCCTGACCGCTGCGGTGCGCCTGCCCGAGGGCTCCCTCGTTCCGGTGTGGCCGATCGACCAGATGTCCATCGAGGAACTCCTCAGCGGGGTACTCCGAAGACCGGTGACGGACACCGGCGCGGCCATCCGGGAGGCCAATGCGTTTCTCCAGCGCCACCCCGGAATCGGTGTGTGGATCGTGGATGAGGGGGGCGCCGGAAGCATCCGTGATGGGCAGGGCGGGCTGCTCGATGTGGTCGTCGGCATCGTGGAGTTGCGTGGGCGGACCACGGTGGTTTCGTCCGGACCGGTCGGGGTGCGGGCTTCGAGCGTCGACACGCTGGATGGGCACACCGCGACCGAGCAACGCTCGCTGATTCCCGTTGGTGCGAACGAGCCGGCCGGGGTGATCCGCGTCCGCGGCGGGGGGACGATCCGCGATGTCACCTTCATGGCCCAGGCGGCGCGGGCCCAGCCACCGGGTCTGGCGATCGGTCCCTTGCGTCCCGAATGGAGGCAGGGCACCTTCGGCACGGAGATGGCGGTGGTCGCAGCGCCGGACCGGCTCACCATGGGCCTGCTGACCGCCGATGCGGAGCCGGATGGGGAGGGGGCCCGGGCATGGCGGCTGTATCTCGAATGTCTCGGGAATGGCGATCCGGACGAGTATGTCCGCATCTGGGTGGGCGGATTCGGGCGGTCTGACTGGGTGCTGCGGGTGACTCCCGACGGTCGCGCCGTCGAGGAGATCAGTGGCGAGCGGGTCGAGGGGCTTCGTGTCGCGCGCCGGGATGACCGCTGGACCGTCCATGTGCCGCTGGGAGGGGACGCCTCGTGGCAGGACGGGATGATGCTGCTCGCGGTCGAGCGGGGGACGCCGAGTGGTGAGCGCTGGTCCTGGCCGCGACCGATGGTCGCGGGTCAGCGGGAGCCGGGGCGGATGGCGATCGATCTGCGGTCGTGGTGGTCGCTGCCGGATCAGGTGCGGTGAGCACCGGGGCGGCGGTCACGCGGCATCGTTGAGATCGTCGCCGGAGCCGACATCTGCGGTGATGGGCTCTTCCGCGATCTTGCAGATGATGTCGCCGTTGGCGGTGCGCTCGGTGAGGCCGAGTTCTTCGAGCGCGGCGAGGGCGGCCATCTGCTCGGCGTGCTTCTTGGAATTCGCCCATCGGGAGGGGAAGCGACGCCCATCCATTTCCGCGCACACGGAGAAGCACTTGGCGTGATCCGGGCCTTTTTCATCGAGGAGGATGTACTCCGCGGTGACATTCTGGACCTGCTGGGCATACTGCTGGAGCACGCTCTTGAAATTCTGCTGGTGGCCCGAGCGTGCGGCCTCCTCGATGTGCGGGGCGAGCAGGGGCATGAGCCAGGACCGGACGCGATCGAGGTCGGCATCGAGGTAGATGGCGCCGATGACGGCTTCGAGAGCGGCCGCGGCAAGCGAGGAGGGCAGGGCGTGGCGGGCTCGCATGCCCTTGCCGAGCGACAGGAGGCGTTCGAGACCGAGTTCCGTCGTGACGCGCGCGCACATCCGGCGTGAGACCGCGGCGGACTTGATCTTGGTCATTTCGCCTTCGAGCAGGTCCGGATACTGCATGAAGAGGTGTTCGCAGACGAGCATGCCGAGCACGGCATCGCCGAGGAACTCCATGCGTTCGTTGGATTCGAGGCGGGAATCAGCGATCGAGGCGTGTGTCAGGGCTCTGACGAGCAGAGAACGGTCGCTGAACCGGTAGTCGAGGATGGCCTCGGCCTGATCGAGCACTGCATCATCGGGCATCACGGGCAAACACTCCGCGTCGCGTACTCCACGCGGATGGCGCGTGAAGAGCAGGATGACATCCGGAGCGCGTGCGGCCATCAATCCCGAGCGGCCCGCTGGGAGCCGGCGTCGGGAGCGTGGTCAGCGCCCGGACGGTGATGTTGGACGCGGAAGCGAAGAATCCGTCGTGATCCCGGTGGGCACGGGCCGAGGCGACGGGTGCTTTGCGAGCGCGGCCTTGCCGGGGAAGACCACCTTCCGCCGACACTCCAAGTATCGTCTCAAATCGAGGCTTTCACAAATCATCGGAGGTGATGATTTGACCCCGAAATAAGGGACTGACCGGCCAAATGTGAATCTGGGGTATCTGGGGCGGGTTGCCAAGCGTCTGCGGGACGATCTGGAGGGTCGGGCTTGGCGAGCGGGCCGGGGCTGGGTATGCTCTCCCCCCTTGCCCGTGCCGGTGGTCGGGCGGTGTCTTTGTGAATCCTGAACCGGCCCGAGAGCGGGCGGAGTTGAAGCATGCACTATCCGCACAGAAAAAGCCGCATCAAGCGCAAGAGATCGATCGGATTTCGCGCGCGGATGCGTACCAAGGCAGGCCGGAAAATCATCAGCCGCAAGCGTCGCCTGGGACGGCTTGTGAATGTCGCCGACAAGCCGATGTGATTGCATCGATGCTTCGGCGGTGTCGATGCTGTTGAAAGCGATCTCAACGGGCGGCCTCCGGGTCGCCCGATTTTGTTTTTGGAACTGAGTTTTTGGGATTGGGTCTTTGGGGTCGGGTTTTCGGGATCGGCGGTTGGGATCAGAATCCATTGGCTTATGATGACGCCCCAGCGCCCTTCGGATGCGGCGCCCATCCAGCAACTTCCCTGACTGAGTGAGTACGAGAGACATGAAGATCCACGAGTATCAAGCGCGTGCCCTGCTTTCGGATGCCGGCGTTCCCGTTCCTCCGGGCCAGATGATCGAGTCCGCGGATCTCGCCGGAGCGACCTACAAGCGCGTGGTCTCGGAAGCCGGGCTCGGCGATGGCGGTCTCGCTGTGGTCAAGGCGCAGGTACACGCGGGCGGACGCGGGAAAGCGGGCTTCGTGAAGCTCGTCCGCTCTGCCGAGGAAGCCACGGAAGCCGCTCGCTTCATGCTGAGCAACCGGATGGTCTCGGCGCAAACCCCTCCGGAGGGATTGGAAGTCAACCGTCTGCTCATCGCGGCGGGCGTGGACATCGAGAAGGAGTATTACCTCGCGATCACCACGGACCGCGGCAGCCGGAAGAATGTTCTGATCGCATCCGCAGAGGGCGGCGTGGACATCGAGGAAGTCGCCGCGAAGAACCCGGATGCGATTCTGAAGGAGCCGATCCATCCTCATCTCGGTTTGCAGCCGCACCAGGCGATGGCGCTGGCGTATCGGCTCGGCTTTCAGGGCAAGCAGGTGCGCCAGGCGTCGAGCATCATGATGGCGCTGGCGAAGCTGTTCGTTGAGAAGGACTGCTCGCTCGCGGAGATCAATCCGCTGATCGTGACGCCCGCGAGCGCGGAGCATCCCGACGGACAGGTACTGGCGATCGATGCGAAGTTCAACTTCGACGACAACGCGATGTTCCGTCACAAGGAGCTTCAGGAACTCTTCGACCCGAGCGAGGAGAACGAGAACGAGCTTCGGGCGGGCCGCTTCGGGCTTTCGTACATCCAGCTCGACGGCAACATCGGGTGTCTCGTCAACGGCGCGGGGCTCGCGATGGCGACGATGGACATCGTGAAGCATTGCGGCGGGACACCGGCGAACTTCCTCGATGTCGGCGGCGGCGCGAGCGAGGAAGCGGTGACCGAGGGATTCCGGATCATCCTCTCGGACAACGCGGTTCAGGGAGTGCTGGTGAACATCTTCGGCGGGATCATGCGGTGCGATGTGATCGCGCAGGCGGTGGTGAACGCCGCCAAGGAAGTCGGCTTCAAGGTGCCGCTGGTGGTGCGTCTTGAGGGGACGAATGTCGAGGCGGGTCGGAAGATTCTGGACGATGCGAAGTCGGAGATCCCGACGATGCAGTCGGCGACGGACCTCGCGGATGCCGCGAAACGGGTGTGCGAGGCGGTCGGCGCCTGACGATCGCGATACGCCGGTGCGGGATTCACCACTTGTTCCGGGGATGCAGGGCCCCGGCGGTGGACGGCAACCCCTTTTCGCACCGATACTTAGGGGCGTAGTCGAAAGAAACAGAGACATCGGGGGCCAATGGGCGTTGGACCAAAGCGACGCCGAGAAGGAAGAGGACAGCAATGATGCGAACCCACGGACGACGAGCGATGACGCCGATGCTGGCGCTTTCGGCATGTCTGGCGACTGCCGGGCTGGCGGTCCAGACGAGCCATGCATCTCAGCCGGGAGCTGAGCAGGCCCCACCCGCCGATCGCCAGGTCGTGCTGGCGATGGTGCTCCGGGTCGGTGATGAGGAGCAGTATGTCACCGAGCTGGACATCGAGGAGAAGAAGACGGTCTTCAACCAGGCGACGACGCAGCGGCTGCTTCAGCGCGCCGAGATCTCGATGACGGTTGAGGATGTGACGGAGCGCGGCAGCACGCTCACCCTGGTCTTCAACCGCATCGCATTCGAGGCCAAGGGCGAACCGCTGAACGGCGCGTTTGACTCGCGTGATCCTTCGGACCGGGACCCGGGGAATCTCTTCGCCGTCGCCATGCGCCCGATCGTTGGGGCTCCGCTTCGCGTGAGTCTGTCGGCGGACCGGACGATCCAGCGGATCTCGGGGATGCGCGGCCTCACGCCCGAAGACCCGAGAGCATCGCTGCTGTTCGAATCCTTCTTCAGCGAGGAATCGCTGAAGAACATGCTTCAGGTGATCTTCCGGATGAAGTCGGACCCGACGAGCGCCCGCATCGGCGAGGAGTGGTCGGAGGTGAATCTGGATCAGACCGACTTCGGGATGCTTCGGCGAACCAAGGAGTACACGCTCGCCTCGGTCGAGGAGGGCATCGCACGGATCACGCTCGGGGGTCATGTGACCGTTACGGATTCGATGCCGGGGAATCCGGTGGCGACGCGGATCGAGTCGTCGAGCGTCGAAGGCACTTCTTTGTGGAATACACGCGCGGGCCGGCTGGATCGGCACACGGCCGAGACGAACGCCGTCATGAAGGCGGGCGATGAGGAGTTCGCCTTCACGAGCGAGATCCGCTCGCGTGTTCGCGTGGTGCGTGCTCCGAAGTAATTCACGACGAAACGCCGGACAATCAGACCAATGAAAAAGCCCTGCGGATGTGCAGGGCTTTTTTTACGCTTGGTGTTGGGTGAGCGGGATCAGCCCTTGGCTGCCTGCTTCTGCTGACGGGTGTAGCCGTACTTGCGCTTGAGTGGCTTGACGACGAGGCCGGACTTGATCGCGCGGGTCGAGACGGTGATGCGCTGCGGCTTGCCGTCGATGATGGCCGTGAGCTTCTGGAGGTTGGCTCCGAAGCGTCGGCGGGAGATGCCGGAGATGTGCAGACCGAAGCCGCCCTTCTTGATGGCCGCACCGCTGCGAGCGACACGGTTGCCGAAGGCAACTTTCTTTCCTGTGAAGTGGCAGACTTTGGGCATCACGAACTCCATCCGTCAAAGGGTTCCCGAGCCGTCGGGCCTGGGAAGGGGAGGGAAGATAGTCCGGGGACCGAATCGGGTCAATTCTCGGAGGGCAACCGGGACAGAGATCGGCCCGATCTCTAGAGTGTGCCGATGCCCCGATCCAACGCGTTGAACACCCTCACAGCTGGCGCGATGGCGCTGCTGTGGCTCGCAGGGGCGCCTGAACTCGCCGCGGCGGGATCGAGCCAAGCCGAGTCTGCACAACCCAATCAGAATCAGAACATGAACCACCCCAAGAATCGCCTCGCGAACGAATCCAGCCCCTACCTGCGTCAGCACGCGAGCAATCCGGTCGAGTGGTACCCGTGGGGCCCGGAGGCGTTTGAGGAGGCCCGGAGGCGCGGGGTGCCGATCTTTCTTTCGATCGGGTACTCCACCTGCTACTGGTGTCATGTGATGGAGCGGGAGTCCTTCGAGGACGAAGCGATCGCCCGCCATCTGAACGAGCGATTCGTGTGCATCAAGGTGGATCGTGAGGAGCGGCCCGATGTGGATGCGATCTACATGCGGGCGTTGCAGCTCCTGCTGGGGGGTGGTGGCGGTTGGCCGCTGAATGTCTGGCTGACCCCGCCGGGGGCGCAGGGCGAGGATGATCCGGGCCTTCAGCCGTTCTACGCGGGGACCTATTTCCCGCCGCGACCGGCGTACGGGCGGCCGTCGCTGACACAGGCGAGCGAGGGGATCAGCGAGGCGTGGCGTGATCAGCGCGAGCAGGTGCTCGAACAGGGCGCGCGGGTGACGGAGGCGCTGCAACTCATCGATGTGCCGGGAGAGGTGCGCGTTCGACTCGATGATCGGCAGGTGGGACAGACACTGGCATCGCTGCTGGCAGCGCACGACAAGGAGCACGGCGGATTCGGGGGAGCGCCGAAGTTTCCGCAGCCGGTGTTGCTGGATTTTCTTCTGGAAGTCCGCCCGGCGGTGACGGACAACGCGGTGGGCGCCTCGCTCGACCGGGTGATCCGTCGAACGCTGGATGCGATGGGGACGGGCGGCATCTTCGATCAGGTCGGCGGCGGGTTTCACCGGTACTCGGTGGATGCTCAGTGGGTGGTGCCGCACTTCGAGAAGATGCTGTACGACAACGCGCTGCTGGCCTCGCTGTACACCAAGTCGTACGCGATGACGCGCGATCCCTTCGACCGCGAGATCGTCCGGAGAACGCTCGATTTCATCCTGAGAGAGATGACGAGTCCGGAGGGCGGGTTCTACTCCGCGCAGGATGCGGAGGTGGACAGTCGCGAGGGGCTCAACTACCTCTGGACGATGGAGCAGGTGATCGAGGCGCTCGGTGAGGAAGACGGCGCGTTTGCCGCTCGGATGTACGGGCTCGATGACGGGCCGAACTTCCGAGATCCGCATCATCCCGAGGCGGAACCGGCGAGCGTGCTCGTGCTGCAAGGGCGTCCGGAGAAGATCGCTGAGGACATGGGCATCTCGCTCGATGCATTCAACGAGAAGCGCCGCGAGATCAATCGGCGGCTTCTGGAGGTGCGATCGCAACGCAAACAGCCGGGCACGGATGACAAAGTCCTCGCGGGCTGGAACGGGATGGCGATTCGTGCACTGGCCGAGGGCGCAATCGTCCTGAGCGATCTGAAGTATCAGGATGCGGCGGAGCGTTGCGCACGCTTCATTCTTCAGAACATGCGCACCCGGGACGGCGTCCTTCTGCGGGTGCACGGCGCCGGGCGGGCGAGGATCGAGGCATCGCTGGAGGATTATGCGTACCTGATCGACGGCCTGATCGCCGTGCATCGGACGAGTGCGCTCAGCGTGCGGGCGGAGCCGGAGTTCATCATCGCAGCGCGAGAGCTGATGGAGATCGCGCTCGACCGCTTCTCCGGACCGAATGGCGCGCTGTACGACACCGCACCGAACCAGAGCGACCTGATCGTCCGTCTCGCGACGACGCAGGACGGCGCGATGCCGAGCGGGCAGTCGGTCATGCTGCACAACCTGATCGAGCTGCACGAGATCACCCGGGATCGCAGATTTCTGGAGCGGGCGGAGGCGTTGCTCGGTTCGATGTCGCAAGGGGTGCGCGAGTCACCGGTGGATCGGGTGAACAGCGTGCGGGCGTTGCTGCGGATGATGCGGATCGATCCGGGGCTTCCCGATCGACTGGGCCCGCGCGAAAGCTCGGAGGACTCAGGGCGCACGCCCGTCGAGGTGCTCGCGCAGGTGGACCGCGTGCAGGTTCCCGAGCGAGGCGAAGCAAAGCTGGCGATCCGCCTGCGGATCGCGGATGGGTATCACATCGCCGCCCCGGAGCCGGGCGTGCCGGGGGTGCGGGGGTTGCAGATCGATGTCGCCGGATCGGACGGGATCGTCGCGAACATCGATTGGCCGGAACCGAAGCTGATCGGCGGAGATGCCACGCTCGGTGATCTCGCCTCCATGCGGGCGTACGAGGGCGATGTGGATGTCCTGATCCGGCTCCAGCGCACGGCGGAGTCGGTGCAGGGCCGCCCGATGCTGCTCGTGACCTACCAGGCGTGCACGATGGAAGCATGCGAACAGGCGAGAACGGTTGAACTGGATGTGGCGATCGACGCGTAATCGCGGGATGCTTCACTGCGACCGTGAAGCACAAGTGTTGCCGAAGTTCGATGCCAGAATCACGAAATCTGAGAGATTGACCGAACCGTCGCCATTCAGATCACCTTGTTCGGATGTGGCGCCGGATGTGGTTCCGAAGTTCGCAGCCAAAATCACGAAATCATCGAGATTCACCTGGCCGTCCCCATTGATGTCTCCCGGGCATGGGGGCGGGAAGGGCACGAACTCGAACGCTCCCATGTCGGGGATTGTGATGATGCGCGGGTTCAGGAGCAGGTCGTACGGCAGCGGCTGCGATGTGTTGCCGTTGCCGGACAGGTTGGCGTAGTCATTCGGAACGAGCGCAAGGTTCGCGGCGAGGATCGCCGGAGATGCTGGCTGCAACGAGAAGTCATCATCGGGTGTGCCGAGGATCCCGTCCGGTCCGAACGGATCGACGAAGAGCGGCGCCGCGTCGATGACATCGATCGCGGGAACCACGCCGGTCGCATCGGTGAGAATCGAGGATCGGACAAGCCGCGTCGCGAGAGCGCTGGTATAGATCTGGGAGGCATCCGTCGATCCCGCATTGTCCGAGTTCTGCGAGATGATGGAGTTGTCGATGGTGATCGATCCGAATGCCGCGTACACCATGCCGCCGAAGATGAGCGATTGATTGTCGTACGCCGTGACATGCTGGAGCGCGAGGTCGCCCGATGCGACATGGATGGCGCCGCCGTTCTCGAAGGCGCTGTTGCGGATCAGAGTCGCGTTGGCGAGCGACAGATTCGTGGAGGTGTAGATCGCGCCGCCGTTGTTCGCGATGTTCGAGCCGAGGCGGAGGTTCGCGCCCAGCACGGGTGTAGTGGCATGCAGAAAGCCGCCCCTGCTCGCCGAGTTGCTGAAACCAATCAACTCAGCAAGGACAGGCGTTCCGCTGGGGAAGTGGATCGCGCCGCCCCAACTCGCGAAATTGCCCTCGAACGATGAATGCCGAACATCGATCGGCCGGCAACAGGCGAGGATCGCGCCGCCGAAGGATGCAGAGTTTGAGTCAAATCGCGAATCGCGTATCTGCAGCTCTGATTGCGAGTAGACAGCACCACCATCCGTGCTTGCGGAATTCGAGATGAAACGGGAATCCTCGATGACGAGTTCGCCGTTGCGCGA
>REDD01000130.1 GCA_007693725.1 Phycisphaeraceae bacterium
CCCGCGACCGTCGACTCCTTCTGGCCGACCGCCACATAGATGCACACCACCGCGTTCTCGGTGCCCCAGTTCCGCTTCTGGTTCACGATCGCGTCGATCGCAACCGCCGTCTTGCCGGTCTTGCGGTCACCGATGATCAACTCGCGCTGACCCCGCCCGATCGGGATCATCGCGTCGATCGCCTTGATGCCCGTCTGCAAGGGCTCCTTCACCGGCTGACGAGCGGCGATGCCCGGAGCGATGATGTCCACGGGGCGATAGTGCTTCGTCTCGATCGGAGGACCGCCGTCGATCGGGCGTCCCAGAGGATCGACCACGCGTCCCAGCATCGCATCACCCACCGGCACTTCCAGCAGGCGACCCGTCGAAACGACCGTGTCCCCTTCCTTCACCGCCAGCTGATCGCCGTAGATCACAGCGCCGACCGTGTCCAGTTCCAGGTTCATCACCTGGCCCATCACGGCCCCGCTCTCCGTCTGGAACTCCAACAGCTCACCGGCCATTGCGTTCGAGAGGCCGTAGATCTGCGCGATCCCGTCGCCGACCTCGATCACGCGACCCACATCCAGCACATCAAGCTGCGATGAATACTGCTCGATCTCCTGCTTGATGACGCTTGTAATCTCTTCGGTTTTGATCTTCATGGCGTATGCCTTACTGCTTGTTTCGCTCGCTTCTCAAATCAATCCGCACGGCGTCAACCGATGCGAACCTCCGCCGTCTGTCTTCTCCGGAATCCTCAGTCACTCCGTCATCTTGCCCTCGAACGCACGCGATGCACGCTCGCGCATCTGCACCGCGCCCTCCGTCTTCAACATCTCCCGCATCTTCCGAAGACGAGAGTCATACGAGGCGTCCAGCAGAACATCGCCCACCCGAAGCTTCATCCCGCCCAGCATCGAGGAATCCGGGTGCTTGTGGATCACCGGCTCCCGCTTCAGAACATCGCGCAGACGATTCCGCAGCCATTCCTCCTGGTCCTCCGGGATCGCGAATTTCGTCCACACATCCACCTCGACCCGCCCGAACTGCTCCTGGACGAACTGCTGATACGCCATCCCGACGCGACCGAGACGATCCAGACGCCCCTTGCGATTCATCAGCAACGCCAGGTTCAGAATCAGGTCGCTGATCCGACCGCGGAACACCTTCTCCAGCGATTTCTGCTTGCGATCCGCGCCGATGATCCTCGAAGCCACGAACTCCTCGAAGCGAGGATACGAACGAAGCAACTCGATCAACTCATCGAACTCCCCCGAAAGCTCCTCGAGCAGCTCGCGTCCGCCATGCTCATCCGCAAGCTCGTACAGCGACTTCGCGTACGCCTTGTCTACCGCTTCCGGTTGCGTATCAAGTCGAATCATCGATTCCTCACTCACGCATTCGCGTACGAACGGCTGTACTCCGCCACCGATTCCTCAACGATCCGACGCTGATCATCCGCGTTCACTTCACGCTGGAGAATCTTCGCGGCGATCTGCGAAGACAGCATCGCCGCCTCGGAATAGATCTCCACGATCGCGGCATTCTTCGCCGCTTCGAGACCACGCAGCGCCGCCTCGCGCATCTGCGTCACCTCCGCCTCCGCCTTCACGCGAAGGTCCGCCGCAAGACGCGACTGCTCCGCCTTCGTCTCCTCGATCAGACGAGCCGCCTCGGCACGCGCCTCCGCGAGCGACTTCTGATACTCCTTCAGAGCATCGTCGGCACGCTGACGCGCCTCCTCCGCCGCCTTGATCTCAGAGCGGATCTTGTCGTCCCGGGCATCCAGCGCGCCGGTGATCTTCGGCCACGCCGTCTTCGCCAGAATGAAGTACGCCGCGACGAAAACCAGCACCGTCGACGCATAGGTCACGATGTTGAAGTAGGTCACGCCGGACTGCTGCGCGGCATCATCGCCCGCCGGCGCTGCCAGCGCCACCGCAGATGTCAGCGAAATCAGTCCGGAACCCAATATCAACCGCTCAAGAGTCGTCTTCATCGGATAACCAATCTCTTCTCGCCGCCGCAAGGCCGTGAACACTCGATCGGCGGGGGAGGAGGCGCTCGCGGCCGAACGCCCGCTCCCGCGCCGATCAGCGCGGGGAAATCATTCCGATATCAGCCGAGGTTCAGGAAGCCCGCGAGAACCGCGAACAACATGCCCGCCTCGATCAGACCCGCAACAATCAGCATCTGGATGCTGATCGTGCCGGCCGCTTCCGGCTGACGAGCGATCGACTCCAGCGCGGATGAACCGATCTTGCCGATGCCCAACGCGCCGCCGATCACCGCGAGACCCGCGGCCAAACCGGCTCCGATGCTCCGCAGGCCGTCACCGAGACTGCGACCCGCGGTAACCGCTGTATCGCCGGCCTGCGCCAGCGCCGGTTCCGCAATCACAAGCGTCGCAACACCCGCCGCGGCAACCATCGCCGCCATCTTTGTCATCTTCATCTGAGACTCTCCAGTCATTCTAGAAGTCCTCGGGCTCACGCCCGCTGTCTGCAATCCGGCCGGACACGCTCTCAGCGCCGGGCCGCCTCAAAAAACAATGCGGTCAGGCCGTCACGGCCGCCGCCTCATCCGTGGCCATCGAATGCTCGTGACCGTCGTACGACTCTGCGTGATGATCATCCTCATGATGATGATGAACCATCTGTGATATGAAGATGGTCGTCAGCACCGTGAAGATGAACGCCTGAAGCGTCGACACGAACACTTCAAGGAAAAAGATCGCAACGCTACCCAGAAACGCCACGAACGCCACAGGAATCCCCCCGACCAGTCCTACAGCACCGATCGCGCCACCCGTAAATCCCAGCACCACCGCGAGCAACACATGGCCCGCAGTCATGTTCGCGAAAAGACGAATGCACAACGCCGCCGGCTTCACGATCGAGCCGATGATCTCAACAGGGATCATCACCGGCCAGATAAACCACGGCGCACCAGCGGTGAAGTGCGCTGCCCAGTTCTTCACTCCATTCATCCGAAGCCCCGAAACATGCCACACCACAAAGGCGATCGTCGCAAGCGCCCCCGTCACCGCCAAACGACCCGTCGGCGTCCCGCCGATCACCTTCTTCTCCTCACCAAGCGTCAGAGAGGTAATCAGGTACTGAAGATCGATCAGCGGAATCATCCCGAAAAGATTCGCGAACCAGATGAAGAAGAAAAGCGTCAGAAGAAACGGTGTGAACTTGTCCGTGTGCGGCCCGAGCTGCGGACGGAAGACCTTCTCACGCAGAAACAGAACCATCACCTCAAGGATCCGCGAGAAAGTACCACGCGTGATGTAACGCTCCGACCCCTCAGATTCCGAGCCCACCTCGATCCGCTTCGCCGCCGCGCGGATCAGAAGGATCGTCGCGATACCCACGACGACCAGCGACAGCGTGTTCATCGTGAACGCAAACGTCCCGCTCCCGAACAATTCTTTGTCGAGCACATGGCCGAGTGGATCGGCGGCGGCGGTGATGACGCTGTTCAACATCTCGCGGTCCCTGATTCAGCAAGCCCTCTTACGCCTCCGCACCGGGACTACACCCGTCGTCCCGACGAATGCGCCCGAAGCGCCACGCCGTACGATTGTGCAAAGGCAATCCACACGATCACGAAACTCACCGAAGCCGTTGGCAGAACCAGCAACGGGCTCGGCTGGGGCGACGAGTATAGCAACGCCCACACAAGCAGTCCGGTCGCGAACAACGACACGAATTGGCCCAGAAACATCATCGAGGCCCACTGTCCCGGCGTCCGCTCCGCCAGCGGCTGGATCACCAGCAGACCCAGCACCCCGCCCAGCAATGCACACCCCGCCCCGCCCGGAGCCCACCACCACCGCGCCCCGGACACCGCCACCACGCCCACAATCCCCCCCAGACCCGCCACAACCCCGCACAGACACGCCGCTTGTACCAACATCCGCACCAACGGCAGCCGCAGCGGACGCAGATGCGCCGCCAGTCCCTCTTCCGGCGCAACCTCATGCCCCTCAGGAACTTCCGACGATCGAGACACTTTCTCGTCGCCTACGCAAGTTCGGGAATTATTCGGGCTGTCTCTTGGTTCACCACTTGTCATGATCGGGCGGCAATCGGGGTTCGGGGTCGTCGTCATCGTCTTCGAGGACATCCACCGGACCCCGCGGATCGTACCGCCCCGCCCGATTTTGCTCAGGCCGCCGCTCCAGAGGCGGGAGGGGAGGATCCGCGTCCGGAGGTACCCGTTTTCGGGGGGGGGTGACGCCCGTGCTGCTGCGGCTGATATTGATTGCCTGGCGCGCGAAGTTCAGCCCACCGCCCACGATCCCCAGAATCGCACCGATCGTCACACCCCTCGGAGCGCTTCCGAGCCACTGGTCGATCAGCCACCCAATCAACGCGCCCGCGGCGATCGAGCCCGCCAACTCGACCCCCATGGTCGCCGCCACCCAGGGACTCTGCTCATTCTGTGACCCCTTCTGCATGCCCTTCCAGCCCCTATCGCACCGCCTGTTTGGGGGAGATTCGTCGCGTCCGATGCACATGCACTCTACCGGAATCCACCCCGTCCATGCTCTGAATCCCATTTCACGCGAACCGAGGCCACCACTCCACCGATACCTCTTTCAGGGAGTCGCTCCATGACCGCCCGCATCGAACAGGACCACCAGCGGTTCCGCCAGCTCGTCAAGGGCAAGATACGCAAGGACTTGCGCGGCTATCTCACGCGCCGCGAGATGATCGCCAAGGAAGGTCGCGGCGTCGTCTCCGTCCCCATCCACGACATCGACACACCCACATTCCGCTACGGCGATAATTCTTCCGGCGTCGGCATGGGCGAACCCGGCGATGGCAAGGGCCAGCCCGGCTCCCCCGGATCCGGCCAGAACACCGGCGGCGAGGACCCCGGCCGGCACATCCTCGAAGTCGATGTCACCCTCGAAGAACTCGCGGACATCCTCGCCGAGGAACTGGAGCTGCCCCGGATCAAGCCCAAGGGCGCCTCATCGCTGACGAGCGTGAAGGACAAGTACACGGGCATCCGTCCGACGGGCCCCGCATCGCTGCGCCACTTCAAGCGGACCTACCGCGAGGCGCTCCGTCGGCAGGTGATGCTCGGCGAGTACGACCCCGAGAATCCCGTGATCGTGCCGGTGAAGCGCGACATGCGGTTCCGCTCGTGGCGCGAGATCCCCAAGCCGCAGAACAACGCCGTGATCGTCTACATGATGGATGTCTCCGGATCGATGGGCGATCAGCAGAAAGAGCTGGTCCGCCTGGAGGCGTTCTGGATCGATACCTGGCTGCGACGCAACTACGAAGGCAT
This sequence comes from Phycisphaeraceae bacterium, assembly GCA_007693725.1. Taxonomy (GTDB): domain Bacteria; phylum Planctomycetota; class Phycisphaerae; order Phycisphaerales; family UBA1924; genus REDD01. The sequence continues at coordinate 5,293 of REDD01000130.1, forward strand.
CGAGAGCCGCTACATCGTGCACGACATCGGCGCGCGCGAGGTCGACAAGCAGACCTTCTTCTCCATCCGCGAGGACGGCGGCACGCGCATCTCCTCGGCCTTCGCGCTGGGCGCCCAGATGATCGAGGAGCGCTACCGCCCGAGCGAGTGGAACACCTATCTCTTCCACTTCTCCGACGGCGACAACTCATCCGAGGCCGACAACCGCGCGTGCGTCGATCTCCTGCGCGGGCGCTTGCTCCCGTCCTGCAACATGTTCGGCTACTGCCAGGTCGCCAGCGCCTACGGCTCCGGAAACTTCATCAATGTCCTCCACGAGGCGTTCCCCGGCTCGGATTCCGCCCGCGGCCACGACACCGATGCCGACGACCAGCCCCTCGTCACCAGCCGCGTGAACGGACGGGACGACATCTACGACTCGCTCCGAGTCTTCTTCGGCGCGGGTCGATAGCCGCGGCGGGGATCGGGCGGCGATTCCGTGGGTCAGGGGGCAATCCGGGTCCGGGGATATTCCGGGGGGGGGATTCCCTTGATTCGGGCGGGGTTGAGGGTCGGGGGCCGCCACCTATCATCCGCGCGGCGTGCCGGTGCGAATGGTTGGGTGTGCCGATTTCAACGGAGTCAGCGAGTATGGGAGTGTCCCGGTCGTGATCGTGTTGCCGCTGTATGCCGTGCTGATCTGGTCGGCGATGTATTTCTTCCGACGCCGGATCGTCGGCTGGACGGTCTGGTCCATGTCATGGGCCCCGGTGGCGGTCGCGACCTACCTGTGCGTGCAGTACATGCCCCTGCCCGAGCATGAGCCCAGGCCCGTCTGGCTCTATGTCATCGCCGGCGCCTACGCGGGGCTGATCCTGCTCGTCGGCGGGATCATCGTCTCCCAGCGGGGCCTGCGCGGACATCATCACTGCCACGCGTGCGGCTACGACCTCTCGGGGAATCGTGCGGGCATGTGCCCGGAGTGCGGCACACTGATGCACTGCCATGCGTGTCACGCGCTCGTGCGGAACGAGGATCAGGCGGCGTGCCATGTCTGCGGCAGCCCGTTCGGTGCGCTCCCAGCCCCGGTGGTCCGGCAGACCGCGCCGGTGCAGGGTCCGCCATTGCCGGGGCGCGAACGGATCGAGCGGTATGTGGAGTCGGTGGAGAAGCGGGCGGGGTGAGCTGCATTTACCAGCCCGGAGCGTCAAGCGACGGGGTCATTCTTGTCGCCATTACCAACCCCAAGCGTTTCCCGGGTCCGGGGGTCCGGGGGAGCGACATGGTCCCTTCCCATGTGCCACCAGTTCGACCGCCTTCTGAGGCGGGCGACTGGTGCTGCTTGGTGGCACCGGTCTCCGACCGGTGCGTTCTGCGGAGACATCGGGCCGCGATTTCTCCACGGACGAGAGCATCACTCACCCTCGCACGACTGGTGTCGTGCTCGGTTGAAGTGATGGCACGGGTCACGGGAGCCGAAGATATGTGCCTCCTCTCCCTGCCTTCCTGTACGAGCCGGAAGCGTCAGCGCCCGGGCCCGCGATCTTGAATCGCCCCCCACCCTCCCGACCTGCACTTGCGCCGAATACGAGCGTGGAGCGTTTCCGGGGGTCCGGGGTTCCGGGGGAGCGACATGGTCCCCTTCCCATGTGCCGCCAGTCCCCTCGCATACCGACTGCTCACCGATGTCGCTGAGCCACAGTTGAAAGGCGATTAGCCTCTGCTGGAGGGGGCGGGGTGGGGGGCGGGTGCTTCGTCTTGCGTGGCTGTGAATGCTGATCCATTTGCGGGCACCGTGAGCGTAGAACTCTTACCGGATCAACTTCGCCAGCCTGCCGCAGTATACATACGGCTAATCATCATCATCATCATCATCCCGCTCGGTCTCAATCGGCTCTTCGGTGAACAGGACCGTCAGGGTTTTACCGTATCCACCAAGCCCAACGACATCCTCTTTCATCTCGACATCTGGCGCACCATCAAGCCACAGATCAAGCGTCGTCCACGCTTCTGATCGGCGGCAGCGGACGATATTCTCGCGATCTTGATTGAATTGGAATGTCGCCGTTCTTCGCGAGATCACGGAACCTTTGGTCATCCAATCAATTCCTTGAAGATCGCGGATGACACCAGACATGAATGAGAACTCGACCCGGTCGCCCTCCGTGACAATGACGACGACCGGATCATCAGAGCACTGTGCATATCTGATCGCTGTAGCGGTCAACGAGGTAACGCATCGCGCGGCCAGTCGCTCGATGGTCTTGAACCCCTCGTCATCTTTATCCGCAATCGCTGCGATGAATAGATGTGAAGGCATCAACAGCCCGGTGGCGAAGTGGTCTGCTTCGAGTTCGGTGTGATCATGTGTGATGAATCCGCTTCGTGAAGCATGCACTCCGTTTCCGTTGCGGAACAGCAGTTCAGGGTGACCGGGTAGGAAGTAGTGCCCGAGTTCGTGGGCGACAGTGAAGCGCTTGCGCCCTTCGTTATCGATGTCCGTGGCGTACATGATTCCGAAGGCGTCCCCCCTCTTCATCAAGAAACCTGAGACGCCGGGTTCTGTCGATGGTTTCGGCTCTACGAGGATTGTGTGCTGCGAGGCGATCTCGATCGGGTTGATGGGTAGTTCCGCCAGCCCAAGCTCACAAATTTTGTTCTCACCGGCCCGGATAGCGGATTGGTAGCGGAGCTTCGATCGGGCCATGATCCCTTACTCCTTCGGTTGATTTCGCTCGGCGAGTTTCTTCGCCATCGCCTTCAAGAACTCCTGATCGGCCGGAGACATATCGCGGAACTCGCGGAAAATCGGATTTGCCTCCTCACTGTAAGCGTCCATCTCGTCTACCCGTCCGAGCAGGTAATCAGTCGTGACATTGAGGGCATTCGCAAGCCGTCGAAGGTTGTCGAACGATGGGGTACGCCGGCCGGTCTCGAAGTGTGAGATGGCAGAGGCCTGAAACCCGGCCCGTGCAGCTAGATCGGATTGGCTTTGGCCTCGCGCGTCACGGGATGCCTTCAGCCGCTCCGCAAAAATTTTCGCTGGGTCCCTTGATTCCATAGACGATTTCGTATAGAGTCCCACGACGATGGCGTCTGGAGTCTCCGGCGCCTTTCTTCTCGCACCTGCCGTAGACGATCTCGTCATAGTGTACGCGACGCTTTCGGCAAAATCAAGGATTGCAGAAAATGAATCAGCGAACCACATCTAGAAGCATTCGGATCAAGGGGTACGACTTCGAGGGTCCGTATACTCACACGGCGAACCTGCGGAACGCCGCGGGTGTCTATGTCGTCCTTGACTATCGCTCTGATGAGAAATGGTGGGTCATCGATGTCGGCGAGTCTGAGGATGTTCGGGCCCGCATCGAAAGCCACGACCGCAAGTCGTGTTGGGAGCGCCACCGCCAAGGCACTCTCGGTGTGGCAGTGCTCTACACCTCGGGCTGGACGGCGGAGCAACGGCGGCAACTTGAATCGCAAATCCGTATCGAGTACACCCCCCCGTGCGGCGATCGTTAATCGCTACAGATCGCTAATGGTCGGGTGGCGTGGAGACATCGCGTAGCGATTTCTCCACGGTCGGGGGTGGCGGGTCATGGAGAGCCCTTCCGACCTCCCCGGGTCGTCACGCCATTTCCTTGCCACTCGGCAACGCCGTGAGGAAGGCAGCACCAGTCTCCCGATCCGCTGGCGCGTCTCGGGGGAACTGGTGGCACATGGGAAGGGGACCATGTCGCTCCCCCGGAAACGCTCCACGCTCGTACTCGGCGCGATTGCAGGTGTGGAGGGTACGGCGTGATTCAAGATCGCGTGCCCGGGCGCTGACGCTTCCGGCTCGTACAGGAAGTCACACAGAGTGCCCGCCTTTGTGCGCACACTTGCGGTCACTACCTTCAGAATCGTGCTTCTCTCGCCGGAATTCCTGTGCATCCGCTTGCATTCCCACATTTGTGCGGTATATTTTAGGGTTTGTGCGAGGCGTGGTCGCCGCCAGTGCGGGATGATCGTGATCGAGAACAGGAGCGCGTGATGGCTGTCAGGGCGTATGCGGCGGAGTCGGCGGAGTCGAGGTTGGGACCGTTCTCGATCGAGCGT
>REDD01000191.1 GCA_007693725.1 Phycisphaeraceae bacterium
GCTTCCACGGGTTCCGCGATGCTCAAGGCAGCATCGCTCCACCCGTGGCGACATGCCGTGGCCCCGTTGGGGCGGGGGACCGACGCGACGGGCAGGGTGAGGGCGACTTCTCGAAGGATGCGGAGGTGCTTGTCGTTGGTTTGGCAGGTCCGGGCGGTTCCCTCAGTGAGAAAGGTTTCCTCCTACCATGGCATCTGCGCCGCTAAACTGTAATATGATGGACGAGAAGGAGTCTCGTGGATGTTCAACCTCCTTGTTTCCGCCGACAGCACTGCGTGGGAATCCGACCAGAGAATGGCAATGATGGCGAGCCGGTTCGGCGAGTACAGCGGTGACGAATACACCGGCATCTCGACCAAGAATCAGGCAAGCCTCAAACGATTGGAGCAGGTGCCGACGCTCCTGATGTACGAGGATGGTGTGGATGGCCCAAATACCGATTTCGTCCGCGTTGGACAAATGCGAGACATTCGGTTATCCGGCGGGGATATCACCTTTCGGTTCGCCGAGACCGGGCGAATCCCCCGTGAAAAGGTAGACGAACTTGCCCACCGCTTGCAGTTGGATCCTTGGGAAAGGGCGCGGACCCATTGGGCGGTGAAGGACGGAAGCATCCCACAAGAACTGCTCATTGCAATGACAGAGACGCCTAAACGCTACGACATTGTACTGTCGTTCGCTGGCGAGGACAGGGGCTATGTCGAGGATGTTGCCGAGTTTCTGAACGATCGCGGCGTTGTCGTTTTCTACGACAAATACGAGCAGGTGACGCTGTGGGGAAAAAAATTTACAAGAACACTTCGAAAGCATTTACCGCCAGCAGGCACGGTATTGCGTGATGTTCATTTCAAAGCACTACGCGGAGAATGTCTGGGCGCGACACGAGCGTCGAGCAGCGCTCGCCCGGGCGATGGCGGAGCGTGTCGAGTATGTATTACCAGTCCGCTTCGACGATACCGAAATTCCCGGGTTGAACCCGGTCGTGGGCTATCTGGACCTGAACGATTTACCGCCCAAGAAGTTTGGCGAGATGATCCTTCAAAAGCTCGGCCGAGCCTGAATCAATTGTCAAAGGGTAAGCCGGAAAACAGTCGGGGTGACAGGATTTGAACCTGCGACCTTTTGACCCCCAGTCAAACGCGCTACCAAGCTGCGCTACACCCCGAGCGGTGAATGGGTCAGCGTAGCGTGGGATTGGGGGTCGGGCAATGGTCCCGCGGGAGGCGGGAGGCGGATTGGGGGCGATTGGGGATGGGCTGGAGTGATTGGGAAGAGGGGGAAAAGGGGCTTGTCTGGGGGGCGGGGGTTGGTACGATGTGGGCGGCCGTGGTCGGCGGCCGTTCCGGCGGTCGGGCTTTCGTGGCCCGGCGGCTCGGCATGGTGGTACCAATGGTATTGGGCACGGGCCCACTGAAGCGACCTTGTGCGGGGTCGACGGGATGCGTGTGGCTTCGGCCCTGCGGCATCTCACCGACTGTCTCCTCCGCCGGATCCGCTGACAAGGACTTTGAACGATGTCTCAGATCACAGCGACACCTCCCTCCGGAACGGGCCAGCAGTCGCTCGTGAAGGATCTGATCGAAGCGGGCATCCACTTCGGCCAGCGCACGAGCAACTGGAACCCCGCGATGCAGCCGTACATCTACGGCAAGCGGAACAGCATCCACATCATCGACATCAAGGAGACGATCAAGGGTCTCCTCTTGGCGAAGCGTTTCATCACGCAGACGGTGGCGGATGGGAAGGATGTGTGCTTCGTCGGCACGAAGCGTCAGGCGAAGGAAGTGCTGACGCAGCGGATCCCCGATGTGAAGATGCACTATGTGACCGAGCGGTGGCTCGGCGGGACGCTGACGAACTTCCGGACGATCCGTTCGCGGCTGAAGCGGATGGAGGAGCTCGAGCAGATCGAGCAGCACGACAACTTCCAGTCGTACTCGAAGAAGATGGAATCGCAGCTCCGGCGCGAGATGAAGAAGATCAAGCGGAACCTCGAAGGCATCCGCCACATGGACAAGCTGCCGGGGTGCGTCGTGGTGATCGACACCAAGCGCGAGCTGAACGCGTTGAACGAGGCGCGGAAGCTGGGCATCCCGACGATCTGCCTGATCGACACGGACGGCCAGCCGGAGCTTGCGGACATCGCGATCCCGGGCAACGACGACTCGATGCGTGCGATCGATGTGATCGTGCGTGAGTTGTGCAACGCGATCACCGAGGGTCGCCAGCAGCGGACGACGCGGACCGGTGATCGGGAAGGCGACGACAACGCCCGTCCATCGGATGCGCCGCGCGGTCGTCGGAGCAAGCGGGCGCAGTTCCGTCCGGATGATCCGAGCGGATCCGATGATGCGTCGGGCGATTCCGGCGCCCCCGGTTCCCCCAGTGAGGGCACGCCCGTGGCCTCGGCGCAGCGGAATGCGAACTGACCTGTGCGGACCGCGCCGAAACGGCACGGACTGATCTGATCGAAGCAGTTGAATGATGAAGGGCGTACCCGGCGGTTTCGGGCGGGACGCCGTTGGACCCGAATAGATGCAATGGCCCCGATCGGTCTCGAAGGCGAGACGGGCCCCAACCACACCGGAGAGAAGACGCCATGGCGGAGATCTCGGCAAAGGAAGTGATGGCGCTTCGTCAGAAGACGGGCCTGTCGATGATGGAGTGTAAAAAGGCGCTTCAGGAGACGGGCGGCGATGCCGCGGCGGCTGAGGACTTCCTGCGGAAGAAACTCAAGGGCAAGATGGAGACGCGGACGGATCGCGCGGCCGGCGAGGGTCGCGTGGTGATCGCGGTGGCGTCGGACAAGTCCGCCGCGGTGATCGTCGAGATTCGCGCGGAGACGGACTTCACGGCGAAGAACGAGAACTTCGGCGCGACGGCGGAGAAGATCGCGCAGCTCGCGCTCAAGCAGCCCGCGGGCGTGGTGACACCGACCGACGAGATGAAGAATCTCCTCGAAGACCTCAAGATCACGACGGGCGAGAATCTTTCGATCGCCCGGGTCGAGAAGCTCGAAGGATCGGGCGCGACCTGGGGCAACTACATCCATCACGACGGCAAGACCGCAGTGCTGCTGCACGCGGATGCGTCGGTGAGCGAGGCGGTGGCGCGTGATGTGTGCATGCACATCACGGCGGCGATGCCGCGCCCGGTCGGTGTGACGGCGAAGGACATCCCGAGCGATGTGGTCGAGCGGGAGCGCAAGCTCGCGCTGGAAATGGCCCGCGACAGCGGCAAGCCGGAGGAGATCCTCGTCAAGATGGTTGACGGCAAGATCAACAAGCTGATCTCGGATCTGGCCCTGGTCGAGCAGCCGTTCGTGAAGGAGCCGGAGAAGAAGATCCGCGACATCGTGGGCGGCGATGGGAAGATCCACGCCTTCCGGCGCTGGCAGATCGGCGAGACCGGCTGACCCTCCCCCCGGAGGGGCAGAGCATCAAACAAAAACGAACCCGCTCGATCGAGCGGGTTTTTTCATAGGCCCCCGGACCCCGGAAGTCGGCCCCCGGACCCCCGGAAACTCCGGAACCCCCGAATCGGGGAGTCTCGACGGATTACTTGGTGCCGACGCCGAGGGGCATCGGTGCGAGGGAGGGCCTGCCGGTGGGTTCGAGGACGATGCCGGCGGGGACGCGCTTGCCGTCGGGGCCTCTGGGGGGGATGCCCTCCTCGTCGATCATGCGCTGGATGGCCATGACGCCCTCGATGAGCTGCTCGGGGCGGGGCGGGCAGCCGGGGACATAGACATCGACGGGGATGAACTGGTCGCAGCCCTGGATGGTGGCGTAGGTGTCGAAGACGCCGCCGGTGGAGGCGCAGGCGCCCATGGAGATGACCCAGCGGGGCTCGGCCATCTGCATGTAGATCCGCTGGAGGACGGGCATGGTCTTGATGCCGATGCGTCCGGCGACGATGAGTAGATCGCTCTGGCGGGGGCTGAAACGCATGACCTCAGCGCCGAAGCGGGCGAGGTCGTAGCGGCTGGAGGCGGTGGCCATGAGCTCGATGCCGCAGCAGGCGGTGGCGAAGGGCATGGGCCAGAGACTGCTGCGTCGCGACCAGTTGATGACCCGCTTGAGCTGGGTGGTGAGGAATCCCTCTGCTGTGATGGCGGCTTCGATGCCCATGGGTGCGTTTCCTGTGGCTTTCTGGGGCTGTTTTCCGGGCCGGATGATAGTCGAGACGGGCTGGTGAGGTTGGGGGAGCGGTAGGGATCGTTTGGAGATTGCGGGGTCGGTGACTGGGGGTGTGGGGATCTGGTGGTGTGTTCGGACCGGGGGGTGCATCGGATGAGGGGGCGGGTCGATTGAGGGGGTGGAGAGCGTGTGTCCACCTGTAGGCGAGCCCACCCGCCGGGGTGTGTGTTGTGAGGAGGTTGGGCTGTGCGTACATGGGTGCTGCTTCTGGGCGTGCTGGCGTTGGTGGTCACGCAGGCGATGCGGATGCCGGCATCCGCGCGCGGGGATGCCTCGACCGGAGGCATGATTGCTCTTGGTGCGTTCGAGGAAGAACCGCCCCCGGCGAGCGCCCGGCGGAGCGTGGACGATCTCCTCGTACTGGCGGACCAGACCCGGGAGGCGGGGGATCTGCGCGGGGCGGATGCCTTGCTGCGCCAGGCGATCGCGCTGGATCGGCGTGATCCGCGTGCGGCGACGACGCTGCGGGCGATGTATCAGACGCCGGGCGTGTCGCTGCCGGTGGATCAGGAAGCCGTCTCCGAGTTGCAGGCGAGACTGGGGCCGACATTCCGGGCGACGCAGACCCGCCACTTCGTTGTGCTGTCCGACAGCGATCCCGCCTGGACGCGGAGCCGCGAGGCGATGCTGGAGCGGACCTACCGGCAGGTGTTCCGTTTCGCGGATCGGCTGGGGATGAGCGTCCATGTTCCCGAGGCGAAGCTGATCTGCGTGCTGGTGGATGACTACGACACCTACCGGTCCTTCGCGGGCAAGCACGATGCGGTGTCAGCGCATTGGATGGCGGGGTACTACACCGCGACGGGAAATCGCGTGGTGTTCTACAACGACCGGACGGGGCCGCAGTTCCGCGAGGCGGAATCGGTGCTGAGGGGGTACGAGGCGGATGCCCGGCGGGCCCGCGAGGAATCGGTGCTCGCGCATCGGCGTCGCGACCGGGATGCGGTGGCCGCGTACGCGGCGCGGGCGGATCTGATCGAGGAGCATGTGGCGAGCGAGCGGGGTCGCATCGCGGCGGCGGCGGAAGCGATGAGCACCGCGAAGACGATCCACGAGGCGGCTCATCTGGTGGCGTTCAACATCGGTCTGCAGCTTCGGACGCACCAGTACCCGTTCTGGCTGACGGAGGGTCTGGCGACCAATTTCGAGTCGGAGACGGGCGAGGGGGCGTTCGGCCCGGATACGAGCGTCGAGCAACGCGAGGAGGAACTGCGCCGGGCGATGGGTGAGGGGCGGCTGCTGCCGCTGCGGGAGTTCGTCCAGATGACGCATGTGCCCCACGACAGCGAGGAGGCGGCGGGGGCGATGTACCCGCAGGCGTACTCGCTGTTCCAGCACGCGGCGCGGTATGACCGGGGGGCATTGCGGGGGTTGTTCGAGGACCTGAACGAGGAGCCGGGCGGGACGATCGCGCCGTGTCGGCTGCTGGCGTTGTTCGAGCGGCACTTCGGGGATGTGGATGTGTACGAGCGTCGCTGGCTGAGGCGCATCGAGCAGGCCCGCTGAGGCGACGCCGAGCGGGGTCGAGCAGGCAGGAGTGCCCGCTATACTGCGGGCATGACTGAATCGGCCCTGATTCTCGGCGCGATGGACCTTCAGGATTACCTCCCGATCGGGATCCTGCTGTTGATGGCGATCACCTTCGCGGTGGCGAATGTGGTGCTGTCGCTGTTGATTGGGCCGCGACGGGGTGGATCGGTCAAGTCGGATGCGTACGAGTCGGGGATGGTGCCGATCGGGACCGCTCGCAAGCGGTTCAATGTCCGCTTCTACCTGATCGCGATGACCTTTCTCGTATTCGATGTCGAGGTGGTGTTCCTGTACCCATGGGCAGTGACCTACGCGAACATCGATCCTGCCTCGGACGAGGCGTGGATGTTCCTCGGGCGGGTGCTGTTCTTCATGGCCACGACGGTCATCGCGTATGTCTACGGGTATCGCAAGGGCGTCTTCAAATTTGATTGAGTGGGCTCATGACCGTCTGCCCCCCCACCACTGTCGCACATGCCGGGCTTGAGTTGCAGAAGTCCGCTGCTGCGGGTGTGGGCGTGCGCCGTGCATCGCTCGCTGAGCGGGTGTCGTGCGGGGTTCTGGCCTCGGGGGCGCTGGCGCTGCTGGCGACCGCTGCCCTGCTGGACCCGTCGCCGACGGGGACGGGCACACACACACAACTGGGATTGCCATCGTGCACCTGGCTGGCGATGGCCGGTGTGCCCTGCCCGACCTGCGGGATGACGACGGCGTTCGCGTACGCGGCGGCGGGGGACTATCAGCAGGCGTTCCTGGCCCAGCCGGCGGGGCTGGTCTTTGTTCTGGCGACCTCGATGGCGGTCTGGATCGCGGGCCACATCGCCCTGTTCGGCTCGACGGTGGGTCGGGCGATGACGAGAATTTTCGGGTCGCGGGTGCTGTGGATCGGGCTGGGTATCCTTCTGGCGGGCTGGTTCTACAAGATGGCGACCCATTCGGGATGACGGCGTCGGTGGGGCGAGCATCGAGTGGCGATGCCCGGAGGAACCGGGCACGGTTCCGAGCATCAGAACGGTCCGGATTGGATGTGGGTTCAAGCATGATGAAGCCGAAGCGTTGCAAATCAGAGGTGTTCTCCCGAGTCGGGAAGGTCGCGAGCATCGCGCTCGCGGGGTTGGGCATGCTGACGGTGTCGGGGTGCAACATCATCGCCGCGGGCGGGATCGTCGGTCACGCGATCCACGAAGCCGGATCAACCAAGGTCGAGGCGGAGTACAAGCGCCTCCGCGGCGAGACCGTCGCTGTAGTGGTGTACATGGACCAGTATCTGCGCGCGAATGATCCGCGGCTGGCGAATCGGTTGACCAATGCCGTCACACGGGTGCTGTCCCAGCCGGCGGTGGGGCTTGCCGGGATCGTTCCGGGGAGTCTTGTGCTGGAGTTTCAGTACAGCCGTCCCGCGTGGCCGACATGGAGCTATCAGGAGATCGCCGATGAGTTCACGGTGTCGCGTCTGGTGGTGATCGACCTGTACGAGTACCGCCTGCACGAGCCGGGAAATCGGTATGTGTGGGATGGTCGCGCGGCGGCTCGGGTGGGCGTGTTCGAATCGGGAACGGGATCGAACGAATTCGCGTACCGTAAGGATGTGGTGGTTCGTTTCCCGGATCAGATGGGGATGCTGGAGAACGAGATCTCGCGGAACGCGGTCATGGCGAATCTCGAACAGCGTCTCGTGGACAGGATCACCTGGCTGATGTACGACCACGAGGTCCCGAACACACTGAAGTACTGAAACCGATGAAGCGCTCCCCCGGAAGATTACTGTCGATCTCTCTCGCCATGCTTGGTGGCGTGTTGCTGGCAGCGCCCATGAACGGCTGCAATGTCGTCGGGGGTCTGTACGCGGTGGCCCACGGTCCGCCGAAGATCCCCGCGGTGTATGAGCCGGATCGAACTCGGACAACGGTGATCCTGATCGACGATCTGAACAACATTCTGCCGCGCCGCTCGCTGCGGGATCGCATGGGCAGCACGGCCGAGGAGGTCATGCTGCGGAATCGTGTGATCGCCGAGGGGAATCTGATTTCCTCGGTGTCTGCGCGTCGCGTGGTATCCGGTGAACAGTCAACATCCAGAATGTCCGCGGTGGACATCGCCCGTGAAGTCGGCGCCGAAGTGGTGATTCATGTCACGATGCGGGCGTGGACGCTCCAGACCGAGCCGGGGATGATTTCTCCCGCGGCGGTCGCGGAGGTCAAGGTGATCGACGCGGTGCGGAATGTCCGGATCTGGCCTCCGACGGACGAGGGGTTTCCGTTGATGATCCGTGTGCCGCGAAGCACGACGGAGGATGTGGGGACTTCGCTGGCGGATCGCATGCGGATCGAGGAGCAATTGGCGGATCGTGCCGGACTGCAATTGGCGCAGATGTTCTTCCAACATGAGCGTGAGCGTCTTTCTGAACAGATGCGGCAGTGAAGAGCGGGATGGCACGGATCCTCCACATTGTCGATGCGGGTGAGATCGGGGCCTGCGCCTGCGTTGCGATCCGGAGTCTGATCGACTCCGGCGAAGGAGAGCACTTTCTCCTGATGGTGGGGACCGGCGCGGAACTCGACCGAGCACGCCGACTCGGGCTCACACCGGACGCGACGATCCCGATGCGTGGCGTGCGCATCCCGCGCGGGCATGCGATCGATGCGTGCGATGCAAAGGCATTCGAGATCGTGCATGCGTGGTCGAGCGGGGCGGGCGTGATCGGCGGGAAGATCGCGGGTGAGACTCCGCGGGTGGTTTCGTTGGGGTGGATGCCCGGGCACGCTGATGCGCGACGCCTCGCGGGCGTTGCACGCCGGGGCGGGATCAGGGCGGTGACGACGCCCGATGAGGCGACAGCGCTCCTGTGTCGCGAAGCCGGGTTCGGAGCGGTGCGAACGGTGGCCTGGCCCGTCGATCCGCCGCGGCTGGCGGGGCGTGCTTCGCTGCGCCGGCGCATCGGCATTCATCCGGAGGAAAAGGTTTTTCTCGCGATCGGCGAGCCGACGAGCGAGATCGACGCGAAGGTTGTCGCGTACCAGGCGGGGGTGGCATCGGTCGTCGGCCAGCGCATGGTGGCGCTGGTTCCCGAGGGCGCACGAGACCTAGATCGTGCGGTTCGATTCACGCTGTATCACGATGAGGCGTGGCGGGTCGTTGTCGTGCCGCTGGAACCGCTGGAGATGCTGGCGTGTGCGGATCTCGTGCTGTTGCAGCCGAGGGGCTCCGGTGGCGGGGAGGGGATCCCGTTGCGCCCTGTGACGAGTCACAGCATTGTGTCTTGGGCCGTCGCGGCGGGTGTGCCCGTTGTCGGCGAGGACTGCGCGGAGGTGCGCTCGATTGTCGGGAATGGGCGCATCGAGTTCGCGGAAGATGCCAGCCCGCTCGCACTGAACCGAGTGATCTACCGGATGCTGTCTTTCGTCGATCAGACGGATCCGAACGCGGTCGGTGTGACGCCCGTTCAGACGCCGGAGCGTTATGTCGAGGCGATTCGGTCGGTGTACCGCTCGGTGATCACGAGCGGATCTGACCTGATCCACGCATGACCCACTGGTAGGTGGTCAGGTCCTGCGCTCCCATCGGGCCGCGTGCGTGGAGTTTGTCGGTCGAGATGCCGAT
>REDD01000192.1 GCA_007693725.1 Phycisphaeraceae bacterium
CGCTCGGCAATCAGAATGTGGCGCGGCTGTCGGGCCTGCTGGAGCAGTTGCTGCCGAGCCTGCTGGGCATCACGCTGCGGCCCCGTCAGCACGCGCCCGGAGAGCATTGTCTGCACCGATGTGACAAGGAGATCCTCACCGAGCCGGTTGTCGCGCCGAGAGGCGATCAGGATGGCTTCGGCGATCTCGGGCGGCTCCGCCCCCGATGCGGCCAGGATGATCATCCGATTCTGATGCACAGCGGGCACGACATCCGCATGCTCGCAGATCAGAGAAAAGATCCGGTTCGCGTGCATCGGATTGATCGCGTTCGAGTTGGCGCGCGAGGTCACCATCACGCCCATCTCATTGCCCCACGCTCCGAGCCCCTCGCGCGTCGCATCCGGATGCTCAATGATGCGTCGTACAAGCGAGAGGACTTCCTCGGAGCGATCACGCCGCATCAGGATCAGCGCTCGTTCTTCGAGCGACCGCAGCGTCTCCGGCGCGATCGTCAATCGCTGCAATGCGATCTCATCCGCATCGTTCGGTCGGGAGAGGCGTGATCGATAGATATTCTCCAAAAGCCGGGAAACGCGGTCGTCACCCGGATACTTTTCCACCCATGCCCGCAACAGTCGCGCGGCATCCTCGTTCCGATTCCGCGAAAGTTCCACGCTCGCCCGGAGAATCGCGACCGTTGCATCCCCGCGCCACACTTCCGCTCGCTCGTCCAACCAGCTCATCGCCCGATCGTGCGCCCCGGCACTGATCCACAACTGCACAAGCAGCGATACCGTCGGCTCATCGTCCGGGTACCGCTGAGCGAGCGACAACAGATCCTGCTCCGCAAGAGCCCGCTGCCCACGCGCGAGCGCATCCCGTGCCCGCAGCCACGCCAGCGTCCGCGAGGACGGCGCGGCGTTCCGCATCCGGCGCACCGCTTCCACAAGCTTCTGCTCATCCGCAAGCCGACCGCCGGGGATGTACAGCGAGATCAACCCGCGATACACCTCCTCGTTCGATGGATCGATCTCCATCGCTCGCAGCAGCCATGACTCACCCTGCGTGGCGCGATCCTCGCTGATTGCCAGCTTCGCTCCGGTCAGCAGCATGGCGACAAGATCCGGTGCGTCCAGGGCATCGCCCCAGCGCTCGACCGCCTCCTCGGCGAGATGCATCGCCCGCGCTGCATCGCCGCGCCCAAGCCACGCCCGGACGGTCTCCATCGCTTCGATGCCATCGGTCGCCTCCGGCATCGCGCGCAACTGCTCGCTGGCCCGCTCGCCGAATCCGAGCCGCGTCAGCACGCTCACATGCCAGGCCCGAGCGCTGCGTCCCAGCAGATCATCCGACTCAGCAAGCTCCGCCAACGCCGATTCCACAGGGATCAACCGACCGGAGACGATCTCCAGCATCGCCGCGACCCATCGCGCTGTGCGATTCGCCCGCTCCGCCTCCGGGAGCGCGGCCAGCGCCTCCGACCACAGCCCCGCATCCGGCTGCTGACGCAGCAGAACCCGGATCACCACATCGCCATCCTGCACGCGCCGCTCGATCAGCTTGATCGCTTCGCGCATCGCCTCCTTCGGATCGCGCTCGTACGCCTGAGCGATCAGCACCCCCAGCGTCGCTTCATCGCGCGGCGACTCCGCGAGCCACGCACGCAGCGGCTCCAGCGATCGCTCCTTCGGCAGCACCGCCCCGAGCAGACGCGCATACGCCCCGCCCCGGACCCGTCGCTCCGGCGCGCTCAGTGCATCGCGTTGGCGGAGCAAGGTCTCGACGACCGCCTCCGTCGGTCCGCCGTGCCTGCACACGAACGCCAGCAACCGCCCGACCTCGTCGAACGAAACACCCATCCGGCTCGGGTCGGTCGACTCCATGGTCAGGCGTGCCGCCGCCGCGGGCCGTCCCAGCCGCATCAACGCGTGAATGTGCCGGCGTCGCAGCCCATCCGGATCAAGCGTCGGATATCCCTCCGCCTCGGCGTACAACTCCGCCGCCGCTTCGATCTCGCCCAGCCGCATCATCGCATCGCCGCACCGGCGCAGCAGATCGCCCCGCCTGCGATACAACGCCGACAGCTCCGCGACGCGCGATGTCGCTTCCTCGAACCGCTCGGGAAGATCGAGCCCCTCCGTCAACATCTCCACACCCGCGTGCAGATACCCCAGCGACAGCAGCGACTCACCCAGCCGCGCCGGGATGACATACCGCATGGCAGGATCCATCGATTCCCGGGGCAGCATCCGCAGCCGCGCCAGCACCGCCGCGGCACGCGCTGCATCCCGATCCTCCGTCGCGAGCAGCGCCACCTGCTCCAGCGTCCTCGGATCCTCGCGATCCCGCTCGAACGCCCGCTCGAACGCCACCGCCGCCGCCGGACGATTCCCGAGCGCCAGTTGCGTCTCACCGATCTCGCGCCACACTTCCGACGGATCGGGATTCAACCGCGCCGATGCCTCCAGCAACTCCAGTGACTTGTCGAGATCCCCGGTCATCCGTGCCGTCCGACCCGCCACAAACTGCTGCAGCGCAAGCCGGCGCGACTCCTCGTCGCGTTCCACCGGTGGCAGCGGCTCGACATCCTCAATCGCATCTTGCACTTCAGTCAGCGCAGCTTCGAGGGACATCAGCGCCCGCTCGCGCTCCGAGTCTCGAATCGCAAGCGGAACCTCATCGTCCAGCCCCGGCGGCAGCGGCGCCTGCATCGCACTTCGAACCGGTGTCCGCCGCTCACGCACCAGATACCGTTCGAGAACGCTCCAGTCGTTCCCCGCAGCGCCCGCCTCGCTCTGCGCGATTGACTCGGCGCGTTCGCGCCCACCCTCGCGCTCGCCCGAGGCGCACGCCCACAGGCCGACACTCCCCGCGAGCAACACACACACCACGCCGGAATACCGTTGAACCTTCTTCATCGCTTTGCCGCGGCACGCCGTGACGCCGTCGTCTTCTTCTTCCCCGGCGCACGCCGTCCCGACGCTCCAATCTTCACAGAGTCTCCCGCCGGATCATCGGTCCACACCTGCATCAGATGATGCGCCCGCAAACCTTCCCCGGCCTTGATCGCCCGCTCCAGCCGCCCCGATGCATCCGTGATCGTCGCTCCCGGCTCCTCGATCCCGAACTCAATCAACCGTCCCAGCAGCCGTCCATCCACAGGAATCGCGTGCGCCCCCAGCACCGCCAGCGTCACGCGCATCGCCACGAACGGCGGAATCGAATCCAGCGACTCCACATACTTCCGACCGTCGCGCTTGTTCATCGCGATCACCCGATCAAACGACACCGCATGCTCACGGTTGTACAGATCGTTGATCGCGAGCCGCATCCGCTCCGCCCGTTCCTCGGCCATCGGGTAGGTCTTGCCGAGCAGCAGCGCGGTGTCATCGTTCCGCAGCGCACGCAGTTCGTTGAAATCCACCACCGAATCCACGAGCCGCTTCAGCGCATGCTCCGCACGATTCGCCGGGCATTCCCAGAGAAGAAACGAAAGCACAAACTCTTCCAGCGGCGAACGCGGCTCATACTGCGGCAAAGCGTACGCCTGCTCCAGCGATTGCAGCAGCTCCGGAATCCCGACAACCACATCCGTATTGCTCACGATGTTGACTCTCTATCTTGCGATGCCGCATCATCCGCGGCGGTGTCATCTTCATCCGATGCGGCCGGATCTCCCCAGCCGCTCGCCTTCTTCCCCTGGGATTCTTCCTCGCGCACCTTCGCCAGTGCCTCGAAAACACTCTGCTGTCGCTTCAGCGACTTGTCGATCCGGAAGTGCAACTCCGGCATCATGTGCAGTTGCAGGATTTCCCCCGACTCGCGCCGAATGTGGCGAGACGCATCCTTCAGCCCGTGCAGCACACGCGACTCGTGCTTGTCCGGCATCACCGAGACGCTCACATTCGCCACGCGCGGCGGCGAATCCACCGTCACCTTCGTCACCGTGATGATCGCATCCAGCCGAGGATCCGCCAGCCCCGCATCCAGCACGCTCTGCACCGCGCGCCGGATCAATGACGCCAATTGCTTCGATTGACGCTCCTTCATGCCGCCTCCCCCGTTTCGCGAGAGGGCTCATCGACCAGCCGCTCCGCCTCGCGCACCTCGTCCTCCGTCCACAGCGCCTCGTCCATCCACTCCTCGCCCGAAACCTCGAGCGCATCAAGCGCGACGACCCGCCGACTCATCTCCCCCAGCTCCGCATCGTGCAGGGAACGCAGCTTCGCCACGATCCGATCCAGACTCCGCTCGATGTGCGCCGGCGATGAGGACACCATCGCGAGCCCCAGCACGCCGAGCTGCTGATGGTCCTGCGCTGCAACCTCCGCCACCGACACCATGTGGTGACGATGCAGCTTGTCCTTCAGCGACTTGATCACGCGCCGCTTGTCCTTCAGGGACCGGCTCCCGCGGATACGCAGCTCGAACTGGAGGAGACCGATGAACATCGCCGCTCACATTCCGGATTCACAGAGTGCGCTTGACCTCGGTCTTGCGATAGCACTCCAGAATGTCGCCTTCCTTGATGTCGTCGTAGCCGACGATCTTCATGCCGCATTCCTGGCCGGAGCGAACTTCCTTCGCATCGTCCTTGAACCGCTTGAGCTGCTCCAGCACGCGGTCGTTCTCGATCACGATGCCGTCGCGCGTCACACGAATCATCGCGTTCCGCTCGATCGTGCCGTCCGTCACATAGCAACCGGCAACCGAGCCGACCTTCGAGATGCGGAACACCTCGCGGACCTCCGCGTGGCCCAGGATCTCCTGACGGATCTCCGGAGCGAGCAGGCCTTCCGCCGCCTTCTTCATGTCGTCCACGATGTCGTAGATGACCTGATAGGTGCGGATCTCCACGCCCTTCTGCTCCGCGGTCGTCCGGGCCTTCCCGCTCGGGATGACATTGAAGCCGAGGATCACCGCGCGGGATGCCGCAGCCAGCGTCACATCGCTCTCCGTCACACCGCCCACCGCGGCGTGCAGCACGCGGACCTTCACCTCGTCCGTCGCGATCTCCTCCACGGACTTGCGGATCGCATCCACCGAGCCCTGCACATCCGCCTTCAGCACGACCAGCAGCTCCTTGATCGCCGCCTCCTGCATCTGCGCGAACATGCTGTCGAGCGTGACCTTCGGCTGCGAAAGCTGCTCCTCGCGCTCGCGGGCGCGACGCTGCTCCGCCGCTTCCTGCGCCTGCTTCAGCGTGCTGACGATGTAGAACTTGTCGCCCGCATCCGGCACCGTGTCGAGGCCCGAGATCTGCACCGGTGTCGACGGCCCCGCCGTCTTGGTCCGCTGCCCGCGGTCGTCCGTGATGTCGCGCACGCGACCGAAGCCGCGCCCGGCCACCACGAAATCGCCCAGCTTCAACCCGCCATGCTGAACCAGAATGTTCGCCACCGGGCCGCGTCCCTCTTCAAGACGCGCCTCGATCACGACGCCCGCCGCCGCGCCGCCGAAGTCCGCCTTGAGTTCATGCAACTCGGCGACATACGCCAGCGTTTCCAGCAGATCCTGCACGCCGCGCCCCGTCGCCGCCGAGGTGCGGATCACTTCCGTGTCCCCGCCCCATTCCGTCGGGTTCAGGCCGTGCTCGGCCAACTGCCCGTAGATCCGCTGAATGTTGCTCTGCGATTCCGCATCGGGAATGTCGATCTTGTTCAACGCCACGATCAGCGGCACACCCGCCGCCTTCGCGTGGTTGATCGATTCGACGGTCTGCGGCATCACGCCGTCGTCCGCCGCGATCACCAGCACCACGATGTCCGTCATCATTGCGCCGCGCGAACGCATCTCGCTGAATGCCTTGTGGCCCGGCGTGTCGAGGAAGCAGATGTTCCGCTTCGCTTCGCCCGCCTCCACCGACACGAGGAACGCGCTGGTGGCCTGCGTGATGCCGCCCGCCTCGCCCTCGGCGACATTCGCCTTGCGAATGCGGTCCAGCAGCGAGGTCTTGCCGTGGTCGACATGCCCCAGAATCGTGACCACCGGGCTCCGCGGACGCTCATCCACAGTGTCGCGCCTCTCGAACTGCTCGGCAACCGCCGCCTCGCCAGTTGCCTTCTCCTCGACCTCGAGGACGATTTCAAAGTCCAGCATGATCTCCTGCGCCTGCTCCGCCTCGATGCCGGCGTTCACCGACGACATGATCCCCTTCATGAACAGACGCTTGACGATCTCCGCCGCCTTCACGCCGGTCGCACTCGAGAGATCCTTGATCGTCAATGGGGTCGTCACCTTCACGGTGCCGCCCTTCTCCGCAGCAGTCATCGCACGCTGTCCGGAGTGCGGACCCTGGTGCTTCATCTTCTGGTCGCGACGACGCTGTCGCATGAACCCGCCCGAACGCGAAAGACGCTGCTCGCGCTCCAGAAGATCCTGCTCGCGCCACCCCGGACCCTGGGTCTGAGGACCGCGACGCTTGCGTGCGCTGTCATCGGTGCCGCCCGTTGTCGCCGGGGTGCCGCCACGACGCTTGTTGCGCCTCGGGCTGCGTGTCCCCGCATCCTCCTCGGTCGGCGGTGCATCCGGCCCGACGCCGGCGCGGTCGCGCGGCCCGCGCGTACTCGGACCGCCATCGCCTCCGCGTGACCGCGGCGTCGGAAGCACATCCGGCTGCTCGATCCGCACGACCTTCGGACCCGAAAGACGCGCCGGTGTCTGCACCTCCAGACGCGGCCCGGCGGGAGTGACCACCTTCGGACGCGTCGGAATGTTCTGTTGTGCCGGGGCACGCCCGGGGATGCGCTCAGCAGGCGCCTTCGCCGCGGGACGAAGCTCGGTTTCCGCCGGTGCGACCACATCACCCTCGCCTGGCTTGACCGTCGGCTCGTCCGGCGCGGCCGGAGCCGGTGCGCCGACCTGCGGTCCGTCCGCATCGTCCGTTGTCGAAGGAATTGACGGTGTGATCTTCTTCGCCGCCGGTCGCGTCGTCTGCGTCGATTCGTCATCACCGCCCGGCGCCGCGACCGAACCCGCGTCAGGCGACGCTTCCTCATCCTCGGTCGCGACGGAGACCCCGCCTCCGTCTTCCTGATCCGCATCATCCCCAGACTTCTTCTTTGCCTTCCGCCGAGCGGGAGCGCGAACTTTCGCAAGGTCCACGCGCTCCGCAGTCTCAACCGCGGTGCCCGAAGCGGCTTCGCTCGCGCTGAACCACTCACGGATCGTCGCCTCCAGACCGGCGGAGACGCTCGACATGTGGTTCGTGATGTTCGGGATGCCCTCGGCTTCGCACTTCTCCACGATCGCCTTGGACTTCACCGAAAGTTCTTTTGCTATTTCGAAGACACGCTTCGCCAAATCAGACACTCCGTTCTCGATGCCGATGCCGCCCCGGCATCCGACCGCTCAAAACACCCATTCACCCGTTGCGACTCTCGTCATCCCCATCCGAAGAGCCGCCGTCGCTGCTCCCGCCGAGAATGGCATCCGCCCGCGCATCCTCATTCGAAGATCCACCGGAGGATTCGCCCTGGGACTTGTACGATCCGGCGGAAAGAATCGCCGCCGCCGCGAGATCCGCATCCACATCGCCCTCGCCCCCCTCGCCCATGAGAAGACGACGCGCCGCTTCCTCTTCCTCGCGCTTCTTCTGCTCCGACTCTTCCTTGTCACGCTGCTGCTGCTCGGCAACGACCTTCGCCTTCGCCGCGGAAATCTCCACGACACGAGCCGCCGTTCCCTCTTCCATCTGCAACTCCGTGACAAGCACCTCCACGCCGACTTCCTCGACATCGAAGACGCTCACGATGCCCATCGCCGCAAGACGATCCAGCATTTCCTCTTCCACGCCCTCGATCGCCTTGAGCGTCTCGAACATCGTTTCGAGACCCTTGTTGAACTCTTCCGGCGTCAGAATGTCGATGTCCCAGCCCGTCAACCGCGCTGCAAGACGCACATTCTGCCCACGCTTGCCGATCGCGAGCGACAACTGCGTGTCATCGACCACGACCGTCGCACGCCCAAGCTCGAAGCACAGCGAAATCTCGGCGACTTCCGCCGGCTTCAGCGCGTTCTGGATCAGGATCTGGCTCGACTCGTTCCAGCGAACGATGTCGATCTTCTCGCCGTTCAACTCGTCCACGATGTTCCGGATCCGGCTCCCCTTTACGCCGACGCACGCGCCGACCGCATCCACCTTCGAGTCGATCGACTGCACCGCGATCTTCGTCCGGTACCCCGCCTCGCGAGCCATCGCCTTGATCTCGATGATCCGCTCGGAAACCTCGGGAACCTCCACCTCGAACAGACGCTTGATGAAGTCCGGGTGCGCACGGCTCAGAACGATCTTCACCTGATTCCCCGCATCGCGCACATCCAGGATCAGGCAGCGGATCCGGTCGCCGGGGTGAAACTGCTCGCCCGGGATCTGCTCGCTGCGAGGCATGAACGCCTCGGCCCGCTCGATCGTGCAGACCAGCGCGCCGCCCTCGTACCGCTGCGCCACGCCAGTCGCGATCTCGCCGACCCGCTTCGCGAACTCCTCGTACACCGACGCCCGCTCATCCTCACGGAATTTCTGGATCATCACCTGCTTGCAGGTCTGCGCTGCGATGCGACCGAACTTGTGCGGCTCCATCTCCAGCGGCTCGCCGTGCCGCGTCATCCGCAGCTCCCCGGTCAGGCGATCGATCGTGCACAAAAACTCCTCGGCGTCGATCGAGTTGAAGTACTTCCTCGCCGCCGAGATCATCGCCTGCTCGAGATCGCCGATCAGAACCTCACGATCGATGTTCCGATCGCGGGAGATCGAGTCGATGATGCGCATCATTTCCGGGCCGTTGAACATTTCGCTGCCTCTTCTTCACTGGTTGTCGGCTCCGTCCGGAGCCACTGGTTGTCGTCAGGTTGTCGAATCCCGCCCGAACCGTCGGGCCCACTTATCACCGAGTCAAGCATGCCCAAAACACAACAGGCCACGCCGGCATGCGCCGCGTGGCCCGCGAAGTCACCGAACGAGACGGGACCAATCCCGTCCGTTCCGCATCGCCTGGATCTCGATGCCGTCACCTCATCGGTCGGCTCCAATCCAGAGCAACGCCACCCATCGCACGCGTACCGACCGCTCCGGCCGAACGCCACCATGAGGTACGCTTACTTCGCATCGCCACAAACCATCATTGGCACATGCCTCATCTCCGCCGAAAATTCGGCGGGCAACATTGTCCGAACCGTGAATCATAGCGGACTCTCACGACTTTGGTCAAAATTTCCCCCATCCACACCCCTGTTCTGG
>REDD01000155.1 GCA_007693725.1 Phycisphaeraceae bacterium
ACGCTCCACGCTCGTACCGGGGGCGTTCCGGGGGGGCACCGGGGACTCCCGTGAATCGAGGGGTGTTTTCGGGAGGAAAAACCGGCACCTTTTGGTTGCACGCCCTGATTCTGTGAGGTATATTTTAGGGTGGGATGGTGTCTTCGGGAGTGTGCGCTGTGGTTGAGGGAGTGATCAAGGGCAGGCGGTACACTCCGCGCGTGATGGAAGGAAATCAGGATCACAGCGCATGGATGCGGGGCCTCGGGGGTCGGTTTGTCGTGTTCGACGGGCCGGACGGGTCGGGGAAATCGACGCAGTTTCATCGGTTCGCGACGGCGGTGCGTAGCGCGGGGGTGGTGGTCGAGGAGACGCGCGAGCCGGGCGGGACATCGATCGGGGAGCGGATCCGGGACATCCTGCTGGATCCGATCCACGAGGAGATGGGGCTGCGCTGCGAGATGATGCTGTACATGGCCTCGCGGGCGCAGTTGGTGGAGCAGAAGATCCGCCCGTCGCTCGATCGGGGCGAGCTGGTGCTGGCGGATCGGTATGTCTCCTCGACGCTGGCGTATCAGGGCGCGGCGGGTGGTTTGCCCCGGGACGAGATCATGGCGGTGGCGAAGGCGGCGTGCCGCGACGCCTGGCCCGATCTGGTGGTGATCTTCGATGTGGATGAGCGGACCGCGGCGGGGCGGCTGAACCCGCTGCTGGATCGGATGGAGCAGAAGGGGGCGGAGTTTCACGCGAAGGTGCGCGCTGGGTATCTCGACCAGGCGCGGGCCGATCCGGACGGCTATGTGGTGGTGGATGCGAGCGCGGATCCGGACACGGTGTTCCAGTCGATGCTGGATCGCGTGCGCGAGCGCCTGGGATGACGGGTGACGAGCATGGAGTTGTGTTGTCGGAGCGGTTGCGGAGTGCGCTGCGGTTGCGCGATGAGGGGAGCGTGGAGGATGTGGGGGATGCGGTGGTGGTGAAGGTGGACTCGGTGGAGCGTCGGTATCGGGACGCGATCAAGGCGGGGGCGCGCCCAGTGGAGCCGCCTCGGGATGAGGTCGGGCTCGGCGCGTGGCGACGGGTGGCGCGGCTTGTGGATGAGGAAACCGGGCGCGCGGTGACGATCTGGTCGGACCGTTCGTAGGGGTCAGTCGGTGGTGTCGGGCGCGGGGGGCGTTCGAGGGGTGTCCAGTCGAGGACGGTGTCTTCGGGGAGGACGGTCGCGCCGGTGGCCCAGTAGCCGCGGGGCCGGAAGTTTTCGTCTTCGAGCCAGACGCGGAAGGCGATCTCAACCTTGTCGCCGGGCTGGAGTTCCGAGAGTCGGGCCTCGATGGCCTCGCGATCGAGGTCTTCGGGGGTGCGGCCGACGGGAGGCCAGAAGGGCATGACCATGACATTCATACCGAGACGCCCACCGGGTCCGACATACTCGGGGATGGCCTCGTGTCGGATGCGGAGTCCATCGCCATCCTCGGCATCGACGGGTTGGACGACCTCGCCGCGGACGGTGTACTCGTGGAAGATGAGGCGCGGCTCTTCGGGGGCCTCGGAGCGTGAGCAGGCCGAGAGCGACAGCGCGCCGATGCAGAGGAGCGTCGCGGCCAGAGCAATGGGGCTGGATGTTCGGTTCATGGCGCTCACCTTTCGCGTGAGCCGTGTGATCCCGAGTGGCGGACGGTCACGCCTTTTCGACTTTGACGAAATCGCTGACGGCGTTGAAGTCGGGGATGAAGTGGGGTGCGTGGGCCATGGTCCATGTCGCGCCCTGCTTGGGGATGGCGTGGCGGGCAGCGGGACGCCGGACTTCCCAGGGTCGCTTGCCGCGCGAGCGGACGACCAAGGTGCGCATGCGGTATTCCTGAGCGGACTTGAGCGCACGCTTGATGTCGCCGTCCTGTCGCATGAGGCGGGAGATGGTCTGGCGAGCATCTTCGCGAGCGGGCTCTTTGATGACAGTGCAGCGGATCTGCTGGCCGGGCTTGATGGAGTCGAACATTGGTTGTTCCAGAGTGACTACGACAGGAGACTTGGACAGAGTTGGCCCGTTGGTGGCTCGGGCCGAGTCCGCGTCGGATTGATGCGATCCCACCTCCCGGCGCATCCGGCATCCGGGGGGAGGAGTGTACCTCGCCGGATGGGGGGCGTCCAGAATCTGGGATTGGGGTGGTGGCCGGAAGGCGAAACGGGGGAATCCGGTCCCGCGGCCGCTAGACTGAGGGGTTCCCAAGGCCGCCCAAGTTCCGGGGCGGGGTTCCGGGAGCGGGGGCGGAGTTTGGGTTGGGATTTCGGGGGAAGTCCGAGCAAGAAACCCGTCGGTAGAGACGAGAAAGCCAGATATGACGACGCCACAAGGTCCGCAGCCGCAAGACATTCCGCCGTTCGACGCCTCGAAGCCGCACCACGCGCGCCCGCACCTTCGCCCGACGGTGCAGGGTCAGCCGGTGGGGGTGAAGAACCCGCAGGGCCAGCAGCAGGTGATGCTGGCGCTCGGGGATCGGGCGCAGATCGCGGAGCGGTCGGTCGTGACCAGTCCGCTGGCCCAGTTCATGCTCGGTCAGATGAACGGCGAGCGGGATGTGCGGGCGATCGCGGATGCCGCGGCGAAGCAGGCGAGCCAGGCGAATGTGCCGCAGGAAGCGATCCCGCACATCAACGAG
This sequence comes from Phycisphaeraceae bacterium, assembly GCA_007693725.1. Classification (GTDB taxonomy): domain Bacteria; phylum Planctomycetota; class Phycisphaerae; order Phycisphaerales; family UBA1924; genus REDD01. Next base: position 2,637 of record REDD01000155.1, read on the forward strand.
GACAATGTGAAGCTGCTGGTGGCGCAGTTGGACAACGCTGGGCTGCTGATGGGCCCGACCTTCAACGAGATACTGCACAAGTTTCGTGAGCAGTTCGACGATTCGGACACGCTGCCGCCTGCATCCACCGCTTCGACGGCGGATGTGCTGGTGCAGCAGGAGATCGGCGAAGAGGCGACGGATGACCAGAAGAAGGAACTCGGCCCCGAGAAGCTGCGCGAGGCGATGGAGAAGTGGATCGATGAGGCGCTGAAGCCCGTCGAGGATCCTTCGCTGGACACGCTGCCCCGCGCCGTGATCGTACCGCAGCTCGATTACTTCCGCGGCTGGATGAACTACGCGCATGTGTACGGGCGGCTGCGTGTGGTGGATCGTCCGGATCGCGTGGTGATTCTGGGGGCGAACAACTTCGGGTTCGGGACCGGTGTCGTGGGATGCAACAAGTCGTACGAGACGCCGCTGGGTCGTTGCGACTACGACAAGGACTTCGCGGATCGCCTGTGTGCTCGGCTGGGTCCGGAGAACACGGAGAAGCTGTGGAAGGACCGTTACGACCACGAGCGGGAGCACTCGATCGAGGTGCAGTTGCCGTGGATCCAGCATGTGTTCGGCGATGCGGAGAAGGGCGACTGCCCGCCGGTGTTCGGCGTGCTGGTGCATGATCCTTCGCGGAACAACGGCGAGTCGTACGACGGAAAGGGCCTGGGCATCCTGCCGTTCATCGATGCGCTGAAGGGCGCGATCGCGGATGCACCGGGGAAGACGCTGGTGATCTGCTCGGCGAACCTCAGCCACATGGGGCGTTCGTTCGGGGATCAGACGCCGTTCGCGGGCGACTCGGCTGAGGCAAACGCCGCACGGAACAAGGTCCTGCAGCACGATCGGGAGATGATCCAGTTGGTCTCGGATGGGAAGGCGGAGGAGCTGGTGTCCTCGCTCGCGTGGCAGCAGAACCCGACGCGCTGGAACAGCACGGGCGCGATCGTGGCGACGATGAAGGCGCTCGACGCGAAGAAGGTCCGTCTGCTGAATTTCGCCGCGGCTGGTGACAACCAGTCTTTCGCGTTCATCTCGTCGATGGCGGCGATCATCGAGTGATCGGTGTGCACCTGCCTGTAACGAGCGTCGAATACGCGATGTCGATCGGCGGACTGCTGCTGCTCGGCATCGCGGTGGTGATGCTGTTCATCCTTCGGAAGAATCCGACGGCGATGTGTGTGCATGTTCCCGGTGTCGGGCGGATCAGCACGATCACCAGCACGATCTCGGCGCTCGCGCTGGTGGGGATCGGGTATCACCTCCTGGTGCATGGTCTGCACATTCCGCAGTTCCGCGCGCCGCTGCGGATCGCGGTGTTCGTGGCGGTGCTCGCGGTGGTGGGATCGCTGATGGTGGATGTCGCGGAGAATCGTCTGGATGCGCGGGAGGGCGTCGACGAGGAGCAGCCGTAACGGCTCACCCGTCGCAGGATTGCTCGGGGCGGTAGCGCTGCGCGAGGGGGCGGCGCCGGCCTCTGCCGAAGGCGACGGATGAGACCTTGAGGCCGATGGGCATCTGCTTGCGCTTGTATTCGTTGAGGTCGATGAGGCGGACGATCCGCGCGACGGTTTCCCAATCGATGCCTGTCTCGTCGATGATGCGCCGGGGATGCTGGCGGTGCTCGACATAGCGCTCGATGATCTCGTCAAGCACTTCGTACTCGGGGAGCGAGTCCTGATCGCGCTGGTTGGGGCGGAGTTCGGCGCTGGGCGGCTTTTCGATGGAGTTGATGGGGATGGGGGGCGTCTCGAATCCGGCCTCGGTGTGGTTTTCGTTGAGCCAGCGAGCGAGCTTGTAGACCTGGACCTTGGTGACATCGGAGAGCACAGCGAGCCCGCCGTTCATGTCGCCGTAGAGCGTGCAGTATCCGACGGCGAGTTCGCTCTTGTTCCCGGTGGTGAGGAGGAGCCCGGCGCCCTTGTTGGAGAGCGCCATGGTGATGACGCCGCGGAGCCGGGACTGGAGATTTTCCTCGGTGATGCCGGAGAGGTCGTCCCATCCGAGCTGCACGAAGGCGGGCGCGATGGTCTGCTCCGCGGCCTCGTGCGCCTGCGAGATGGGGATGGTGATGCTGTTGATTTTCAGCGCATCGGCGAGGGCCTGCGCATCGGCGACGGAGTGATCCGAGGAGTAGCGCGAGGGCATCAGGACGCCCAGGACATTCTCGGGCTGGAGGGCCGCTGCGGCGATGGCCGCGGTGACGGCGGAGTCGATGCCCCCGGAGATGCCCAGGAGCGCGGACTTGAAGCCGCACTTGTGCGCGTAGTCGCGCACGCCGAGAACAAGGGCGCGCCACAGCAGCGACATCGGGGCGCTCTCGCGGATGGGATCCGGGAGTTCGTCGCGCTTCGACCAGTTTTTCTCGGGTTTCTTGAGTTTGACGATGAGCGTCTGCTCCGTGAACCCGTCCGCGGCGGCGATGATCTGCGCCCCGTCTTCCGAGGGGATGAAGACGGCGCTGTGGCCGTCGAAGATGAGGTCGTCGTTGCCGCCGACCTGATTGACCGCGGCGATGGCGATGTCGTGGCGCTTGATGTGACCCGCGATGATCTTGCGCTGGCGCATGCCCTTCCCGAGAACGAAGGGGCTCGCGGAGGGATTGAGGATGAGCTGTGCGCCGAGGTCGACAAGGTCCGTGACCGGGTCTTCGCGGTTGCGGTATCTGTTGGATCGGAAGGGTCTGTTGCCGTCGGCGTCGACATCATCGGCGCGCCAGAGATCTTCGCAGATGGAGAGTCCGACGCGGATGCCGTCGACCTCGATGACCACCGGATCGTCGCCGGACCGGAAGTAGCGATCCTCGTCGAAGACATCGTACGAGGGGAGCAACCGCTTCTGATACCGCGCGATGATCTTCCGCTTGCGGAGCACGACGAGCGAGTTCGTGGGACGCTCGTCGGGGTCGTAGTCGGAGGGTCCGGCGTCGGGGTGAGCTCTCCACGGCGTGCCGACGACGAGGGTGACGCGCTTGGGCATCTCGGCGGCGATCTTGAGGATGGCCTGTCTGGCATCGTCGACGAACCCCTCCTGCGTGATCAGATCCCGCGGGGGGTAGCCGGTGATGGCCAGTTCGGGGGTGACGATGAGGTCGGCCTCCTGATCCGCGGCCTCCTTGGCGCGAGCCAGGATCATGGCGGCGTTGGCCTGAAGATCGCCGACGGTCGGATTGCATTGGATGAGGGCCAGTCGCATGGCTTGGATCGTATCCACTCGGCCGGAGCGGCCTCTCTACACTGTCGGCGGAATAGGGTGATCCCATGACCGGTTTGGCCCTGGGACTTTGTTTCGAGATTTCACCACCGATCCCGGCTCAACGGATCGTTGGTTCAACGGATCTTTGGAGGTTTCTGATGCAGCGCAGCAGCACAATGGCCCGGCTGACGATTTTCTCATCGCTCGCGATTCTTTGCTGCGGGGGAGCAGCGCTGGGGCAGGAAAAGACGACCCTGGCCACGGGGCTGACCCTGGATCGGGTGATCCGCTACGAGGTCCGCCAGCAGTACGAGACGGTCCAGACGATGGAGGAGCAGTCATCGAAACTGCTGGTCGAGCAGCACGCCCTGATGGATCTGGTGATCGAGTCGACGGATCGCGCGGGGAACGCGGTGGTCCGGATCGACGCGATCTCGTACGCCGCACGGATGGAGAACGAGGACGGCCCGATCAGCATCGCGTTCGATCTGGACACGCCTCAGGCGGACGGCGCGGAACGCGCGGCGGGCGTGCTGGGTCTGGAGCAGGCGCTGGCGCTGGCGCCGCTGCGCGCGACGCTGCGTCCCGACGGGACGGTGATCCGTGTGACCGGGCTGGACGAGGCGATGGCGATGGCGCAGGGCCTGCCCGACATCGAGCCGAACCTCATCTCCTTCTTTGATGTGGATCGTCTGTCGGATGTGCTCAGCGCGATCTTCTCGGCGGACAACGGCATCGGCGAGCGGGCGCGGGGCGACTCGTGGACGATGACGAAGCGCGTGCCGATCGGCGTGAGCGGGACGCTCGTGGCCGAGACGACAACGACGCTCTCCCTCGCGGACGAGAACGCCGCGGGGCTCGTGGGCGTGTATTCGCTGCGTCTGGAGGAGCCGCCGGTGGTGTCGGACAGTGCGCCGCGCCTGACGGTGGACAAGAGCGAGGGTCAGATCATCTCGCAGTGGGATCTGCAGGAGGGCTCGCTGATCAACCGCGTGGCGAATCTGCGCGTGGCGCTGACCGTGACGATGGGCGAGGATCTTTCGCAGAAGACCGAGTCAAAGTCGACGACGAACATCAGGCGTCTGCCGCGTCAGGGCGGGTGACCACAGGCGCTCGGGAGACGAGCAGCCGGTCGGGCCGGAGCCGGAACCATCCCGCGACGGCCATGACGAAGGCGGTGGGGAACTGCGAAGCGGTGATGAGCAGCGCGAGCGATGTGACCGCGCCGGCGTCGTGCCCGACGGCAGCGCCGAGGGCGGTCGCCCCCATCTCCGCGAAGCCGAGTGCGCCGGCCGGTGCGAGCACCGCGCTGAGGAAATAGCCGGTACCCAGCAGCAGCCCCTGATCGAGCGAGAGATCGAGCCCGATGATGCGCGAGCCGATCCAGAAGCGCCCCGCCAGCCCAACCAGGTCGATGAAGCGGTAGAGAAGTTGCTCCGCGCCGATGGCGGGGAAGCGGAGCAGCCGCCAGCCGCCGATGGAGGCGATGCGGATGATCCGCCAGTGGTTGAGCTTCATGCAGACGCCGACACCGAGGGCGGTGCAGAGGATGGGGCCGCCGATGGCGCTGATCCACCAGAGCAGGTCGGCCTGACCACGCCAGAGCGTCGCGCCGAGGGCGGGCAGGAGCGCGGCCAGCGAGAGGGCAGACATCGCGGCGAACCACGAGACGAGGTCGCGGATGCCGATCCCGTCCCGCCGGTAGTGGATGAACGCCCGGGAGAGCACGCTCACCTTGAAGGGCAGGATGCTCAGGACCGTCGAGATCGCGTTGACGGAGATGACATCGATCGTCGAGAGACGCTTGATCGGGCGGATCACGGCCCAGAAGCACAGGGCGTTGAAGACGATGCTCAGGACGGTCAGCGCGATGAGCCCGATGAGCAGGCGGGGCGGCGCCTCGATGATGCGCTCGATGTAGATGCGGTTGTCCTCCGCGGTGGCCATGACCACGGCCCACGCGAAGAGGGCGATGCCGACGAGAAAGCCCAGCAACTGGAGGATGATGCGCCGGGGGGTCCAGCGTCGGGCGAGCGGATCGCGGACCGTTTCCTCGACCTCGTGCTCGATTGCGTGTTCGATGGGGCCGTCGTCCATGTGGGAGCGAGTCTAGGGCGTGGGTAGTGTGTCTGCTGTAGGTGGAAATCCGGTGGCGGGCGACGCGCCCCCGGCGGGGTGGGAACAATGAGGCGTGGAGCAGACGAGTGCCCGGATCATCGACGCCAACGCCAACCGAGCCCGGGAGGCGATCCGCGTGATGGAGGACATCGCCCGGTTCGGGCTGGATCACCGGGCCCTGTGCGCCGGGCTCAAGCAGTTGCGCCACGATCTGGCCGAGGCGCTCGATGCGTTGCCGGGGGCGCGGTCGATGGTGCTGCACCGCGATACGCCGGGGGATGTCGGGACGGCCCTGACGACCCCGCGCGAGGGGGCGCGGGAGGATGTGCGGTCGGTGGCGGTCGCGGCGGGGAAGCGGCTCACCGAGGCGCTGCGCTCGATCGAGGAGGCGGCGAAGACCGTGACGGGGGGAGGCGGGATCGCGTTCGAGGCGCTGCGGTACCGCGCGTACGCGCTGGAGCAGGTCCTGCTGGCGGCGCTGATGGGGCGCGCGGTGGCGGTCGCGGGCGTGTGCGTGCTGGTGACCGAGTCGCTGTGCGAGCACCACCCGTGGGAGCATGTGGCGCGGGCGGCGGTGGCCGCGGGCGCGACGATGCTGCAACTCCGCGAGAAGGATCTCCCGGATCGCGAGCTGCTGGCGCGGGCGCGAAAGCTGGTCGAGATCGGGCGCGAGGGCCGAGCGCGGGTGGTCGTGAACGATCGTCCGGACATCGCGGCGTGCGCCCGCGCGGATGGTGTGCACCTCGGGCAGGACGATCTGCCGGTGACCGAGGCGCGGAAGATCGTCGGCGCGGAGATGATGGTCGGCGTTTCCACGGCGTGCATCGAGGATGCCGAGCGGGCGCTCCGCGACGGCGCGGACTACTGCGGCGTGGGCCCGATGTTCCCGACAACGACGAAGCACAAACCGGTGATCCGCGGTCCGGAATACCTGCGGGCGTACCTCGCGCACGATCCGGCCCTGCCGCCGGGGATCGCGATCGGCGGAATCAATGCGGAGAATGTGCAGATTCTGTCGGAAGCCGGGGCGCGGGCGGTGGCGGTGAGCAGCGCGGTGTGCAGCGCGCGGGATCCGGGGGCGGTGTGTGCA
>REDD01000194.1 GCA_007693725.1 Phycisphaeraceae bacterium
GCGCGAGCGCGCGGGCGATGCCGATGCGCTGGCGCTGGCCGCCGGAGAATTCGTGCGGGTAGCGGTCGGCGGCGAGGCGGGGCATGCCGCAGCGTTCGAGGAGTTCTTCGACCTTCTGTCGGAGTTCATCCTTTTCGGTGACGAGGTTGTGGACCTTGAGGGGCTCGCCGACGATGGAGGCGATGCGCATGCGGGGGTTGAGCGAGCCGGCGGGGTCCTGGAAGATGATCTGCATTTCGCGCCGGAGCCGCTTGAGTTCCGGGCCGTGGGCGGTGGTGACATTGCGCCCTTCGAAGAAGACTTCGCCGGAGGTCGGCGGGATGAGCCGGAGGATGGATCGGCCGACGGTGGTCTTGCCGCAGCCGGATTCGCCGACGAGGCCGAGGGTTTCGCCCCGGTCGACATGGAAGGAGACATCGTCGACGGCCTTGACATGGCCGGTGACGAGTTGGAGGAGGCCGGAGCGGATGGGGAACCAGGTCTTGAGGTTTTTGGCCTCGAGGATGGGCTGGGCTTTCTTGGCGTCGGCTTTGGGCTCTGGCATGGTCAGAGGGTAGGCGATTTCGTGGCGGATCGGAAGTCACGGGACGGGCGTGGTTTGCGAGCGGGAAGTATGGTGATGGGGGTTCAGCGGCGTTCGAGAAAGGGAGTGACTGCGATGGTGCGTGCGTGGAAGCGGAGTGTCGTTCTCGGGGCGGTGTGTGCGGGTGTGATGCTGGCGGGGTGTGCCTCGAAGCCGGTGGCGGTCACGCACCCGCGGGCGGTGTTGCTGACGGATGGGGAGGCGCGTGCGGAGGTGGCGCTGTGGGTGGATCGGGTGAGTCTGTTCGGCCCGGCGGATGGGCCGAACATGATGTTCGTGCAGATGCTGGATGCGGAGCGTCCGGCGGATGAGGGGTATGTGTTTCACGGCGGTGTGTACACCTGGACCTCGCCGCAGGGAGGGGAGTTGGGCTGGGTGGATGGCGAGGGGGCGTTGCGTGCGTGGCCGCCGGATCCGGCGATGGATGTCGGTCCGGGGCGGCTGGAGCGGAAGAGCGAGCGGGAGATCGTGTGGTGGACGCCGGCGAGTCGGCAGGGATTGCGTCAGCGGAAGCGGCTCGCGCTGGAGGGCGCCGGGCGGGCGGTGTTCGAGTATGCGCTGGTGAATGTGGGTGAGGAGACGGTGACGGCGGGGACATGGGTGAACAGCGCGGTCGCCGGTGATGCGAAGGTGGCGGTGCGGTACGGGCCGTTCACGCGCGTGTGGGGATGGAACGAGGAGAGCATCGCGCGGTTCAAGTCGCTGCTGGTGGAGCGCGAGGGTGTGGCGGACGGGTGGGCGCTTGTGGATCTGTCGCGCGCGGATTGGGAGGGCGGCGGCAAGGTGTATCTGGATTCGGCGGCGGAGATCGCGATCTGGCGGGATGGATGGTGGTGGGTGCGTCGTCAGACCGCGCCTGTGGATGTGGAGCGGCTGCGCGCGGTGGGGGAGGGTCCGGTGGCGATGTACATCCAGCCGGCGGGCGCGGATGGCGTGGCGATCATCGAGGCGGAGTTGTACGGGCCGCTGGCGGAGATCGGTCCGGGGGAGACGCACGCGACGCGTGAGGTGTGGGAGCTGATCCGTTCGGTGCGGGCGGATGTGGGGGTGCTGGGGGAGTGAGAAGGGTGGTGATTGGGGATCATGCACCTACGAGAGAATGAGAATGTTCCGGGTGTGCGGGCCATCGGGCGGCTGCGGCGGAAGCTGTGGTCTCGCGTGAGGGCGAGCGCGATGCTCGCTCTTGCATTTGCAGTCATTCTACCTGTGGTGCATTCTGTAATTCTGTCCAACCAATTTCTTCCGATTGTTGGGCGAACTGGCGGAAGCTGGGTGCCAAAATCAATCGCAGTCCATAACGGCTGGGCGTGCAGTGCGATGGTGTTTGACACGGTGCTCGGCACGGTCCGTTGGCTAAGTTGGGGACCGGACCCAAGATTTGTGGGGCATGACCCCGGGATCTTTGGCAAGCGTATCGAGATCGAAAATGGATCACAGGGGGGCGGGCAAGTTCTCTCGGTTCGGCTCAAAAAGCCGCCACTTTGGAGTGGGGTCCGCAGGGAGTCGAACAGGCAATTTGGTAAGTCCGGGCAAGGCCTTGTGTACACCGAGATTGCATTTGGCTGGCCATTTGTCTCAGTCATTTTTGAGGAAGTGAATGCGGATGTCCAAATTCATGTGCTGAATGGTTCGGTGGTTTCCTTTCGCCTAGCACGGCCGAACGACATCCGTGTGCTTCCTGATCGCATTTGGTTTCTTGGCGTGATTCTGAATTTCGCCTTCTGGTTTTGTCTGTTTTTTCTGATAATCGGCACTGCTTTAATTCACCGGTATGTGCTGTTGTTCCGCCGGTTTCGATCGAGGCGTTGTCTCTCATGTGGTTATGGCTTGGGTGGGATGGAAGTTTGTCCGGAGTGCCGCACGGCGTGGGGAGAGCTGCGGCCCCCGATTCCTGCCGAGGCGGTCGAGGCGGGCTGGGGGTTGGTCGGCGCGAAGGGTCTGCGGTGGATCGGGTGGTCGGTTGTGCCTGTTGTGGTGCTGTGGCTTGGGCTGTGCGTGCTCGCGGTTTTGCTGCCTTGGCTCGCGTTGTGGAATCACTACACGAGCGAGTTCTGGACGGTTCTGCGTTGGGGCGGAGGAGTGACGCTCGTCGTCAGCGCCTTGTGCAGTGCGGCTGGGGCGCGGGGCATCGTGCTGTGCGCAGAGGCGGAGGGGCGACGGCTTGGTGCATATGGGCAGCGGTGGCGCACTGTCCGCGTGCTGCTCGGTGTGGCCTGCGGGGTGATCGGATCGCTGATCGGGCTTATCGCGCTGCTTCTGTCCTCGCAACGCACCTTCTACTCATGGCCGAATTGGAACGACGCGATCGCTGGCGGCATCGCGGTTGTTCTGCTGGCTGTCTTCGCGTGGATCGGCGCCGGCTCGGTGCGTCGGGTGGTTGCTTTGGGTGGAGACGCACCGGAAGGATCACGGATGGGGCGTCGTGCCGCGGCGCTGCTGGCATCGTGCATCGTGTGCGGTGGGTTCGCGTGGTTGAGCGGGATGAACGAGGTCTCGGATGTGCGGTGGATCTGGCTGGTGGCGCTGATGGTTTGCGGGTTCGCGGCGATCGAGGCGGTTGTGTTCTGCGTGCGGTTCGTGCGGGGCTGTGTGCAGAACGGGCGTGTGATTGCTGAGAATTCTCACCGGTCGGAGACCGGTGCCACCAAGACATGACTTGTCAACTCCTCGGATAGAAGCGGAGTTGCGGCTGGATGGCCGCGGGGGTGTGTCCGGCGGGGGTGTCGATGAGGAGGGTTGCGCCGGGAGCGATGTGCTGCGTGCGGATGGTGGCGAGGATGGCGATGGCGTCGGAGAGCATCGGGGCGCGTGTGGATGAGGTGACAGCGCCGATGGGCTTGGTGGTGTCGTCGGGGAGGTAGACCGGCGCTCCGGCGAGGGGCTGCGCATCGATCGCGGAAGTGTTGGTGGTGTCGATCTTGAGGGCGACGATGGTCTGCTTGGGCTTGCCGAGCGAGTGGAGGCGCGCGACAACCTCCTGGCCGAGGTAGCAGCCCTTTGTGAACGAGACACGCCGGTTGAGGAGTTCGCCGGTCTCGTTGGGGATGGACTCCGGGCCGAAGTCAAGGTTGTAGAGAGGGGTGCCGGCTTCGATGCGGGCGATGTTGAAGGCGTGCCAGCCGGCGGGGCGGAGGCGCAATCGCTGGGCGTCGGGTGCTGCGCGGTCGTCGTGCTGCCGGGCGTGCTCGATCAGCATGTGGTACACGCCCTCGACCGCCTCGACGGGCATGTGCAGGAAGTAGCCGGGCTCGGCGGCGAGGTCGTCGCGCTGGATGATGATGTCGTGACCGGCGATGCGGAGGCGGGTGGCCTGATGCTCGCCCAGGTCGGCGATAGGGGGGGCGTCGAGGGGCTCGGAGGCGATGGCGAGCAGGCGTGCGGCGGTGGGGCCGTGGAGGGCGAGGGTGTGGAACTGGTCGGTGATGTCGGTGATGTGGACATCCTCGGCGAAGATGAACTCGTGGAGGGTTTCGTGGGCTCGGCGTGCGGAGAGGATGTCGAGGTCGACGAGCATGTGGTCGGGGAGTTGGATGAGTCGGAGGTCGGCGTCGATGCGGCCCTTGCGGTTGCACCAGAAGGCGGAGCGGGCGTGGTCGTGGGGGAGATCCCTGAGTTCGGCGGTGACCATGCGGTTGAGGAAATCGATGCGGTCGTCGCCGGTGATGCGGAGGGTGGCGCGGAGGGGGAGGTCGAGGAGGATGCAGCCCTTGCGGATGGCGGCGTATTCGGATTCGAGTTCGCCGTAGGTCTCGACGACTTCGGCGCCGTCGCCTGCCGGGCCGTAGACGAGGAATGAGGCCTCGGCTTGCTGGTGTGCTGGGTTGAGTGGGCTGGTGTGTGCCATGGGATCGGATTTCTGCAGTCATCGTGCGGAAAGGGCATACTACGCGGCCCCGGTGTCGGCGGGTCCGGCGTGCGGGGTCTGAATGTGTCTTGAAGGGAGCGAGCGAGATGGGTCTGAATGTCGAGTTGATGCGTCGCCTGTGCGAGACGCCGGGGATTCCGGGGCGCGAGGAGCGCGTGCGGGCGGTGATTCAGGATGAGGTGAAGGGTCTGTTCGATTCGGTGGAGGCGGATGCGCTGGGGAATCTGATCTGCCGTCGCTCGCCGCGTGGCGCGAACGGGGTGAAGACGAAGGGGACGAAGGGGGAGCCGAAGCGGGTGATGCTGGCGGCGCACATGGACGAGATCGGTTTCTATGTGCGGCACATCGACGACAACGGGTTTGTGTGGCTGAATCCGGCAGGCGGGTTCGACACGCGGAATCTGTTCTCGCGCCGGGTGCTGGTTTGCACGCCGAACGGCGATCGTGTCGGCGTGATGAATCCGGGGGGAAGGCCGATTCATATCTCGGGGGATGAGGAGCGGAAGAAGGTTCCGGAGGCGAAGGAGTTCTTCGTCGATCTGGGGATTCCCGTGGCGAAGGTGAAGAAGGAAGTGCGGATCGGTGACATGGTGGTGATGCACGAGCCGCTGGAGGAGGTGGGGGAGAAGCTGGTGAGCAAGGCGCTGGACAATCGCTTTGCGTGCTGGCTCGGGATCGAGGCGGTGCGAGCGATCGACAAGGCCAAGTCGGCGCACGCCATGGAGATCGTGGTGGCGTTCACGGTGCAGGAGGAGGTCGGGCTGCGCGGGGCGAGGACCGCGGCGGTGGCGGTGCGTCCGGACATCGGGGTGGGGCTGGATGTGAGCTTGGCGTGCGACACGCCGGGGGTGCCGCGTGAGGAGAGCGTGACGGTGCAGGGCGAGGGGGTCGGGCTGCATGTGATGGATTCGTCGTTCATCAGCGACCACGCCCTGCTGGAAGAAGTGGAACAGATCGCGAAGAAGAAGCGAATCAAGCATCAGCGGACGATTTTGGCCCGCGGCGGGCAGGATGGGGCCGCGTTGCAGCAGGCGATGACCGGTGCGAGGGCGATCGGTCTGGTGGTGGGCACGCGGTACATCCACACGGTGACGGAGATGATCGACAAGCGGGATTTGCAGTCGGCGGTGGACCTTCTGGCTGCTTGGCTGCCAACGCTGAAGTAGTCATCCCGGCGCGGGTGCGCTCGGTCTCGCGTGAGTAGAACGAAAACGCCCCCGTCTGCATCCTTGCCGGCGGGGGCGTCCCTGTGTTCTGTCGAGATGTGGTCGGGGGTCAGTGGACGAGTGTGTGGACCCGTTCGATCTCCTGGATGACCTGGCGGACCTGGAAGGGCTTCTTGAGGAAGCCGTCGAAGCCCTGTCCTCGGAGCTGCATGGCTTGGCCGTCGGTGAGCTTGCCGCTCATGGCGATGATTCGGGTGATGGCGAGGTCTTCGGATTCGCGGACGGTGTGGGCGATGCGTCCGGCCTCATCGGCTCCGAGGTGGAGGTCGAGGAGGACGACATGTGGACGGAATCGTTCGCACTCGAGCCCCGCCGCGAAGGCGGAGGAGGCGATGGCGACCTCGTAGCCGGCCTGCTCGGTGAGGACTTTGGAGAGGATGTCCCGGATGTCCTGCTCATCGTCGGCGACGAGGACGCGGGTCCTACCCGAATGGATCCCGTCCATGGGGATGTTGTGGTCCCGCATGAACTGGAGGAGGTTGTTCAGTGGTATCCGACGGTCCTTGGAGCCGGGGATGCGATATCCCTTGAGCTGGCCGGAATCGAACCACTTCGAGACGGTTCGTGGGGCGACATTGCAGATCTTGGCAACCTCGCCGGTCGTGAGTACATCCTTCTCGGTGGACATTGAGCACCCCAAGGGAGGAAAGGCACCGGGTCCGGACTCCGCACCGGGCCGTGGCCGGGAAAGGCATCGGAGGAATTTGGGTGCTTCTTGACCGCAGGAGCGTTTCGGGCGGTAAATCCGGCACAGATTGTGGTTTCTGGACGGAGGCGGGGTGTGGGGCGGAGGGTGTGGAATCGGGGTCGGCGTTGACACCCCCGAACAGTGTTCCGTAGATTGCGGAACTCTCCGCGGGCGGGCGTCGGATTGAAGGGCGTCCCGCGTGTGCAATCGGTGGCGGCGATCGGGCTCGGTGATCCTCAAAGTGGGGGTTCCGGTCCGGAAGTCGTGGCCGGGTGGCGAGCGGATATTGTGTTGAGCCAGGAAGCGTCCGCGGACGCGTAGAGAATCGTCGTAATGAATGAGGAGCCGACCGTGCCGACTGCCTGCCGATCGCTTTGCCGCGCCGCTCGAGGGGTGGTCGTATGGAGTGTGGTTCTGTGTGTGATGCTCGCGATGTCGTCGCCGGCCCATGCGCAGGCGGATGACAGGACGACGGACCCGCGCGAGCTGCTCCAGGACTTCAACCACTTCGTGTTCATCATGCAGCCGCAGCTCGCGGAGGCGAATGCCCGCGCGTTGCTGGATCTGAATCTCGAGCCGGTCGAGTTTGTGGGTCTGGTCGAGGACTCGGGGCAGTTACAGCGGTTCGACGAGGCGTATCGGCGGGCGCTGCGTGTGGCGACGCTGGAGCCGGTGGCCGCGGAGTTGTGGGCGCTGTACGAGCAGGGCAAGCGTGATCGTGCTCGGGGGCTTCAGGAGATCGACCGGAACATCGAGTTGCTGCTCGAAGGGCTGCGTGCCCGTTCGCTCGCGACAGCGCGGTTGCTGGAGGCGGGGGAGTACGCGGTGCCGCAGTTGCTGGATGCGTTGTTGCAGCCGAGGCGTCCGGAGCTGCGCGGGCTGGTGACTCCGATTCTGGCACAGATGGGGCGTGCGGCGGTGGTTCCTCTGAGCGAGGCGATGCTCGCGCTGGACCCGGCCTCGCAGGAGCAGGTGATCCGTGTGCTCGGTGTGCTGCCGCACCGTGAGTCGATCCCGTACCTGTACGAGGTGGCGCAGACGACGGCTTCGGATCAGGTCCGGCGTGCCGCGCGGGATGCGATTACACAGATCGACGGCGCTTTCGACCCGGCGTTGCCGGTTGGGTCGCTCTACCGCCAGTTGGGTGAGCGGTACTGGTCGGATCGGAATACGAGGAGCATCGTTTCGTTCCCGGGGGAGCGGCACCAGTTGCTGTGGAACTACTTCCCGGGCATTGGTCTGGAGCCGACGGCAATCTACAGCGAGCTGTATCACCAGGCGATGACGATGCGTCAGGCGGAGCGGGCGATGCGGTTCGACGGCGGTGATCGCGAAGCGCTGTCGTTGTGGCTGACGGCGAACTTCTCTCGCGAGATGGTCCAGCCGACCGGCTATGACAACCCGGCGTACTCGGTGGATCGTCGGGAGGCGATGTACTACGCGGTGGCTTCCGGCTCCGATCCCGTGCAGCGTGGATTGGCCCGTGCGTTGCGCGAGCGTGAGACCGCGATCGCCCGCGAGTTCATCGCTGCGATCCGGCAGACCGCGGGCGGAGAGGCGTTGCAGGGGATCCAGGGGAATCAGGGTGTGCTGGCGCGGGCGCTCTCGTACGCCGATCGGCGAGTGCAGTACGACGCGGCGCTGGCGATTGCGCAGGCGATGCCTCGCGAGCCGTTCGCGGGCGCGGAGCGGGTGGTGCCGGTGCTTGCAGGGTTGATCCGTGATGCCGGGGTGCGGTATGCGGTGGTGATCGCGACATCCCCGGAGCGGCAGCAGTTCCTGCGCTCGGTGCTGGAGCGGGACGGCTACACGGTGCTCGCACCGGCGGCACGGCTGAGCGGCGCGGCGGATGCGATCTCGACTGTGCCGGGGATTGATCTGTTCGTGCTGGATGTTGGTCGGGGCGAGACGGATCAGACGATTCTGGAGATTCAACGGTCGAACCGGTTGGCGACGAGCGCGATTCTCGCGCTTCTGTCGGGTGCCGAGGTGCCCGCGGCCCAGACTCGGTACGCGGATGATCATCTTGTGCGGATCACGAGCACGGGGGCGACGGATGCGCAGGTGAGCGCATCGGCCCGCCAGTTGTTCGAGCGGGCGATCGGGACCCCGATGACCGACGCGGAGGCACGGTCGTACGCGGAGCAGGCGCTCGTCGCGCTGCGGTCGATCGCGATCGGCCGGGGCGTGCTGCGCGTGGAGGATGCGGCGGTGCCGCTGGTGGCTGCGTTGCAGGAGACGAGCGGCGAGACGCGGATGCGTGTCGCGGAGGTGCTGTCCTTCATCGGGACGCGTCGGGCGCAGTCGGCGCTGATGGATGCCGCGCTCGCGGCGGGCGGGGCCGAGCGGATCGCCTTGTTCAATGCGACGGCGGAGTCGGCGCGTCGGTTCGGGAATCTGATCGAGCCGAGGCAGGTGCAGCGTCTGAAGGAGATCGCGATGACGGGCGGGCGTGCCGAGGCGACGGCCGCGGCGGCGCTGATGGGCTCGCTGAATCTCCCGAACGAGGAGCTTGTGCCGCTGATCGT
>REDD01000188.1 GCA_007693725.1 Phycisphaeraceae bacterium
CGGTCCATGTGACGCAGCCGATGATGGCCATCATGACATAGGTGTTGCGCGGCAGCACGCCCGCCGCAAGGATGAGCAGGAAGAGCACGGGGATGGCCATGAAGATCTCGACGACGCGGTACAGCACCAGGTCG
This sequence comes from Phycisphaeraceae bacterium, assembly GCA_007693725.1. Lineage (GTDB taxonomy): Bacteria > Planctomycetota > Phycisphaerae > Phycisphaerales > UBA1924 > REDD01. Next base: position 135 of record REDD01000188.1, read on the forward strand.
ACGATGCCGCCGAAGTAGCCCATCAATGCACCGATGGTCACGCCGATGACGACCGCGATGCCGGTGGAGACCAGTCCGATGGAGATGGCGAGCCGACATGCGTGCATGAGCTGCGAGAGGACATCGCGTCCTTGGCCGTCGGTGCCGAGGTGGTGCGGCAGGCCGGAGTTCGCGAGGGCATCGCTGATGATTCGTCGGGCTTGCTCGCGCGTGACGGGTTCTTCTTCTTCGAGGAATCCCCGGAAGATCGAACGGATCTCGTCCTTCTCGGTCTCCGGCAGCGGCAGGCGCGTCACCTCGTTCATGGCCCGCTCGAGCTGCGCGGGGGTCGCGGGCTGGACGAGCGGGAGACGGGCGACGGCGGAGCGGGCCAGCGGCTGATCGCTCATCGAGCCGGGCGGAAGATTCTTCGCGTCGCGGTCGGTCGGCGCCTGGCTCTGTGACCACGGGACCAGGGTGTAGGTGGCGGCGATTCGGCCTCGGAGGACCTGATTCTGGTAGTCGAAGCGGGTGATCGGTGCGTCGCGGAATTCGGCGATGGCGAGCGCGGCGATGCCTGCGGTGATGCTGACGATGGCGATGCGCCCGATGGGGTTGAGGACGGTCGGGATGAATGCGAATGCCGCCGCGACGAGCGTGGCGCCGATGGTGATGGTCGTGGGCACGAGCCACGGGAATTCGGTCAGCAGCGGGCGCAATGACGGATCGCTGCGGCTCGCTCCGAATTGCGAGAGTGCGATGGAGACGACGATGACCGTGACGGCGGCCTGCACGGATCCGGCGATGACGATGCCGAGCCGTTGACCGCGTGAGCCGAGTCCGGGGACGAAGAGGATGAACGCGCCCGCGAAGAAGCCGACCACGCAGAGGACATCAACAACGCTGAGGTTGCGCACGAGCGGCGAGATCCACGGGCGTTCCCGCAGGGTAGTCGTGGTGCCGTCCTGTCGCGTGAGCGTGTTGGTCTCGGCGTCGAAGCGTGGAGCGGAGAGGTCCAGCGGGTGGTAGGGCGTGCCGCGGTCGTCGACGAGCCAGACGAGCTTGGTGCCGTTCTCCGCGAGGGGTACGGTGATGAGCGGATGGCCGTTGGCGAGCAGGGGGGCGAAGATTGCGAAGAATGCGATGATCGCGACCCATGTCAGCCCGATGATCGCGCTCGGGCGACGGATGACCTGATCCCACGCATCCGCCCAGAAACCCTTGGGCGGTTTGACACCGAGGCCCTGCATGGCCTGAACGCCGGTGATCGATTCGGCGGATTGTGAGCGTGCGACTTTGGGCATGATGAGTGGTGGTGAGACGGATCAGTCGTAAGTGATGCGGGGATCGGCGAGGGCGTACATGATGTCCGCCAGAAGGAGGGCGAGCATGTTTGTTGCGCCGATGAGCAGGACATTGGCGAGCAGGAGTTCGCGGTCGCGGAGGTTGATGGCGTCGATGACCATCTTGCCCATGCCGTTGATGGAGAAGATGGATTCGACGATCACGGATCCGGAGAGCATGGCGGGGAAGATGGTGGCGAAGAGCGTGATGAGCGGGAGGAGTGAGTTGCGGAAGACATGGCGGAAGACGATGGTCCTTTCGGGAAGTCCCTTCGCCTTGGCGGTGCGGACATAGTCGGAGTTGAAGTTGTCGAGCATGGCGGCGCGTGTCTGCTTGGAGAGCACCGCGAAGCCGGTGTAGACAAGGCAGGCGATGGGCAGCACGAGGTGCCAGAAGCGGTCCATGAGGAAGCCCGCCTGCCAGACGCCGTCGGCATCCTGGAACGGCAGGAATGGATAGTCCCCCGCCTCGGCGGATGAGAGCCCGGCCGCGGGGAACCAGCCGAGGTAGTTCACATTCGCGAGATACCCGACCGCGAGCACCCCGGCCCACACGACGGGGATCGACCACAGCGCGACGAAGAACGCGCCGGAGGTGATGTCGATCCATGTGCCCTGCCTGGTCGCGGCGAGCATCCCCATCGGGATGGCGATGATGTAGATGATCGGGAAGGCGATGAGGTTCAGGGTGAGCGTGATGGGCAGGGCGCTGCCGATGATCTCGATGACCGGGCGGCCCGTGCTGAACGCGAAGCCGAAGTCGGGCGGACCGATGCTCATGATCCCCGGGATGATCGGAAGACCGACCTTCCGGAATGGCTCGGCGTTGAAGATGCCTTCGAGTTCCGCGCGGACCTCCAGCGCATTGCGGTATTGCTCGATGGCGCGTTCGCCGGCTTCGATGACGGGCCGCGCTCCCTCGGCGTTCGGGTCGAACTCCAGCCCCCGCACAGCGCTCATTTGGAGTCGGCGGGTGGTCCGGTTCATCGGCTCAGCGACTCCCTGCGCTCGTGCGTAGCGGCCGATGGCTTCTTCCAGTTCGGTGCGTGCTGCGATGTAGGCGGTGCGGGCACGCGCGTATTGATTGTCCGCACGCCGGTAGATGCTTGCTCGCTCGTCCACGCCATCCATCGGGTCGAACTCGAAGAGCGGCGGTGGGGGATGCGTCGGGACCGCGCCCTGGGCGTACCACTTGCCCGCGAATGCGGGCGGCTCAAGCTTGCGCGGGCTGCGGATGACCGCTCCGGTCGGGTCGATCTGATCGCGTTGTCCGAACTTGACTGGGGAGACTCTGCCGAGCCACCGGAGATACTGGACGATGGCGGGGTCGTTGAGGCCGTAGCGGTCTTCGAGGTACGCCTGCTGGGCGGCGATGGAGGTCGCCTCGGCCGATCCGCCCTGATGACGGAGGGCAGCGCCGATGCCGCCGGGGGAGAGCGCGACGATCATGAACACGAGAAAGGTGATCCCGATCAGCGTCGGGATCATGAGGATCAATCTGCGGAGGACATAAGTGGCCATGGTCGGCGGTTCCTTCGGCGAGCGCGATCAGGGGATGAACCACTCTCGCTTGTCGATACCGACCTGGTATGGATGGACATTGTGGATGCGGTTGTTCACGAAACGGATCCACGGGATGTTGAGAAGGAAGGTGTAGGGCTGCTCCTCGTGGACGATCTGATGGAATTCGCGCCAGACCTCGAGCCGCTCATCGTAATCCAGCGTCTGGCGTGCTCGTTCGATGACCGCATCCGCTTTCGGATTGGACCATTGGATCCAGTTGTCGCCGAGCCCTTCGATCTGATCGGAGTGGAAGATCTGGTAGGGGTCCGACTCCGGCGATGACCACGACCACGCCATGGTGAGCGCATCGAAGTCGCGTTGGTCCGTGATGGTGGACATGATCGCCCAGTCGGTGATGCGCGGTACGCACTGAATGCCGACCGCCGCGCACTGATCCCGGAGATAGTTGAAGACCTGTTCTGCGAAGGTCGAGCCCGAGGAGTAGGTGAACTCGAAGACGAAGGGTTCGCCATTCTCGTTGCGGAGGCGTCCGGATCCGTCGCGATCGATCCAGCCCGCTTCGGCGAGGAGTTCGCGCGCACGGTCCATGTCGTACGGCCAGGGCTCGATGCTCTGATCGGACTGCGTCGGCGGGAAGGGGCCGGTGGCGACCTCGGCGATGCCCTCGTAGAAGTCGCGGTTGATGCGATCACGGTCGAGCAGGTGGGTCATGGCGAGGCGGACGCGCCGATCGTGGAAGGGCGACTGGCGATTGCCGCGCATGCCGGTGTTCCATGCGATGAACCCGTAGCCGGAACGCATGTTCGTCCAGTAGAGCGGGTTGTGACGGCTGGTGAACTGCGGATCACGGGCGCGGTCGGCGAGCTGCTCCGGCGAGGCGCGCATGATGTCGCCGTTGCCGTTCTCGTACTCGGTCAGCCGGGCGACATTGTCCGAGACGAAGGTGAAGCGCAGGCGGTCGGCCGGTGGGCGGCGGCCCCAATAGCGCTCGTTGCGGACGAAGGTGAGCGTGTTGCCGGGGGTCCACTGGTTGTTGATGTCCAGCGACTGGAGTCGGTACGGGCCCGACCCGACGAGCAGGCCGGTGGCGCTGTTGAGCTGTGCGGGCGTGAAACGCGAGTAGAAGTGCTTGGGAAGGATCGAGACACGCAAGGGTGCGGAGAGATTGCTGAAACGCGGCTCGGAAAAACGGAACTCGACGACTCTCGGTGCAATCACATTGACGGACTCGATCGCTGCGAGTGTGGAGCGGGTCGCCGCCGCCTCGATCTGCGGATTGAGGATGAAATCCTCGAATGTCCATTGAACATCCTCGGCGGTGACGGGCCGGCCATCGCTGAATCGTGCCCGCTCGTCGATGCGCACACGGAGCCACATGCCCTCGGGGTCATACTGCCATGCATCCGCCAGCCAGCCCTCGAGACGGAGCGTCTCGGGGTTGAGTCCGGCAAGCTGCTCGCAGACGACATCATCGACGATGCGTCGGTTGTACACATCGTTGTGTGTGTGCGGCGTGATCTTCGGCGTGTTCGCCTCGAAGATCTCGGTGATGGTTCCGCCGCGCTGGAAGTTGGGCAGGTCCTCCGGGTCGTTGGTCAGGATGAAGTAGCGTGTCGGCCATGTGACGGGATAGCCGGGGCGTGCCCACGATTCATCCCGTTCATCTTCGGCGAGTACGAAGTCCTCTTCCGTCAGCCCCGCTTCCTCTTCGACGAGTTCCCCGGCATCGTCTCCGGGAATGGCGGGCGACTCCGTTCCGGCGGGAGCGCGGGAGACAGACACGCCCGATTGGCGCAGCGTGTTCACCGACGAGTTGAGCGTGTTCAGACGACGGGAGATCTCCTCAAGCGTGCGGGTCTGCTGGTCGATCGCCTCGGACAACTGGATCACATCCGTTCGGAGTTCACCCGTCCCTTCCGCGGCGAGGCGCGTCTGCTCGAAGCGGCGATCGTCCTGCCACATCGAGAGGCCCATCATGATGAGGGCCACGAACACTAGGACATACAACACAAAGTCCTTGACGCCGAAATTATTCTGCATCGAACACTGCCTCCTATCGCTGATCTGTCCGCACCGGACAGATCCCGCACGAGCAATCTCTGTTCGGCGTCACCCTAGTTTCGCGAGCGCTTCGGATCAAACGCCTCTCGTAAACCCTCGCCCACGAAGTTCAAGGCCAGCAGCGTCGTCGCGAGCAGCACGCAAGGGAAGAGCAGCAGCCACCAGCGCGTCTTGATGGTGTTCAGCTCCTTCAGGCCGTCCGCCGCGAGGTTCCCCCAGGAGGGGAGCGGCTCCTGCACGCCGATGCCAAGGAACGAGAGGAACGATTCCTGGAGGATCGCCTGCGGCACGGTGAGCGTCGCGTAGACGATGATCGGGCCGAGCAGATTCGGGAGCAGATGGAGCAGGAACTGCCTCCATCCGGGCACCCCCATCGCCCGGGCGGCCTCCATGAACGGCTGGGCCTTGAGCGACAGCACCTGCCCGCGCACGACCCGGGCCATCGTCAGCCACGAGACACCGCCGATTGCCACCAGAAGGATCCCCACCTCCAGCGCCTTCCGCTGGCCGGGTGACAGCTCGGTGGGCTTGAGGCGGGGCAGCCGCCCGGCGTCGATCTCCTGCTCGAGTCGGTCCCGGAGTTCGCGCTGGAGATCGGAGCGAATATCGAGCGCTTCGCGGGCGGTGGTCCGTGTCGCGTCGGTCTGGCCCTCGCTCTGGAGGACGAGCACCGTCTGCTCCTCCATCCACTTCTGACGGGCGGCCTGCTTGGTCGTCATCTCCGAGACGATCGCATCCCCCGCGACCGCCAGCAGCACGACCAGCAGGATGTACGGCAGGCCGTACAGCACATCCACGATCCGCATCAGCAGCGCATCCACCCGCCCCCCGATGTACGCGGCGAGAGCGCCGTAGAGCGTGCCGATGACGACCGAGATCGCCGCCGCGGCGATGCCGATGCCGATCGAGATGCCGCCGCCCGTGAGACAGCGGATGAAAAGGTCGCGACCGAGCTTGTCGGTCCCGAAAAGTGGGCGGGGTGTGCTGGCCCGGATCTGCTCTTCCGTCGGCGCGGGGTGATCGATGGCGTCGGGGTCCGCGCGGACGATCTCCTCCGTGGCGCGCAGCTCGGCGAATCTCCGCAGTTGTGCCTGCTCGGTCTCATCGTGAGGTGCCCACGCCGGGGGCAGCAGCGCACCGGCCAGCGTCCCCTGCTCGTAGCGGGCCTGATTCTCCCCCGCGGGCGTTCCCAGCGTCCACGGCAGCGTGCCCACGCACGCCAGCACCAGGATCGCCAGCACGACCATGCCGCAGATCCCGGCGACCGAGCGCGTGAGCGGGTTATCCCGCTGCCGCGCGGGCGCCATCAGGGCCGGGATGCTCTTTTCCGCCATGTGGCGAGGATAGCCGCTGCCGAATCCGTCCGCAGTGAATGGCGGCGGGAACTATCGACGCGAGCGTCTTGGGGATCGTTCGGGTTCCGATTCGCCGCTCGCGGGGCGTCGCGGGCGTTCCATCTCGCGTGATTCCGTGAGCAGCCCCTGGACGCGGCGCTCGATGAGATCCTCCCGACTGGCGTCGATGCGTTCGAGCGACGCCTCGACACGAGCCAGATACTCCTTGGCATCCTGATGCTGCTGGACGACCGTACTCCGCCGCAGATCAAATTGCTCGGCGACCAGCGTCCGTAACGCTTCGATGGCCTTCTCCCGGTCTGCTTCCGAGGCGGCACGCGCTCGGCGGGCCGTTTGCTGGATCTCGCTCTCGATCTGGATGAAGCGCATCCGGTTGTCGAACGAGTCGGGATCCTGGTCGTACAGCGCCACGAGTTCGCGCCAGCGCGTGTTCCGCTCCTGGAAGTGCCTGTCAAACTTCTCCGGATCACGATCGCGGATGGCCTCCAGCCGCTCGGCGAACTCGGGACGACGCTCGCGCACCATCGCCAGAAAATCCTCGAATGTGATCGCCTCGCGTCCCCGCTCGCGCGGACCGGGCTGCGCAGGAGGTCCGGTGCGATCTCCGCCGGGGCGACCGCGCGGCTCATCCTGCAAGTCCGGCAGAACTTCCGAGGGCGATTCGCCTTGCTTCAGACGGGCGATCGCCTCGCGAACACGCTTCTGCTCCCGCTCAAGCTCCTGAAGGCGGTGCTCCAGCCGGGCCACCACACGCTCCGACTGATCCGCTTCCGCGGCCTGTGCGCCCGGGCGAGGCGCGCCATCCCGCTGTGCAGAGGCGACCGGAGCGATGAGCATCATCACTCCGGCAACAAGCAGCAGTATGGAGAGACGGTATTTCACAGCACATCCTCCAGGAACGAGGCGGTCCACTCCGCATCAGACCAGATCAACGCGTACAGATCGTCCGAGGTGTCGGGCAGCCGTGAACGGTCGTGCATGCCGGGAGTGAATTCGTTGTCGAGCGGATCGGCCGCCACCGCCAGCCACAAAGATTCCACCTCGGCATCGAGCGAGGCCAGTTCGGCATCGCTCACGCCGGGTGTGAGCATATTCGGCGTCCGCCCGATCAGCAGGCCGAGGGCGACAACGCTGCCGATCAACAGAGCGATCGCCGCGGCGAGCCGCCACGATGGCACCGCACCGAAACCGATGCGAGCAAGCACCGGCGTCCGGCGCGAGGTACGCGCTGCGAGCGCTGCCTCGGAGGCCACTCGTGCGCTGAGCCCCTCCGGCATGCGGTGGCGTGCTTCCTCAGCGTGCGCATCAAGCATGGCCTCGATGCGGGCGAGTTCTGCATCGTGTGCGTGAGAGGTCGAGTCGTGCCGGTTCATGGATTTGCTCCCTCCTGCAAGTCGGCGAGCAGCGGGCGAAGCTTCCGCAGCGCCCGGTGATGTCTGGCGAGAATGGTCCCGATCGGCTGCTTGAGAATCTGTGCGATCTGCTTGAATTCGAGCCCTGCGTTGTGACGCAGATCGATGACCGTCCGGTCGGCTTCCGAGAGTTGGTCGAGTGCCCGTCCGATCCGCTCGCGGATCGAGCGCACGCCGTCGTCGTCCTGCGGCTCGTCCGTCGATCTCCGGTCCATCATGGTCAGGACGCCGGGATCCGTCGGGTTGGCCTGTCTGCGTTGGCGACGCATCTCGTCGCGGAGTCGATTCATGGCGATCCGGAAGAGCCACGCCTCGAACTTGCCCCGCTCGGTGTACCCGGCCTGCCCGAGGCGCGATGCCAGCGTGCAGAAGACCGACTGTGTGATCTCCTCGGCGAGTTCCGGGTTGTGGCATTGGGCGTGAACCATCGCAAAGACCCGTCCTGCATACACCTCGGTCAGCGTTCTCCACGCGGCCTCGTCACCCTCCGCCGCACGCTGCACGACATCGACATCCACCGCAGCCGAGCTGGGGGCACCGGGGATACCGGGGGTACCGGGGGCGCCGGGGGCATTGGGAGCCGTCATCGCGATGCGGGCTGCCTGGGCGCTCATTGGCTGCTTCCTATGCAGTTCAACGCTCCAGTCGGTACGGGGATTGCATGGGACAGGAGGGTTCTTGATTCAGGGGCTTGCCGGTAGGGGGGGTCTGATGCTAGGTTTGTCGGCCCGCCGGTCACTCCGGCGTGATGCTCGAGGGCAGTTAGCTCAGTTGGTAGAGCACGGCACTGAAAATGCCGGTGTCCCCGGTTCAAGTCCGGGACTGCCCATT
>REDD01000198.1 GCA_007693725.1 Phycisphaeraceae bacterium
GCCGGGATCAGGCCGCACAAGACCGATGGCGATGAGGGCGAGCGGTGAACCCCCGTCGCCCCCCAAACCCGTACCGCCTCCGGCGCGCCCACCGTCACCAGCTCAGCGCGTCCCCCACGCCGACCGACGTCGCCATGATGCGCACAGCGCTCGACCTCGCACGCACCGCCGCGGATGCCGGAGAGGTCCCCGTCGGCGCGATCGTCTACGAAACCGCCACGGGCAAAGTCCTCGCGCAGGCCGCCAACACCCGCGCCAACGCCCGCGAGCCGCACGGCCACGCCGAGTTCCTCGCCATCCGCGACGCCTGCAACGCCATCGGCGACTGGCGGCTCAACCACTGCACGCTCGTCGTCACCCTCGAACCCTGCATCATGTGCGCCGGGCTCATCATCAACGCCCGCGTCGGACGCCTCGTCTACAGCGCGGACGACCTGAAGGCCGGAGCCGTCTGCTCGCTCTACCGCCTGCTCGAAGACCCACGGCTCAACCACCGCCTTGCGCCCATCCGCGGCGTGCTCGCGCAGGAGTCTTCCGAATTGCTGCGTGATTTCTTCCGGGCGCGCCGACGCACCGCTCAGCGCGGCTGATCCGGACCGGCCATCGCCTTGTCCGTGTCGGGCATCACCACGGGCGTGTTCGACGGCCCATTGAGATGCACTCGCTGCCCCGGCTTGCGCTCGAAGCCGATCCGCTCCAGATGTTCGTGCCACGCCTCGACATGCACCTGCCAGAAGTGCTCGAACGAGTGGCGGATGTCGTACTTCTCCATCGCCGCCGCGGCGTTCCGCCCCATCGCGCTCCGCCGATCGTGATCCGCGATGAGGTTCGACAGCGTGTCGATCCACGCGTTCGCATCGTCGTGCGCAACGACGAACCCCGTCTCGCCCTCCTCGACGACTTCCTTCGGGCCGCCCAGCTCCGTCACCATCACCGGCAGGCCCGACGACTGGCTCTCCATCACCACCTGACCCAGCGTATCCGTCGTGGACGGGAAGACGAAGACATCGCTCGACGCGTAGATCGTGCTCAGTTCCACGCCGTGCCGGAAGCCCAGGAAGTGCGCCCCCGTGCCCTTGAGTTCCTCCTGCATCTGCTTGCGGTACGGCCCGTCGCCCACCACCACGAGATCCGCGGGGATGTTCGCATCGCGGCAGCGCTTGGCCACCTGCTTCCACACCGCCGTCAGCAGCGGCATGTTCTTCTCGACGCTCACCCGCCCCACATACAGCACCTTCACCGCATCGCGCCCGACGCCGCGGATCCCCTCGCCCTCGATCTTCCGCCAGATGCCGTCATCGCGGAACGAGGTGTTGAACTTCGAGGTCTCCAGCCCCGGCATCAGCGCCACCATCCGCTCGCGCGGCATGCCGAGCTGCACCAGCGACTCCACATAATCCTCCGACCGCGTGAAGATCGCGGTGAACGGCTCGTAGAAGAACTTCATGTACGCCGTGCAGATCTGCGTGAACGCGTGATCGTCGAACAGCCGATCGATGTACGCCGGGAAGTCCGTGTGATACACGCCCAGCACCGGCACGCGCAGCATCTTCGCCGCCAGATACCCGATCATCCCCACCGGGCCCGGCGTCGAGATGTGGATCACATCCGGCTGATGCTGCTCCACATGGCGCAGGATCTTCATCAGGGGCGGCAGCACCAGTTCGAGCTGCTCGTACTTCGGCATCTTCGTGACGAAGACCGGCGCGAAGTTGTAGATGTTCGGCCACTCCGGCACCTCGAACCCCGTCGAGGTGATCACCTGAAGATCACGCCCCGTTTCGTTCGCCTGGTACGCCACATTCTGGATGAACCGGCAGACGCCGTTCACATCCCCCAGTGTGTCTGTGAACAGACTGATGCGCATCGGTCTCTCCAGAACGCTCACGCCCGATCCCGCGGGCGCGGACTCATGCTCCACTAGCTCCACCAGCGTCCGCTCCTTGTTCTGGTGGAACAATGAGAACAAATACGGCAACTGCGCGAGGTGAACGATCGCGTACGAGATCAAGTGATCCATGATCCCCAGCCGATCCATCCCGCGGATCGACCGCACCGCGCTCGACGCCATCGCGCTGTTCAGCGCCGAGCACAGATCCTCCGTGAACTCCGCCATCCGCTCGTGCTGTGAGATCGGCGCGCCGTCGCTCCAGGTCGAGGGATCAAGATTCGCCCGTAAGTCCGGGTACTTCTCCAGCACCGGCTCCAGCGACTCGCGCAGTGCCCGCACGATCGGCAGCGTCTTCTTCTTCCGCCACAACGCCCGGCGCATCGCCGAATCCAGCGCCAGCCGCGCCTTGCTCGGACGCTTCACTTCCACGCCCGCGAACCGCACCAGCTTGCTGGCGATGTACTTGTTCCGGATGCTCGTGTGATCGGCGATCCGGCGTCCGTACCAGTGCGAGGCCACCGTCGTCAGTTGGTGCGCCATCAGCGATGGATGACCACCGACCCCCCCGATGTCGCTCTGCCCCGCCATCACCCGACGCAGAAACTCCACCGGATCCGCGATCTTCTTCCCGTCCTCGCTCGCCACGCTCGTCCAGGTCCGGCCCGCATTCAACAAACCGTGATCATCCGAGCCCGCCGTCCGCGCCTTGTCCCAGATCCGCGTCCACGCGCTCGCACGCAACCCGTGATGCGCCGACAGCTCCTGCACGCGCCGCGGCGTCAGCGCTGCCAGAAAATGCTCGATCGCCGTCCGATGCGTCCCCGGATGCGCCCCGTTCAGCAGTTCCCACCCCTTGAACAGGAGCGCCGCCCGCTCCAGATGCCACAGCGACAGCTTCCCGTTCTGCACGAACAGCGGATGCGCAAACGCATGCGCCAGATCGTGCTCCGCCAGCCACGCGCTGAAGGCGTACACATCGTCCCGCAGCCCCAGCGTGCCGATCTCCTCGTGCTGCTCCGGCGTCAGCCCCCACACCGTCACATGCAGCAGACACCGGTCCTCCGGGAACACCACCGACACCTCTTCGCCGATCACCACCCCCTCGAACCCCCGCTCCACCAACTGGACGACCCCCGCCACCTCGTCGTGGTCCGTGATCGTGAACAGGTCCATCCCCCGCGCCCTGGCCTGCTCGTACAGCTTCTCCGGCTCGGTGTAGCACTCGGCGATGTCCAGAAAACTCGCCGCGCGGTTCACCGAGCGCACGCTCGCCCGCGAATGGCAATGCATGTCCATCCGCGTCACAGCGCCCGGGCTCCGCTCCGCCGAGTTTTCCGCTTCACGATCCATCAACCGCGTCCTCGATCCCGACCCCCCGGACAAAACCTCAACCATCCCCCCTCATGGTACCGCACCACCATTGTTCGGATGTTCGCCCTCGATTTTCCCGATCGGCTCCCCGCCCGTGGAATAATCCCGAGGTGGCGATCGCTCGCAGATCGCCGGAACGCACACATTTCCCCTCACAGGAGGTTGACAATGTCAAGACTCGCAGTCATCGACCCCGCCAATGCGACCGGCCGGGTCAAGGAAATCTTCGACGGCCCCCTCAAAGGCAAGCACATCAACATCTTCAAGGGCATGGCCAACTCCCCCGTCGGCCTCGATGCCTACCTCGCCATCGCGGGCGCCCTCTCCAAATCACGACTCTCCAAGCCCGAGCAGGAGGCCATCGCACTCGCCCTCGCAGAGGTCAACGATTGCGACTACTGCCTCGCCGCTCACACCGTCATGGGCAAGAGCGCCGGGCTCTCCGAAGCACAGATGCTCGGCGCCCGCAAGGGCGAGATCGGCGATGATCCCAAGCTCAACGCCCTCGTCCGCTTCACCGTCCAACTCAACGAGAAGAACGGCTTCGTCTCCGATCAGGACCTCGCCGACTTCAAGGCCGCCGGATACGACGATGGTCACATCGTCGAAGTCCTCGTCGTCATCGCGCTCAACACCTACACCAACCTCTTCAACCATGTGAACGACACCGCCATCGACTTCCCGGCCGCGCCCGCCCTCAAGTAACGACCACACACGATCCTCATAACCCCCCCGATCGACCGACCCGGCCGCACCGCGTGCCGGGTCGGTCATTGTCTTTTCATCCCCCGCGCCGACTCCTACCCTCCACAACCATGCCCTTCCCATCCCTCCATCGCCCGGTCATCACCCGACGCGCCCACGCCAAAGTCAACCTCGCCCTCGCCGTCGGCCCCGCCTCGCCCGACGACGGCTACCACCCCATCGCCTCTTGGATGGCACGCATCGACCTCGCCGACGACCTCGAGATCACCCGCCTCGAAGACGACTACCTCTCCCGCTACGCCATCCTCTGGCGCGACGATGCCCCCCGGAAATCCGAGATCGACTGGTCCATCACGCAGGACCTCAGCGTCCGCGCCCACCTCCTCCTCGAAGAGACCACCGGCCGCCCACTCCCCATCCAGCTCAAGCTCTCCAAGCGCATCCCCGTCGGCGGTGGGCTCGCCGGCGGCTCCGCCGATGCCGCAGCCATGCTCCTCGCACTCGACGAACTCTTCGAACTCCGGCTCACCCCCGAGAACCTCACCGACCTCGCCATGCGCCTCGGCAGCGATGTCGCCTACTGCCTCAACCACGCCCCCGCACTCGTCACCGGTCGCGGCGAGACCATCACCCCCACACCGCACTGCCCCGCACATCTGGTCCTCATCATCCCCGATTTCGGGTGCGCCACCGGCGCGGTCTACCGCGCCTTCGACGATGCCCCCCAGCCGAAGTTCGACCCCGACCGCGTCGCACAACTCGCCCACGCCGCCGATCCCGCCGCAAAGCTCTTCAACCACCTCGCCGAGCCCGCCCGCGCTGTCCAGCCACGACTCGCCGAACTCATCGACACCATCGAGGACGACATCGCGCGCGACCTCCCCGTCCATGTCACCGGCTCCGGCAGCACCCTCTTCATCGTCTGCCCCGACGGTCGACGCGAAGCCCGCCAACTCGCCCAGGACATCAACGCCCACCTCCCCAACCTCGCCGCCCTCCACACCACCATCATCTGAGTTTTCAGGGTGCAACTCTCGTTGACAGGGTGCCACGGTTTGTCAGCAATGAGCGGAGCGAATGCTGCAAACCGTGCGTCTTTGTGCGTCACTGATGTCGGGTGCCATGCAGACACCGCCGAAGTGCAACGCAGGCGGTTTCTCCATGATCCGCATACCCCCTCTTTCGTGGAGAAATCGCTCCGCGATGTCTCCACGCCACCCGCCACCCCCGGATTTCCAACCCTCAACCCCTCCCCACCGCCTGCTTCGCCGCCCCCGGCTTCACGCGCGCCACCTTGATCGTCGCGCCCAACTGGCCGTCGTCGATGTGGCCCAGCATCCGCGCTACCAGCTCGCCGCGGCTCGTCGCGTTCAGCTTCCGGTGCAGCGACTTCACATGATCGTGCACCGTGTGCGGACTCCGCCCCAGACTCGACGCGATCTGCTTCACCGTCTCACCGTGCGCCAAGTGCTCCAGAATCACCTGTTCCTTCGGTGTCACGCGATTGTTCGGATTGCTCACCTCGCGCCCGAAGGCCCGCATCGCCCGATTCGCGATCGACGGCAGCACCGCCCGGAGCATCTCGACATCCGTATCCCCCAGCGTCTCCCCACCACGCACGCCGATCTCGGCGATCAGCACCCGGTCGTTCGTCGAGGCGGGCATCGACATCACGCCGAGCAAAAGATCCGTCACGCCCTGATCCGCCCACTTCCGACCCGCGCGCGATGTACGGAAGGTGGACTCCGCCTGCGTGCGGCTCATCATCTCCGCCCACGGCGTCTCCCTGGCAAGCTGACGCGCCGACCAGCCGAACGACGGCTGCGCTTCAAACCGCAGCAGGTCCGGATCGAGCGTCGAGGCGGGCCTCGCGCCGTCCGCCAGGCCGTCGCACTCCATCTGCAACACCTGACCGGCATCATCCACCTGCGCGAGCGTCACGCACACCAGCGAGCCCGGCCGCACCGCGAACAGAGTGCGCGCCACCTGATCGCACCAGTCCTGCGTCGCCACCGCGGGCAGGTACGCGATCTCCTCCACAATCCGCGCAACAGTGCCGAATGCATTCGAGGTCGTGGTGTCACGCGGTGTCATCGAAAGCCCCTTTTCTGCGTCGGGACAGCAACACACCGCGCATCGTGCCGAACCTGATGTCCCCCCGGAACACAACCCCCGGAACCCCCGGAATCCATCCCCCGGAATCCGCCCCCCGGAACAAGGCCCCCGAAAAGACACTCCCCGCACATCACATCGAGCCGAACCGCACTTCCCCAGATTCATATGTGCTCGGCTCGCCAGCGCATCTCGGCGCGATACCCCCCCCCTGAAACAATGCCCGAATATCTCCCATCAGGCGTCCGATTACCAGCATGATTTTCCCCAGAATTTGCGCCATATCGCCTCCAATGGCGGGGAAGCCCCTCAAACTGGTGGTTTCATCGGGTCGCGGACGCTCGTGCCGAGACGCTCTCGGGCGCGAGATCCTCGATGCGCCAGCTCAGCCGCTGGGCCAAACGCTGGTCCGCCGCCAGCGGCGCCGCGAAGACCGGCATCATCTCTCGATCCTGCAAAGACGGGTCGATCATCGTGGATCGCATCCGGATGCTCGTGGACTGCGTCCGACGGTTCGGCCGGTACAGCCGCTCGCGCTCGACGGTCACCTCCGCCACGAGCGGCCCCTCGAACTGACGGAGGTCGCCTCGGAACGAATGCCCCTCCGCATCGCCCGGGAGGAACCGCACCACCGCGATCCGCCGATCCGAGTTCATCAGGTCGCTCACCGCATCCCCCAGCGTCTCGGTGTGGTCGATCCACGGCGTGCCCAGCCCCGCCGAACTCCGAGGGCGCGTCGTGATGATCCCGGCTCGGGCATCCACGCGGTCCAACTCGAAGTCGGCATCGCGCAGAACCGTCTTCGCCGCCTCGAACGAGCGGGCGTACGGGGTCTCGCCCGAAATCGTCCGTTCCGGGCCGGCGCAGCAGGGGAGCAGCGTCAGAAACACCGGGCACAGAGCCAGCAACGCGATACGCCTCATCGCCCGCCAGAGTACCGCGCCGGGGCCCCGCCGGGAATCCCGATCTGGCGCGGCGTGGACCACCATTCAGGTAGGATGGTGCCCCGGACAAACTGTGGGAATCCACCCCGCACTCGTCACGGACCCGTTTCGAGAAACCCCCTGAATGCGGGGTCGCAAAGCCCTCAAGAGAACACCCCAAACCCTCGAATTTTTCGCAACAACCGCCTCAGAACAATCGCCTCAAAGCGAGGAGTCGATCATGACCGCCCGACACAACGCCATCGTCGCACAGGGCGGCGGACCCACCGCCGTCATCAACCAGTCCCTCGTCGGTGTCATCGAAGGCCTCCGCGGCATTCAGGGCATCGACAAGATCTACGGTGCCCGGCACGGGGTCCGCGGCATGGTCGAGGAGCGTCTGGTCGAGCTCCAGAGCATCCGCCAGGCGGCGCTGGACCCGATCGCGCGGACGCCATCGGCCGCCCTCGGCTCGACGCGCGACAAGCCCGATCAGGCGTACTGCCAGCGGGTCTTCGAGTCGCTGAAGAAGCACAACATCCGCTCGTTCTTCTACATCGGCGGGAACGATTCCTCGGACACATGCCGCATCATCAATGAGCTTGCCGGAGATTCGGGGTTCGATCTTCGGTGCTTCCATGTCCCCAAGACGGTTGACAACGACCTCGTCGAGAACGACCACACGCCGGGCTATCCGTCGGCGGCGCGGTATGTCGCGATGGCCTTCATGGGCGACAACCTCGACAATGCCTCGCTGCCGGGCATCAAGATCAATGTGGTGATGGGGCGTCACGCGGGCTTCCTGACCGCGGCCTCTGCGCTCTGCCGCGAGCGCGAGACGGACGGCCCGCATCTCGTCTACTGCCCTGAGATTCCCTTCGACATCGAGCGATTCGCCGAGGATGTTCAGAGTGTGTACTCGGAACTCGGGCGATGCCAGATCGCCGTCTCCGAGGGCATCCAGAACAAGGACGGCGAGGCGATCGGCGCGACGCTCATCAAGGGCGAGACCGATGCGCACGGCAATGTGCAGCTCTCCGGCTCGGGGGCTCTGGGGGACTCGCTGGCGAATTACCTGAAGGAGGCGCTGACGGCGCAGGGCGGCAAGCCGCCGCGGATCCGTGCGGACACGCTCGGTTACGCGCAGCGCTGCTTCCCCGATCCTTCGCCGGTCGATCAGCACGAGGCGCGCGAGGCGGGACGCTTCGCAGCGCATCTGCTCGCGCAGGGTGAGTCGGACGGCTCGGTTTCGATCGTGCGGACGAGCGATGCACCCTACACAGCGCAGATGAAGCGCATCGATCTGACGGCGATCGCCGCGAAGACGCGTCACATGCCCGAGGAGTTCTTCGACGGACACAACAATGTCTCGAAGAAGTTCACCGACTGGCTCCGCCCGCTGGTGGGCCCGCTGCCGACGATCGGCTGGATCTGATGGGCATCGCGAAGCGACACACACTGCACATGGGATGATGTTTCACTGCTCGCGTGGTTGTGTGCGGCAGTGGATCCGTGCGCGCCCGTGGGTGAGTTCGATGGCGACGATGCGGATCGTGCGGTGCCCGTCGATGTTCAGCAGCGAGGCGTCGAGGAGCGGTTCGGCATCGAGCAGGGCGCGGA
>REDD01000203.1 GCA_007693725.1 Phycisphaeraceae bacterium
CGGCGTCGGTATGTGGATCTGTACGCGAATCCGCCGGCGATGCGGGTCTTCGAGATGCGCTCGCGGATCGTGGCGTTCATGCGCCGGTGGCTGAACGAGCGGGACTTTCTGGAGGTCGAGACGCCGATGCTCCAGACGCAGGCGGGCGGCGCGGCAGCGCGCCCGTTCACGACGCACATGAACGCGCTGGGGATCGATCTGTACATGCGGATCGCGCCGGAGTTGTTCCTGAAGCGGTTGCTGGTGGGGGGGATGCCGCGCGTGTTCGAGGTGAACCGCAATTTCCGCAACGAGGGGCTGGACAAGCAGCACAACCCCGAGTTCACGATGCTGGAGCTGTACGACGCGTACGGCGATGTCGAGCGCGTGATGGATCTGACGGAGTCGCTCGTGCGCGATGCAGCGCGGATGGTCGCGAGCGGGCTGGGTATGGAGCGCGCGGTGCTGCCGTTCGGGCCATTGATGGTGGATTACGAGCGTGCGTTCGACCGCGTGGCCTACGCGGAATTGTTCGAGCGGGCGCTGGGGTTCGGGATGGGCGATCACGAGCGCGTGCGGAGGGAGGCGCAGGAGCGCGGGCTGGTGGCGAAGTGGACGAAGCATCTCGCGGCGGAGGGTCGCGCGGGCGGCATCGAGGCGATCGATCCGCTGCTGCTGGCGAATGAGTTGTTCGAGGAGGTGGCCGAGCCGTCGCTGGATCCGGCGCGTCCGACCTGGATCATGCGGTATCCGGCCGCGCTGTCGCCGCTGACGAGGCCGAACCGGGACGATCCGAGCGTGGCGGATCGTTCGGACCTGTTCATCGGGCACATGGAGATCGGGCCGCACTACACGGAGTTGAACGACCCGGATGTGCAGGCGGCGAAGTTCCGCGAGCAGCTCGCGGGGATTGATGATGAGGAGAGCACCTTCCGGACCTTCGATGAGGACTTCATCCGCGCGCTGAAGGTGGGCATGCCGCCGGCGGGCGGGATGGGGCTGGGCATCGACCGGCTGTGCATGCTGCTGCTGAACCAGCCGACGATCCGCGATGTGATCCTGTTCCCGATGATGCGGCCGGGAGGATGACGCGATGCCGAAGACGATTCAATTGCCTGATCCGAGGAAGTGGTGTCCGCCGTGGTGGGAGTGGTCTTGGATCAGACAACTCATAGGCGGCATGCTTGTATTCGCCGGTGCTGCGTTTTTCGCCGTACGAATGCTGGTAGACAGTCAGACACCGAAGTGGATCGGTTTCTCGCTCGCCATCATCGCGGGTGTTCAATTGATCCTCACCATCTGGAACACGGTCGTTGAGCGAAAGCATGAAAGAGAACGGCGGCGTGCCAACGACCCGCTCGACCTGATGGCTCAAATGCGTGCGATCAACCACCAACTCCGTCAGCGACTCGGGCTGGAGACGAAGTACGACAGCGAGATCCGAATCACGCTGTACCGTCTCGAAGGAGACCCTTTCCAGCAGGATACGGATGCCCGCCTGCGACAAGTCACCGAATATGTCGGTGGCCCGGGGGGTTCGCCGCCTCGTTCATTCACTGTGCGCAGCGGCATCATTGGTGTCGCCGCAAGACTGGGAGACGCCTTCGTCATTACGCGCGAATCGGAGAACGGGAGCGAATTCGTCCATGAGATGGCGAAGAAGTGGGGTTACACCATCGCCGAGGCACAGGCGATTGCCTCTGATCGATCCGCCTGGATGGCGGTGCCTATCTTCGGCGAAGAGCCCGGACGGCCCATCGGGGTGCTTTACCTCGATTCCCGTAGACCAGAGGCGTTTGATGGAGCGTCTCGTGGTGATATTATTCATGCGGTCGGAGGTTTGGAGGAGATCCTTCGCGAAAGGTATCGGTCATGAGCGACAAGAGAAAAGAACAGACTGATCGCGAGAGTTCACAGAATGGATCGCTCACGAAACCGCGAAGCGTTCCTGTGAAGTACACTGAAACCGTCGAGTCGCCGGAAGGCGCTCCGATGCGGATCATTCGCATTCGTCGAGAGTCGGCGGTTCCACAGGCACCTGCACAGCGCGCGCCCAAGAAATCCGCTTGAAAGAAAACGGGCGATCGGGAGTGAGCCCGACCGCCCGTAATGGGGATCGCGAAAGAAACGAGATTCAGCGTCCCGAAGCGGCTGCTACGGGATCAGTCGTTGTCCACCGGGACATTGACGAAGGTGGTGCCGGTGGTTCCGGGGGTGGTGTTGTTGAAGAGGAACTCGGCGCCGTTGTAGAGGGCGGAGGTGCTGACGGGCTGGGGCAGCGGAGCGGGCTGCGCCAGCTCGGATGACCAGTTCTCCTGTGCCGCGACCTGGAAGGCGCGGTTGCGCTCGTTGAGGAGCGTGAAGGCCTGGTTGGAGAGCTCGTGGTACGCGGCCGCGGCGGCGATGGCCTGCTCCTGGCGGATGCGGCCCTGCTGGCCCTCGAGGTACGCCATGGCGTAGGAGCGATCGCGGTCGGCGATCGTCGAGGCGATGCGTGCATCGAAGAGCGAGCGTGTCGCGCGGTCCTGGGCGTTGGCGACGGCGTACTGCTCGTCGACCGCGGCCTGCGCCATCGCGGTGTTGGTCACGATCTGAGCCCGAGCGACGGCCTCGCGGCTCTGAGCGAAGCCGAGTTCGGCGTTCGCCTGCGCGACGACCTTCTGGACCTGCGCCTGGGCGACGAGCTGGTTGGCGAGGTTGGCATCGCGGAGATAGGCGATCTCGGCCTCGTTGATCCGGCGATCGGATTCGTTGGAGGCGAGGATTTCCTGATAGGTCGCGTCGTTCACCTTCTGGAGCATGGCGACATAGGCGACATTCTCGTTGAAGGTGGCCTCGGCGATGCGGAGGAACGAGTCGGCCGCCTGATCGAGCTTGGCGAGCTCGGCGGTGAGCACCTGCTGCTCGGTGCGGATCTGCTCCTTCATCTGGGCGACGATGGCGCGCTGGCTCTTCTCGAGCGAATTTGCCTCGGCGATGAACTTGGCGTGCATCGCGCTGGCCCGCTCGCGGGTGCTGTCGAGCACGACGCGGAGTGAGCGGAGTTCGGACTGGCCGTTGCGCTCGGCGGCATCGGCCTGCGCGGTGAGCTGGGTGACACGCGCCTCGGTCTTCTTGGCGATGGCCTCGGCCTCGGCGCGGAGGTTGGTGATCTCGGCGAGCTTCTCACGGCGCTGCGCATCGGCTTCGAGCTTGGCGCGGCCGAGTTCGGCGGTTGCGTTCTGGAGCAGCGAGCCGGCGCGGGCCTCGAAGTTGGCGATCTCGGCCTTGGTCTGACGCTCGAAGGCCTGTGCATCGGCGATGGCCGCCTCGTGCGTGGCCTGACGCTGCGCCCACCACGCGGTGAACGCCTGACGGCGCTGCTCGGCGACGGCGAAGAGCTCCTGCTCCTGCGCATCGGCCTGGGTGCGGAGCGCCACGGACTGGGCGAGCGCGGACTTGAACGCCGCGACATGCTTGGGATCGAGGCGCTCGCCGGCCTTGGGGGCCTTGGCGAACTCGGGGTTCTTGTCGGTGGAGTTCGCGGCGGGCGTCTCGGGGGCGGTCTTGCCGGGGGCGGTGACCTGACCCTTGGCGCGCTGGCGTGCGAGCATCGCGGAGTGCTCGGCGATCACGCGTGCCGCCTCGGCCTCGGCCTCGGCGCGGATGCGCTTGGCCTGCTCCTCGGCGAGGGTGAACTGCTGGCGGCTCGTCTCGCGGAGCGCATTGGTGCGGGCATCGGACTCTGCCTTGATGAACTCGGCGCGGGCGGACCGCTCGATGCGGTCGGCCTCGACGCGGGTGCGCGAGACATCGGCCTTGCCCTGCTCGATGAAGGACTCGATGGCGGTGATGGCCTGGTTGTAGTCGGTGCGGTCGATCTCGAACTGCTTGACCGAGTGGCTCATGCGGCGCGTCACCTCGGCGGTGAGACGATCCTGCAGCGCGGAGGCCTGCTGGAAGAGGTGCTGGCTCTCGGCCTGTGCCTGAGCGAAGGAGGACTCGGCGCCGGACATGGAGAGCCGGAACTGCTCGTTGACATCCTGCTCCTCGATGGCGACCGAGCGGGCGCGGAGCTGCTCGGCGTGGGCGCGCCCGTCCTGCTGGACCGAGGTTGAACGCTGGCGGAGATCGCTGACGCGTGCCTGTGTCCGCTGCTCGACCGTGGTGATCTGCTGCTGAAGCTCCTTCACGCGGGCATCGGCCTGATCACGGATGGTCTGGGCCTCGCTGCGGAGGGCCCGGACGCGTGCCTCGGCGCGCTCCTGCGTGCGCTGAGAAGTGACGCCCATCTGCTCGATGTTCGCGAGGCCGCGACGGTTGACCGCCTCGCGCTGGGCGAGCATGCGGTCGTACTCGGCGCGGGCGGAGTCCCACTCGTTGGTGGTCTGGGCGCGGATCTTCTCGACCTCGCTCTGCCACTGCTTGACGGCGGCCTTGAGGAGATCGTCCTTGCGTGCGGACTCGGTGTTGAAGAACTCGCGCTGCGCCTCGGTGCGGACGCTGTTCTCGGCGATCTTCGCGGTGAGGACGGTGTTGAGACGGTCCGCCTCGGCCCGCGCGATGTCGTGCTGGGTGAACGCGCCCTGACGATCGAAGTCGGCGAAGGCCATGCCCTCGCGGAAGTCCGCCTTGGCGCGGACCGACTCGGACTGGGCGGCGGCGCGACGGGCCTCGTTCTGCGCGGTCAGATCCCATGCCTCGCTGAGATGCACCTGCGGCAGTTGCACGCCCGATGCGTCACGCAGATAGGTGTCGCGGGTGAACTGGCCCTTGGTGCCCTCGGGGCTGATGGTGATCTCGGACAGGGCGGCCTTCTGGGCCTGCGTGTTCTGGGGCGGGACGACATAGTTCGAGTGCGGGTTGCGGTTGGAGGCGCAGCCCACCGTGCTCGCGGCGGCGAGCGTGGCGATCAACGCCGAGACATAGACGGTGCGTCCGAGCCCGTTGCGGGCGTCCTGCTGATTCGTTCTGCCGGTGTTCTTGGTCATGATTGCTTCTCTCCCGGGTTCGCGATTCCCCATGCGGCCCACGCGCCGAGCGTGCGGCCCGTCGTGCTACGACGATGTTCTGTCCGGACGCCAACACGGCGCACGGTGCATCGCGTATCGGCGACGCCCCGCGACCCCTCAAGCCGTCGACCACCGAGCAATGGGGAATCCCTGCCGACTGTGACGCCGGCAACGGTTGTCCCGCTGAAGTCCCGCGCCGGATCGCTTGACTTGCACGAAATCGGACCTCACGGACCTCCAACGCCCCTCCCCGCGAGCAACGGACCCCCCACGACCCGACTCCACCCGGCCCTATACTCCGAACCCATCGACGGCCCCCCTCCCCGCATCGCCGGGAAGCGGGTCCGATCACACCGCCACGACCCATCACGCGGAGCCATCGCAGTGCCCTACACACTCAAGCCCGGCAGCGGATTCGACACCGAGATCGAGCGCGTCGACTACCTCAAGGACCATGTCGATACCGGCGACCGCTGGACGCTCAACTTCGGCCCCCAGCACCCCGCCACGCACACCACGCTCCGGCTCGTGCTCGAACTCGACGGCGAGCGCATCGCCCGCTGCACGCCGCACATCGGCTACCTGCACTCGGGCTTCGAGAAGCTCGGCGAGCATCTGGACTACAACCAGTATGTCACCATCGTCTCGCGGATGAACTACCTCTCCCCGATCGCCAACGACATCTGCTGGCACCACGCGGTCGAGACGCTGTTCAACATCGACATCACCCCCCGCTGCAAGGTCATCCGGACGATCATGGCGGAGGTGGCGCGGATCCAGGACCACCTGCTGAATGTCGGCGCTGCCGCGCTCGACCTCGGGGCGTTCACCGGCTTCCTCTACGCCTTCAATGTCCGCGAGAAGATCTACGACATCTGCGACTACATCGCCGGACAGCGCTACCACCCGGACTGGACCCGCGTCGGCGGAGCGATGAAGGATCTGCCGGACGACAGCGTTTTCCGCGCGATGATCCGCGACCTCATCGACAAGCAGACGCCACAGGCCATCAAGGACCTCGAAAACCTCGTCCTCCGCAACAAGATCTTCCAGGACCGGACGGTCGGCATCGGGACGATGACCGCGGCGGAATGCGTCGAGTGGTCCATCTCCGGCCCGCTCGCCCGCGCCTCGGGTGTCAAGCGTGATCTCCGCAAGGACGAGCCGTACCTCTGCTACGCCCCCAACTGGAACGGCCAGGGGGCCGAGCCCGTCGAGTTCTCCGTACCGGTCCATTCCGATGGCGATGTGTACGCCCGCTTCCAGGTCCGGATCGAAGAGATGAAGCAGGCGTGCCACATCATCCGCCAGCTCATCGACGACAAGGTCTGGAACACCATCGAGGGCACACCCATCGACACCTTCGCCGACGGCAAGTGGGTCAAGCCGAAGAAGAACGAGGTCTACGGCTCGATCGAGGGCCTCATCCAGCACTTCGAGCTGATCATGACCAACCGCGGCTGGAAGGCCCCCATCGCCGAGGGCTACGGCGCCAACGAAACCGCCAACGGCGAGCTCGGCTACTTCATCGTCGCCGACGGCGGACCGCGCCCGTGGCGCGTCAAGACCCGCCCGCCATCCTTCATCAACTATCAGGTCATGGCCAAGCAGCTCGAAGGGCACATGCTCGCCGATGCGGTCGCCGTCCTCGGCTC
Organism: Phycisphaeraceae bacterium; assembly: GCA_007693725.1. Taxonomy (GTDB): domain Bacteria; phylum Planctomycetota; class Phycisphaerae; order Phycisphaerales; family UBA1924; genus REDD01. The sequence goes on from REDD01000203.1 coordinate 6,626, forward strand.
GCTCAACATCGTCGCGGCGGAACTCGACCGCTGAGGCAGCACCCGCCTCTTTGGGGGATGCCGAGCACGAACCGTGCCGTACTGACAGTCCTTAGCCTATAGGTAGAAGCACGCAGATTCCCCGTGTTTTTACCGGCCCCGATCGAACATCGGGGGGTCTGGTCCGATGAAATATCATTATGTCCACGCTTTTGGTTCGATAAGTCTTGCATGCTATATCTGGCATGATACACTGGAGCCGGTACATCTCATGAATCACAATTCGGAGGCCTGCCATGAATCGTGTACAAGCGTCACTCGCAACACTCGTTCTGGCAGCCGGCCCGATCGCCGGCGCGTTGGCGGCCACGCAGAGTGTTTCCCCGATGCACACCGAGGGCTGGAGATATGGCCGGGCCAACTGCGGCCCTATCACCGGCGGCCTCAAGTCGGAGTTGGCCTGCCGTGTGTGTTGCAACCGCGGTGCCCAGGATGGGGAGTTCCCCGCTGCAGAAATCGAAAACTGCCACGCGTTCTGCAAAATCGCCAACTGGCCTGGTTCCAATGAACTCGTCCCGCTGGAGAGACCGAGCGGAGCGCCGCTTCCCGCCGCCGCTCCCGACAGCGCGACCGGTCTTGGCTTCGTAACTTGCATGTGCGGAACATGAACCGAATGCGTCGAAAAAGCTCCATCCTGTTGGGCGTGCTCGCCTGCTCTGTACTCGGGTTCTTCGTAACGCAGCGCCTTGTCTTGATGGCGAACAAACCCGTTTGGCCAGAGGATTCCGATCTCGCTCTTCTCGCTCAGGTCGAACCGCTCAATCCGGATTCCATCGTTCCTATCGAGTACCAAAGGAACGAGCAGGAACTCTCCCGTCTCGCCGGAAAGCGGACATGGGACTTCGACACCTTCCGGAAAGTTCGCGCCTATCTCCTCGATCCGCCGCCGATGCTTTCCGAGGAGGAGGGCTACACGCCCGACGATGTCGGGCGGTTCTTCAACCACCTCACTGCCTTCGCGATCCTCGAGGTCCGATACAAGGAAGACCCCGCGCTTCCCGACGCCATTCGCTCGGAGATCGAGGCGGATTTCATCCGGCGCCTCAAGAGTGAACACTCGATGGACCGCCTCGGCAGCGCTACCGCCCTCATCGATTTCGGCCTCTGGAAGCGCCTCGATATCCACCCCCAGATTGCCCACATGATGCGCAATGATCCGAACGATGGAAACCGCCTCGTCCTCTCGGTGAAGGCGCGCCGTGGCGATTGGAATCCCAAAGGCACCCGCGAATGATCTCCCGCACACACAAGTCAGCGCGAGCATTCACACTCGTCGAGATCGTCGTTGTTGTCGCCATCATCGGCCTTCTCCTGGGAGTCGGCCTCCCCGCGCTTTCACAGGCGCGACGAAGCGCGGGACGCACCGAGAGCGCCAACAACCTACGCACGCTCCACGCCGCGACCGAGGCGTACCGACTCAGCCACGCCATGCGCCTTCCTTACGCCGATCGCATGCTCGCGAACATCCGGCGGATCAACGAGAGCCCGCTCTGGGCCGAGCCGTTCCGAGCGATCGCAACATTCATGGACACGCAGAAGTTTCCCGGTGTTGACGAAGACGCCGTGGTAACAACCAGCCCGCCGTGGTCGTGCCGCGCCGACCGCCAGATCGCGCCCGAAACCGGCTTCTCCTATGCGTACTGGCCCGCCTTTGATATGTCGCTCTTTCCGACCGAGCACGGCGCAACGATGCAGACCAGCGCGTTCTACACGGCGAACGCGAACCTCCCGCTCTATATCGAGGCCGGCAACTGGCACAGCGGAAGCAGCAATGACGACAGTCGCATCGCCGGACGGCTCGCGTCGTTCATGCACGGCGGGGTCGGCCCGATACCAGAGGATTTTCATCGTAAAAGTCTCGGTGGCCATCTCAACATCCCGCTTGAGTAGCCGATCTCACCACACATATTCCTCGTCCGCTCCATCGCTCTGCGCGTTCGTGATCATCCAC
>REDD01000205.1 GCA_007693725.1 Phycisphaeraceae bacterium
ATCAGCGTCGGGCTGATCCCGGGGATGAGTTCCTGACCATTCTGGTGGACGGCATCTTGGATGCCGCGGTCAACACCGGCTACCTGGGCAAGAAGATTCGGAGTCAGACCGAGGCAACTCACTAAGAGTGCGGTCTTCACAGTCCGAGCGATAGCAATCCCTGCTCCGGTCTTGACGGTCTTCATTTTCTCGCCCTCTCTCTGGGTCTTTAGCGTTACTGACATGTGCGTGCATCCGGGCACGCGAGCAATGCGCAAACATCCTCTACAGAGAAGCTTACGCCACAACTACAGCCGTCGGCACAGACCGACTACGGGCTTTATCTAGTATGCCTCCGAAATCCTTGTTCCCAAATGGGTGGCCAGATTCGGGGGGCCTAAAATTCTCCGCACACATTGCCGAAGTTCGCAGCCAAAATGATGAAATCGGCAAGATCAACAACGCCATCCCCATTGAGATCGCCATTGGTGCCCGGAGAGACATTGGTGCCAAAGTGCGATGCCATGATGATGAAATCCGTGAGATTCACATACAGGTCACCATTCACATCCCCGGGGCAGATGCCCGTCGGGGGCTCGGTCAGATTCCGGAGAATTGCGATTTCGGCGTTGTCGCGGGCACTGACCACAAGGTCGGGGAGCCCGTCATCATCGATATCGATGGCAATGAGCGACTGGGGCCGCCACTCCAGCGGCACCACGGTTCTCGTAAAAACCCCGTTGCCTTCGTTGCGGAAGACCGCAATGGCGTTTTCCCCGGTCAGGGGCACGGCGATGTCCGCCCTGCCGTCTTGATCCAGATCGACAATCACCGCCCGCCCCGGTTGGACCCCGGCGCCGAGCGTCGCGAGTGTCGTAAATGTGCCACTCCCGCTGTTCTGGAGCACCGTCAGCGATCCGGAGTTGCTGTCCGAGGTGACCACATCGGGCCTGCCGTTCGAGGTGAGGTCGCCGATGCTGATCGTGGTCGGCCGGCTGCCGACCGGTGCGGTGCCCGCGAAGGTGTAGCCGCTCGGGCCGCCGTGCCAGATCCGGACGGTGTTGGCGAAGTGATCGATTGTGATGATGTCGGGATGGCCGTTGGCATTGAAGTCCGCCGCCACCAGATCCAGGGGGGTGCCTCCGACCGTCAGGGTGGTGGGGGTGGCTTGGAGCGAGCCGTCCGGGAGCCGCTGGAAGATCGAGACCTTGCCGGTTGAGGGGTGCGACACGCCGATGGCTCGTGTGACCTGATTGGCATGAAGTGCCGCGACTCCGCTCGCCCCGGCGGGCAGGTCGAAGAGAACGGGCGGCGCGAAGCCGCCACCGGCGGTTCCGACATAGAGGCGGGCCTTGTTCTGGCTCGGGTTGATGACGAAGAGATCGCGGGTGCCATCACCATTGAGATCCGCGAGGGTCGCGTTGGAGGGGAGGGCCCCGGCGGCCACGATGGACTGCGTCAGGAGCGACATCGCAACGATCGCGTTGGTCGTGATGCGGTTGGCCTCGCGGTGGAGACTGAGGATCCGGGCGTCGGCCTGCTCACCGAGGTCGAAGAGCCGCAGGGTGTTGTGTTCGAGTACGGAGATTTCCGGCTCGCTGAACCGCAGGCCGCCCTCCGCTCGTGCCAGTTCACCGAGTGCGCAGAGGGAGCCTAGGGCTGTGGCGAACACACACATCTGGACACATCTGGCTCTCGGCACGGCTGCTTCCCGCGGGCGCAAATGATGCGCATTGTCCGCAGGTGCAGTTTTCCCCAAGTCCGGATCCAAGCAAAGAATCAGGCCCGGGATCGGGTCGGATCAGGACCGATTGAGTCGGTTTGTAGTGTGGGAGAGGTTATGGGACCAAGGTTTTCGGAGCGGGGGTATTCGGAGCCGGGGCTCTCGGGGCGGGCGGATCCCGGAAGGGGATGAGCTCGGGGGGGAGATTGAGCAGCCCCCGGCGGAGCGCCTTGTGGACTGCGTAGGAGAGTGAGGCGTGCATGCGTCGGCGGACACTCTCGGTGACATTGAGATCCCAGCGGTGCATCTGCTCCAGCGCGAAGGCCCACGCGTGATACTCCTCAAGGCAGCGGGGCGAATAGGTGCGGAAGCCGATCGCGTGGTGGCCGATTTCGTGGAGGAAGACGGCCGCGGACATGGGGCCGCGGGGTCGCGGGGCTTCGATGAGGCGGGCGACGGTCCCGTCGTGATAGGTGACCTGCCACGCGACGCCGGACATGCTTGTTCGCCACTTGCGGACGCGCACGCCGTATTCCGCGAGCATGGTGCGCGTCATCTCCTCGTACCGCAGGGCCATTTTCCCCTGCGTTTTCGTGGGTGCATGACTCGTTTGGGCAATTCCTGCACGGCGGGAATTCGCCTTGGCGGGCCGGGCGTTCCGAGACTTGGGGCGATGCTTGATGAGGTCCCAGAGGGTCAGCACGCTCGTCCTCCGATCAGCTTCTCGCCGGCCTGGACATGTCGTCCGTGGGCGTAGTCCTTCCAAGCCATCACCCGTTTCCCCGGCGGCTGCACCTCCAGCAGTTGCAGCAAGCCGGCGCCTCGGCAGGCGACGAGTCCGGAGGCGGAATCCACGATGCTTCCGGGGTCTTCATCGGAATTTCCCGAGGGCGTGTTCGCGCGGAGCAGACGGAGCGGCTCGGAGCGGAACAGGACCCCGACGCCGGGCCAGGCGGAAAGCCCGTTGATCCTCCGTCGGCAATTTTCAGCCGAATCTGTGAAATCGACCCAGCCGTGTTCCTTTTTGAGCTTGCCCGCCCGGGTCACCGCGGACTCGTCCTGCATCTCGGGGGACAAGGCGGATTCGGCGTGTTGGCGGAGCACCTGCTCGACGAGCGGCGGACCATCGTTGCTCAGCAGGTCGTGCAGTTCGCTCGCGGTCGTCGTCGGATGAATGACGCGGCGTGATTGCGCGAGGATACGCCCGGCATCCATGCGGTCGGCGATGGTGATCACGGTGTTGCCGGTTTCGGCATCGCCCGCGAGGATCGCGTGATTGATCGGTGCTGCGCCGCGCCAGCGGGGCAGGAGCGATGCGTGCAGGTTGACCGCGAAGCGGTCCTTGATGAGCGGTCCCGAAAGCTTCTGTCCGAAGGCGATGATCACCCACGCATCTGAATCCAACGCACGGATCTGATCCATCACGCTTTGTTCGTTCACATTCTCCGGCTTGAACAACGCGACAACGGGCAGGGATTCTTCGGCCCATGCGCCGATCGGTGTCGGGGTTGGTCGGCGCGATCGTCCGGCGGGGCGGTCCGGCTGGGTGACGACTCCTGAGATGGTGTGATCCTCAGAGAGTTTGCGGAGCGTCGGGAGCCCGAACTCGCCGGAGCCGAGGAAAACGATCTTCACGCCTTGGCCGCCCCCTCCGTTAATTCGCGCAACGCGACGCGATTCTTCATCCGTGCGATGGGGGTGAAGCGGTCGATGATGAGCTTGCCATCCAGATGATCCGTCTCGTGCTGGATGCAGCGAGCGAGCAGCCCTCCTGCGCGGTGGCTGAAGGGACGGCCCTGCTCGTCGAGGGCGCTCACGGTGAGTTGTGACGGGCGGCGGACCTCGCCGGTGATGCCGGGGAGCGAGAGGCACCCCTCGTCCCAGGGGACCAGATCTCGCGCGTAATCTGAGAGCCGAGGATTGATGTAAACTCTTGGGGATTCAGTGGCTTCCGGCGGATCGCAGTCGATGAGGCGTCCTTCGTCGGGATCCTCCGGGACATGCAGCACGAACATTCGCCACGAGAGGCCCACCTGCGGTGCCGCGAGACCGATTCCCGGAGCATCGTGCATGAGTTCGATCATCCGCTCGGCCACGCGCCGCACCTCGTCGGTGATCTCGGCGATCTCGCGGGCCGGTTGACGCAGCACAGCGTCGGGATATCGGACGATTCGCAGACTGGGCAGGTCGATCGACATCGAGTCCAGTGTAGCGCATGGGGGCGAGAGGCGGGGTGGATGGGGGGCGTGAGCCGGGGGGCGGTTGGAAGGGGCCAGCGGCTGGCCTTAGCATGGACCTTTCTCGCTTCCGTCCTGCGGGGACGGGCTCTGGCAGATGGGAGTCGAACGCGTTGGCGATCTCGCTGTTTGGAAAAAAGGGTCAGAGTTCGGGCGACGAGGGTGGCGGCGATGATGGCGCCACGGGGGCGGCCACTTCGCCGTGGAGTCCGCAGCCGGAGAAGGCCCAGGTCTTCTTTGATCGGGCCCGGACCGTGCATGACACCGCAAACTACGAGTACGCGATGACCCTCTGGCTGCAGGGCTTGCGGCTTGATCCCTCGAACATGACCGCTCTGGAGGCGTTCTTCGATTCCGCCGCCAATTTCAACGCCAAGCAGGAGAAGAGCCGCGGCCCGACCAAGGACCAGGTCGGTGCGATCGAGAAGAAGGGACCGCTCGACAAGTACCTTGTGAACATCCTGCACTGGGGGACCAAGCCGACGACCGATTGGGTGGCCGGTCTGAGGGCCATGGACGAGGCGGCGAAGTTCGACCTGAACGAACCGGCCTACTGGATCGGCGAGAAGGTCATGAACATCGCGATGAACGATCCGAAGGCGAAGAAGGATCACTTCCTCAAGATGATGGAGCTGTTCCGGAAGATCGGCGCACCTGACCTGGCGGTGCGTTCGGGCGAGCGGGCGCTGCAGGCGGATCCGAAGGATGCCAAACTCGTGAACACGATCCGCAATCTGTCCGCAGAGGCGACGATGTCGCGGGGCGGATACAGCAAGACGGGGCAGGAGGGTGGTTACCGCGCGAACATTCGCGATCACGGGAAGCAGCAGGATCTCGTGGACAGCGATCAGGTGATCAAGACGGAAGCGGCGATGGAGCGTTTGATCGCCGCCGCTACGGACGACTACAAGTCGCGACCGACGGATCCCAACGCCATCCAGAAGCTCGGCAAGCTCCTGCTCGAGCGGGGCACGCCGGAGGATGAGAAAACGGTCATTCGTCTGTACAAGAAGGGTCACGAGGACACGCAGTCCTACCGGTTCAAGGCGCTTGCGGGCGATATCCAGATGCGGATTGCACGGCGTCGCCTGCGTGCTCGGGAGCAAAAGTGGCGTGCTGATCCGGAGAACGCGCAGTTGCGCGAGCAGTTTGAGAAGGGCCAGCGTCAGGTGCTCGAGTTCGAGCGCGATGAGTTCAAAGAGCGCGTCGCGAATTACCCGACTGATCTGAGACTCAAGTTCGAGCTCGGTATTCGCCACTATCAACTCGGCGACTACGACGAAGCGATCCAGCAGTTTCAGTTGGCGCAGGGCGCCTCGGGGATCGGGACGATCGTGCTCAGCTATCTCGGTCGGTGCTTCGAGGCGCTGGGCTGGGTCGACGAGGCGGAGGGGACCTTCCGTCGCGCTATCGAGGAGCACGGGTCCGATGCCGATGACACGGCGACGGAGTTGCGTTACGGCCTGCTGAAGTCGCTGCAGAGCAAGGCGGAGCAGCAAAGAGACCTTCAGGCGGCCGAGGAGGCCCTCAGGTTGGCATCCGGCATCGCGATCAAGCAGATCGGCTTCCGGGATGTCCGCGAGCGGCGAACGACGCTCCAGGATCTGGTCAAGGCGCTCCGACAGGAAGCCAAGAGCAGTGGCTGAAGCCCAACATCCCGCATCCGCTTCCCAGAGTTCATCATCGGGCGCGATCGCGATCATTCCCGCCCGTCTCGGGTCCACTCGGTTCCCTCGTAAGGTTCTGGCCGATGCGACGGGGAAGCCGCTGATCCAGCATGTCGTCGAGGGCGCGGCGCGGGCATCGACGGTGGAGCGCGTGATCGTCGCGACGGACAGCCGGGAGGTGGTCGACGCCGTCGCCCGTTTCAGGGGGGTGGCGCTCCTGACTGCGCGGGAACACCCCAACGGCACCTCTCGGATCGGCGAGGCGGTGGCGTTGCTCCGTCTGCCGGTGTTGCAGGTGGTCGTCAATGTTCAGGGAGACGAGCCGGAGATCGAACCGGAGGTGATCGACGCCTGCGTTCGCGCCCTGATCGATACCGATTCGGACATCGGGACCGTGGCCTCGCCCATGCAGAACTCGGAGGACGCCGAGAATCCGAACATCGTCAAGGTGGTTCGGGGCATCGATGGGCGTGCTCTGTACTTCTCCCGGGCACCCATTCCGTACGATCGCGATCGGTCCGGAGGGGATGAAGCCAGACCCCTGCGGCACATTGGGGTTTATGCGTACCGGGTGGGCTTTCTGCGGAAGTACGCGGCGCTCCCCGAGACGGCGTTGGAGCGTGTGGAACGGCTTGAGCAACTCCGTGCGCTTGAGCATGGTTACCGGATCTCGGTGGCGATTCAGGAATCCCGCCATTCGGGCGTGGATACGCCGGAGCAGTACGAAGCGTTTGTGGAGCGATGGAAGGCACGGGGAGGATGAGCGTGCATCTGTTTTGGGGATAGTTCGTCCGTTGGTGGCTTCCCCTACGGGAAGGGTGGTAGACTCTGTCATGCCCAGCTTCGAGAGCGATCCCGGCGAGTCGCGCCAGTTCGAATCGTTCTCAGGCCGTCTCACCGGCTCGGATCTTCTCGCCTCCACGGTCGAATCCTCCGCGGACACGGAGTTGTACTCTCCGATTCCCGAGGGGTATCGGCGCGGGTTCCACAAGTATGTCGTGGTCATGGGCACGGTGATGAGCGGGCTGGGGAAGGGCATCTTCGCATCGTCCAGCGCGAAGCTCATCAAGGACAAGGGGCTGACCGTCGCGCCGATCAAGATGGAGGGCTACCTGAACATCGATTCGGGCACGCTCAATCCGTATCGGCACGGCGAAGTCTTCGTGCTCGACGATGGCACCGAGTGCGACATGGACCTCGGGACCTACGAGCGCATGCTCGATCAGAATCTGACGCGCCGGAACTTCATCACCAGCGGGCAGATCTATCGCGACATTCTGGACCGTGAGCGTCACGGCGGGTATCTCGGGCGCGATGTCCAGATGATCCCGCATGTCACCGGAGAGGTGAAACGCCGACTCCGCGAATTGGCGATGTACGGCGACGGCAAACGGCCAGCCGATGTCGTCTTCGTCGAAGTGGGGGGGACGGTCGGCGATTACGAGAACGGCTTCTACATCGAGGCGCTGCGTCAGCTTGCCTTTGAGGAAGGCCCCAACTCCGTCTGTTTCGTGGCGCTGACCTACATCGTGGAGCCGCCGGCGCTTGGAGAGCAGAAGAGCAAGGCGGCGCAGCTCGGCGTGAAGCGCGTGATGGAAGCGGGCATCCAGCCGCACATCATCGCCTGCCGTGCGACGAACCCGATCAATCCGACCGTCGCCGAGAAGATCGCGCTGTTCACGAATGTGCCGCAGCGTCGGGTCTTCTCGATGCACGACCGCAAGAGCGTCTACGAGATCCCCGAGGCGATGCGTCAGGAGGGATTGGACCGCGAGGTTCTGAGTATCCTGAACCTGCACGAGCGCGTCGATCTTGCTCATGAGGATCGTGCGCGGGAGCAGTGGGTCGGGTATGTCCGGCGGATGAATCAGCCGAAGAGCCGCTTCCTGAAGATCGGTCTGACGGGGAAATACGCTTCGCTGCGTGACGCGTACGCCTCCATCGTCAAGAGCATCGAACACTCGGCGACCCATCTCGGCGCGGAAGCGGAGCTCGTCTGGATCAACACCGCCGAGATCACCGAGGACAATGTCGCGAACCGGCTCTCCGAGGTCGATGCGGTTGTGGTGCCCGGTGGCTTCGGCAGCCGCGGCGTCGAGGGCAAGATCTCGTGCGTGCGGTACTGTCGCGAGAACGGTGTGCCGTATCTGGGGATCTGTCTGGGGTTCCAGGTCGGGGTGATCGAGTTTGCGCGGAATGTCATGGGACTCAAGGATGCGAACTCGACGGAGTTGGATCCGAAGACGCACGATCCCGTGATCTCGGAGCTTCCGGATCAGAAGAAGATCGAGCAACTGGGCGGCAGCATGCGGCTCGGCGGGCAGGATGTCCGTCTTGAGCCGGGCTCGCTCGTGTGGCACCTCTTCGGGAAGAAGGATGTCGTCCGTCAGCGCTTCCGCCATCGGTACGAGGTCGATCCCTCGTACATCGAGCGGATCGAGGCGGCGGGTCTGTTCTTCTCGGGGCGGCACCCGCAGTTCCCCATCATGCAGGTCCTGGAGCTGCCCCAGCCGGGTTCGGAGGAGGCGGTCGAGGGCAAGCCGACTCACCCGTACTTCGTCGCGGCACAGTTCCACCCCGAACTCACCGGCGGCCCGCTGCGCCCGCAGCCGCTGTTCGTAGGCCTGATTTCCGCGGCGATCCGGCGCAAGTACCCGGATGCCCAGACACCCCTGTGGACCCGTCCCGCCGAGGCGACAGAGGCGGGTCAGCCCTGATCCTGAGTTCGCAGGAGTATGACCATCGCAGGCGGAGCGCGTATACTCGCGACCATGCCGACGGCTCGATGCCGCACGGCATCATTTTGCCGAGGTAGCTCAGCTGGTTAGAGCGGAGGATTCATAACCCTCAGGT
>REDD01000209.1 GCA_007693725.1 Phycisphaeraceae bacterium
CCCCCGGAAGTACCCCCGGAAAGATCCCCGGCAACCCCGAGGCCATGGCACGCAAGGCCCGCTACCGCGCACTCGCCGACCTCGCACGCGAAGCCGACACCCCCTGGGTCGCCACAGGACACACCGCCGACGATCAGTTCGAGACGATCATCATGTCGCTCATCCGCGGCGTCGGACCCGACGGCATGCGCGCCATCGCTCGGCGTCGTCGCCTCGAGCCCGATCTCCGCCTCATCCGACCCATGCTCCACATCACCCGCGATGAGGCTCGCGCACTCCTCGAACGCGCTGACATCCTCTGGTGCGAGGACCACACCAACCTCGACACCACCCGCCTCCGTGCGGCACTCCGTCACGCCCCGCTCGCACAGATTGAGTCCATCCGCCCCGGCGCATCCAGGAGAGCATCGTACAGCGCGGACCTCATCCATCAGGCCTCGCTCGTCGTCCGCGATCGTGTCGAACAGGTCTTTCCGAAGGGCGCATGCTCATGGTCGCGAGATTCCCTCCGCGCCGAACGCCCCATCGTCCTCGGCGCCGGCCTCCGGCGCACGGCACTCCGACTCACACAAGGCACGGGCGCCGACCGACTCGGACGCAAGGTCGTCGCACCCTGCATCCGCGCGATCCGCGACGGCTCCACCGAGCCGCGCCGCTTCCCGTGGCCCCGCGACATTCTGGTCACGGTGACTACGCACGAGGTGCGGATGGAGCGGCCCCGGCGCCCTGACTGAGACTCCGACCGGCCTCGGACCCTCGATGCCGCGCCATTTCCGGCGTGCCCAGGCGATCTATAGGGAAATGCCTATCTCCTATTTGCACATAGATTTTTTCCCTGTACTCTGAAAATCGTTGAGAGCGCGCTTTGTGGAAAGCGCGATGCCATGCGCGTCCCGAGAGAGCCGCGCCAAAGAGGAGAAGAACCATGTCAACCAAGAATCATGCTGTCGGTGTTGTCGTCTGCGCATCGGCGGGCATCCTGCTCGCTTCGAGCGCCACCCCCGCAAACGCCGCCGAGATCGTCGGCCTCACCTGGTTTTCCGGCGTCGGATCCGTTGCGGGCGAGACCATCGTGCCGCCCGTTGATCCCAACAACGATGATGTCGTAGGACTATCACCAAACCAGATCTTCATTCTCCAGAAAAACTACCAAGCCATCGGTCCCGTCGATCTCGTCTTCCACCTCATCGATTCCGGCGGCACCACCGAGTACGCCTTTATCGAGGGTGTCTCCAACGGCACCGGCATCGACTGGAACGGCTATCGCCTCGAACTTGGCTTCGGCGTCGGTGATGACTTCGTGAAGTCAACCTCGGGCGACGGCCTGAGCTTCGATGCCCCGGACTATAACTCGCCCTTCACCTTCCCCGCATTCTCTACGGTCAGCGTCACCGAGCACGATGTCACCGCGTCCGGCGGCATCATCCCCGCCTTTGCCTACGCCTCGGGAATCGTCTTCCACATCGATGTCCCAGACGGCATCTCATCCTTCACCCTCCGCCAGTCGCCGCTGCCCGTCCCCGCGCCCGGCACTGGCCTCGTCGGAGCCCTCGCGCTGCTCGTCGCCACCCCGCGTCGGCGTCGCTGAGTCCTCAACTCTCTCCGCGACGGATTTCATACACCTCGTGTGGCACGGCTTGCTCGCAAGCCGTGTTTTTTCTTATGCAAGCATGCACTCGAATGGAGTGGGTACTCGCAACTCACAAAAACAAAGCGGCCCGACTCGCGAAGAGCCGGGCCACAAGGGGGGGTGGGTGTGTCGTATCCGGGAGGCCGCGTCAGTTCAGCACGGCTTCGAGTCGCAGATCACGGAGCATCTCGAGCGATGCGATCCGATTCTTCTGGTCCGTCTCCGAATCGGCCTCGTCGGTGTTGCGACGCGTGCCTTCCAGGAAGGTTTCCTCGAGTTCGGTGCGGATCTTCTCGAGCGCCTTGTTCTGGATCTGACGGACGCGCTCCTTGGTGACGCCGATGATCTGGCCGACCTGTTCGAGCGTCATCGTGCGGCTCGTGTCCTCGGGGTTGGTGAGGCGGAAGCGGTGCTCGATGACGGTTTTCTCGATGTCGGACAGGCCCGCGTGATTCTCGGTGACGATCCGCTTGACCTCCGCCGCGGCGTCCGAAACGAACTCGGCACGCTTGGTGTCGAGGAAGTTCGAGCGCTCGAGCTTCGGGTCGAAGTCCGTCGGGAAGCGCTGGCGATACTTGCTCAGCTTCATGCCCTGACGGCTGAAGGCCTTGAGGATCGCGCGGCAGGCGTAGGTCGAGAACTTGAAGCCGCGTCCACAGTCGAACTTATCGACCGCGCGGAGCAGCGCCATGTTCCCTTCCGAGACCAGATCCGCGAAGTCGACCTCGCTCATCCGCGTGCGCTTGGCCATGGCCAGCACGAGGGCGAGGTTCGTCTCGGCGATCTGCTCGCGGAGCTGACGCGACAGCCGGTACCAGCGGAGCATCTCGCGGGCCTGCTCATCCGTGGGCTTGCGCTCCGGGGATGCCCAGACCTGCTTCTGGATCTCGCTGATCGAGTGACGCGCGTAGTTGAACTGGAGGAACAGCACCCGCTCCTCGGCCCCCGTCAGGATGACCTGCTCGGTGGACTTGGGCAGACGGTTCCGCGACCCCAGATCGTCCATCACGGGGTGGTACCACGAGGCGTCCGGCTTCTTGATGTCCGGAGCGTCGTCGTAGATCACCTTCTGGGCGTCCGGCTGGCGGAAGACCTCGGAATCGATGTAGTCCATCTCCTCGCTGAGCAGTTCGCGCAGGATGCGCTCCTCAGCGGGCGAGAAGGCCTTCGCGGTCCCGGTCCCCTTCTTTGTGGGGGTCGGAGCGATGTCCGACACGCCGCGCCGGCGCTTCATCTGGTCGAGGGGTGAATTGGTGGCAAATCGTTTCATGGAAGTGACCTCTTGGTCTGATGCGTCCCTTTAAGTTTCGTTCGGCGGTCTTGGCCGGTTTCAGGGTGATGTCCGGGAATTTTGCCCCGGACGCGATTGTGGCGAGGCCCGACCGGTGTGGATCTATCCCGGACGAACACACGGGGGCCTGAATTTGTTTCGTGGTCAGTCTCTGCTCAACAGATTCCCCGGGAACCCCCTCTAGGGGAAAGGATCGTCGGCGATATGCTGTGATCGCCGACAGTTGTACGGGTGGCGCGGGATTCGGTTCGCGCTTGGTTGGAATCATTCTAAAGAAAAAAGCGGGGCCGTCAATGAAATTCTCGGATGGTGGAAAAGTATCTCAACTTGTTGGGACGCGCCGACTTTGGGTTTCCGGCACCCGAAAAAAACCGGGGTTCAGGGCCTTTTGGGGGGTGCTTTCGATGGTTTCTGGGGTGTTCGCCGTACCCCTGTTGGGGTGTAATGCCTCTCAAAGCCAGGAAAACGCCCCTCGTGGGCATGCCCAGACATCCCCCGATCAGGTGGATGATATGGTCAAGATTTGGGTCGTGGATGCCTCCGGGATGGAGCACCAAGGCGGGTTCCCGGTGCTGTACATGGCCACGGATCGGGGCGGGTGGGATCCCGCGGGCCTCGCCTCGGTGGGGGAGGTTTCGTTCCAGATGGACGATCCTGATCTCCCTCAGGAGGCGTGGACCTTCTTGGTGCCGCGGGAGTGGCTGGAGGGGGAGGGTGTGGAGGCGAAGTTCACGCGGGGGGACTGGTCGACGGTGGAGGTGGATGGCGAGGGGCGGGACATCGCGAATCGGCGGTTCACGCTCGGCATGGTGGAGCCGCATACGAACATCATTGGAGTGGACCTGATGGGCTTTGCGGATCAGCATCGGGATGTTGGCGGGGGGCGGGCGTCGACCGTGGTCGGGACGCTGGAGACCTTTCAGTTTCACAGCGAGGTTCTGGGGCGTGGGCGGACGATCCGGGTGTGGCTGCCGCGGGGGTACGCGGAGGGGTCCCCCCGGTCCCCCCGGTTCCCCCGGTATCCGGTGATGTACATGCACGACGGGCAGAATCTGTTCGATGCGGCGACCTCGTTCATCGGGGTCGAGTGGGGGGTGGATGAGACGCTGACGGAGTTGATCGCGGCGGGCGAGGTGCCGGCGATGATCGTGGTGGGGATCGATAACGCGGGGGTGTACCGCGCTTCGGAGTACAACCCGGAGGGAACGGAGTTCGGGGGTGTGCAGAACCGTGGTGATTTATACCTGCGGTTTGTGCTCGAGGAACTGATGCCGGAGATCGACCGTCGGTATCGGACGCTGCAGGGTCCGGAGCACACGGGCATGGGCGGTTCGAGTTTCGGCGGGAATGCAACGCTGTACGCGGCGATGCGCGCGCCGGGTGTTTTCGGGCGGATTCTTGTGGAATCACCGGCGAGTTGGATCGGTGACAATGCGCTCGTGAAGATGGCGCGTGCGCATGAAGGCGAATGGCCTGCACGCGTCTTCATTGCGATGGGAGACAATGAATACGGCGAAGCAACGCGTGATGCAGCGCTGGTTGCGATTGCGCGCGAGCTGTACGAAGCGGTGCGCGCCGGGAGGGATGAGGAAGCGGAGGTGCGGCTGGTGATCGAGCCGGGGGCGGGGCACAACGAGGGGGCCTGGGCGGGGCGGTTGGGGGATGCGATGCGCTTTCTGTGGGGGGATGGGGGCTCCCGGTAGTTTTCCGGGGCTGTGCGGAAAAAGCGGGATTTTTTGCTTACGCACTGGACAAGCCCGTAGATTGTGTCATTATGTACCCAGCACAGGTGAGTAAGAGGGAAACTACTCACCCCCACAACTGAATAGAGCCGCCCGAAGGTCATCCGGTCCTGTTGAAACCGTTTGATTCTTCGCAAGGGTCACTGTGTTCGTCGCGGAATGTTGAACCGCGGGTCGCTGATGTCTCTTGCACCGAGGTGATGCCGCGTGAGCGCATGATGCGCTGCGGAACGGGCGAGATGCTGGTTTGCATAGACAGTTTTATGCGTGCGCACCGTGTGGTGTGTGCGTGAGCGATATCGGTTTGTTCGTATTCAGGAGACTTCACACGGGATGCGGCGTTCGTGAGCAAGAAATGAGGCCCACGCCATTGCCATCGGCGGTTCCTTCCTCCCATTCCTCCCATTCGTCGCTGGCACTGTTCATGGTCTACACCGCAACGGGCGTCGCATCCATTCTCTCTCTCTCTCTCTCTCTCTCTCTCTCTCAAATGGTGTTCTGTCGCAATGATGGAACCGCTCGCCAGTCGCTGAAAGGCGTTTGGCGGGAATGAGTAAGTGGGAACCACTTTGTGCGGCCTCGCTTCACTGCGAGGTCGCGCATTCGGACGCACGGGCGTCCGCGACAACTTGTCTCTCATTCCTGCTGATGTTCCTCATCAGCATCGTGCATCGGTGGCGCTGCGCCGACGGGCGTGTCGCCATCTTCGAGAAAGCGGATTGGTTCCGGTCCGGCGAGAGTCGGGCGGGCATCTTCGACGGTTCAGTTTGTTGGGAAGCAGATGTGGCCGTCGAACAGTTGGGTAGGAGGTTCGCAGGGCCGGCGGGCGCCGGAAACACGTCAAGATTCAGTCGCCCGTCGGCCGATGCGCGGCCCGGAAGGTCGCGCGAGAAACACGAAGGTAGAAGACACGCTCGAAATACATGATTTGGCTCACCGCCGGCAATAGTCGGCGGGACAAGCTCGACGCCTCGAACGCGCACCCTGTGCAATCCCCGGACTGAAGGTTGTTTGGCGACGACCTCCGGATACGAAAGCAAGCGCGTACCAGGCACACAATTCGGATCGGTCCAGTCGATTTTCTGATGGACTCTTCGTTCCCGGCGCAACGCCGGGAGCATCCCTGTGCACCCTCGGTGCGGGCTTACGCCCGCGCTGAGGGATTCAAAGGGCACCGCGTGGTGGCAAATCGCGTGTGCCGACGGTTTTCGCTCGGTTCGAGCGGCTGCATCCCTGTGCAGCACCATTTGAGAAATCCGGCCTGCGCTGTGAAAGGCGCGGGTCGGTTTCCAGGCGGGTTCCCAAGACGGAACTGCATATGCACTGTGGCGCGAGTCTCCCCCGGGAGTCTGCGCGATCGGTGTGTTCGTTGGTTGTGTTCCGGAGCAATTCTGGCTTTAGGGAAGAAAGCTCTCTCACTCACGAAGGAAGCGAAGATGACAGGCAAAGCTCTCACGATGCTTGGTGCGGCGGTGGTGACGGTGTCCGCGGTTTCGGCGACCTCCGGTGCGATCACGACGGATCCGACGGGTCTGGTCGATGGTCCGACAGCGACTCTCGTGGAGGCGAGGAGCCGTCTGGACAAAGGGGCCTCCCAGACTTGGAAGACGGCTCTGATCACCTCGGGGAACACCCTGCAGGACACGGGCGGGAACACGACTCCGCCGAACAATCCCTGGGTGAGCGGCGCGGGTGCGGAATTCACCTTCACATATGACAACACGAACGGCTTGGCGACGCTGCTCGTCAACTGGGGACCGGTGGTTGAGATGGCGCAGGCGACGATTCTGCCCGGTGCGGGCAACTCGCTTGTGGGCTTCCGCTTTGAGGCACGGAGCAATCTCGATGCCGTGTCGAGTCTGGAGGATCTTGGGATCAAGATCAACGGGAGTTCCGAGACGCTGCCGATTTCTTCGATCGCGGCGAACGGGAGCCCTGTGTTCGTTCAGTCGGACAACTTCTACTTCACGGATGCGTTCTCGCTGACATTCTTTGAGGTGACGGGTGTTGCACGGTTCACATGGGCGGACGGTGTGACGATCCAGGGCGATAATCTGCGCGTCGCGACCCGTCTGCTTCAGGGCGTGGCGATTCCGACGCCGGGCTCGGTGGCGCTTGCCGGACTGGCGGGCGTGGCGATGCTGCGTCGTCGTCGCTGAATGTTGAGATGAATCCTTGTTCGGTGTGCGCTGCGGAAACGGAGCGCGCACATTTTCAGCGAAGTGATTGTGTGCAGCGCATGTTGTGCTGTCGGGGCATCGCTGTGGGCAGAGATAGAGGGAGTTGATCCAATGGTCGGAAGAACACTTTCAGTCGCGGCGGTTGTGCTGTTTGCGGGATCGGTGAATGCAGCGATTGTCGACACGCTGGACTTCTCGCAGGGCTGGGGGGATCTGGATACCCGCACGGGTGGCTCCTCGACGCTGTCGAGTGAGCGGCCGCGGAACGGGAACGGTTCGCTTCGGATGGCGTACGACTCGGCGATCGCGGGCACTTCGCAGGCGAAGGCCTCTGTGATCGGCGGGCTCGGGATCGGCGTGCCGTTCGGGCGGGTCGGCGATCTTGTTGACGGTGGATCGTTGACATACGACTGGTACCGCGATGGTTCGTCGACGACGGTGGCGTATCAGTTCGTGCAGATCAAGCTGCACGTCGCGAATGCCACCGGAGCGCCGGCGTTGCTGGTGTGGGAGGGCGTGTACAACGGAATCGCCAACGCGACGACGGATGCGTGGGTCGATGACCAGGAGACGGTGGATGGCAATTGGTGGATCCGTTCGGGGGGAACAAACTTCGATGTGGCCGGCGGATTTCAGTCGTTGAACTGGTTTCTCCAGGGCAATACGGTCATGAATGGCGGCTCGACATCGCTCGTGCTTGACTTCGACACGGTGATTCTGGGGATCGAGCTCGGGGTGGGTTCCGGATTGTCGGGGACATTCATCGGATACGCGGACGATGTGACGCTGGCCTTCGGGAACGGCGTTTCGTTCAACTACAACTTCGAGATTCCGGCACCGGGCGCGATTGCGCTGGCGCTGCTCGCGGGGGTTGCGGGGGTTCGTCGTCGTCGGTGAGTGGTGAAGAATTGACACGCCGAGTGTCTCGGAGACGGGACACCCGGTTTTCGACTGCATGGATGTCGGCGCGTGTTGCGGTGGCGGTCGTGCATAGGTTGAGAGGAGTGGAAGATGACAGATTCAAAGGCCAAGATGATTGCGATTGTTGCTGCTGCCGGTAGCCTCGGCGTGAGCGTTCCTGCGTTCGCGAGCGCGGCGGGATTTCTATCGACGACCCGCTTCGGGTATGAGGGAACGATCCTGCAGTATGCCTCGCTGGCCGATGCGCAGGCGGGGGTGAACAGCACGAACACCATCAATGTGAGTAATCGTGATCTGTCTTTGTTCATGGCCAGCAACGACACGATCGTGTCAGACATCAGCTTCATGAACGGGCCGTGGTTCTACACGCTGGACACCTTCTATTCCCCGACGGAGGGCCGCGCCGGCTGGGGGAACACGACCGGGAACACCGGCATCGGCTTCATGCAGATGTATGACGACGGCGCCGTGACGAGGACCGGTGTATCGATGGCGTTCGGCGACTTTGACGGCACCTACTACACCAGCTTTGATTTCTCGCTCACAGGCGAGAATGCCGGTGCGGCTCAGGCCTCGCGTCTGAGTGCGCAGGGCAATGTCGGTGATGGCGGCGTGTGGTACAACTACGCGGTAAATCTGACGGCGACCGGTCTTGAGGGCGAGACGATTGCGCCGGGGATCATCGAGTCGACGAA
>REDD01000131.1 GCA_007693725.1 Phycisphaeraceae bacterium
GCCGGTTCATCCGGACAGCCCCGCGAGACGAACCCATGCCGGGAGAACAATGATGTCGGGATTGACTCTGCGCAACATCGTCCTCGCCTTCGTAGGATTTTTCCTCGGGGGCGCGATCATTTTTACCGCCCACTCCATGGCCGGCGCCCCCGCCCAGAGGACGCACATGAAGACCACAGACCAAGGCACGCCCCGGTATTCCGCCGCCGGATACGACATCACGCGACTGTCCGCCGAGCGGGTCAACCAACTCGCCGAGAAGCTGACGCCGGAGCAGCGACGCATCATGCTCGACAAGGGCACGGAGCGTCCGTTCTGCGGCAACCTCCTCGACAACAAGAAGCAGGGCACCTACTGCTGCGCGCTGTGCGACCTGCCCCTGTTCACATCCGGCCACAAGTTCGACTCCGGCACCGGCTGGCCCTCTTTTTTCACGCCGTACGACAAGGACCATGTCGCGACCGAGATCGATCGTTCCTACGGCATGGTCCGCACCGAGATCCTCTGCGCCCGCTGCGACAGCCATCTCGGGCATGTCTTCGATGATGGGCCGCGTCCGAGCGGTCTGCGTTTCTGCGTCAACTCCGAATCGCTCGTCTTCTACGAGGATGGGGAGGAACTCCCCCCGGGCGCGAAGCCCGTCCAGACCGCCACCGCGTACTTCGCGGGCGGGTGCTTCTGGGGCATCGAATACCACTTCGAGCAGTTCCCCGGCGTGCTCGATGCGGTCTCGGGGTATCAGGGCGGGCGCGTCGAGAACCCGACCTATCGGCAGGTCAGCTACGAGAAGACCGGACACGCGGAGGTCGTGATGGTCACCTTCGATCCCGCCCGTGTCTCGTACCGCACGCTCCTGCGCGCCTTCTTCGCGATGCACGATCCGACCCAGCTCAACCGGCAGGGTCCGGACATCGGCGAGCAGTACCGCTCGGCGATCTTCGCGGCCGATGAGAAGCAGCTCGAAGAAGCCCGCGACTACATCCGGACACTCACCGAGGCGGGCACCTTCGGCCGACCCATCGTCACGCAGATCACCCTCGCAACGGACCACAAGTTCTACGAGGCCGAGGAGTACCACCAGGATTATGTCGCACGAACAGGACGCGCCTGCCATGCGATGCGTCCGCTGAGCGAACTCCCTGAGTAGGGCTCTCGTCGGCTTCGCAGCCGCGCCGGATCACTTCACGAAGAGCATTTCTCGGTAGGTGGGCAGCACCCACAGGTCATCCGCAACGATGCCTTCGAGCGCATCAACGATCTCGCGCACATCGTCCATCCGGGGCCGGATCTCATCACGCACATACAGCGCGTGCTTCGCGGGCTCCTCCGGCTGATCGGCGTGCAGCGCCTTGTCGAGATCGCAGAGGCCGACATGGAGTCGACGCGCCAGGTCCACGACATCATCCAGCGAATCGCGGAGTTCTCCGATGTCCATCCCCGCCGCCTCCGTCGCCGCGACCGCCTCGCTCATCTGGGTGATGTGACGCATCGCTCCGGGGAGGATGCAGGTCCGCCCGAGTTGCAGCGTCGTCTCGCCCTCGATGAGGAGCTGCTTGATGTACTGCTCGGAGTAGATCACGAAGCGGGCTTCGAGCTCGATCGGCGAGAGCACCGAGTACTTCTTGAAGACCTCCCGGGCCGTCTTCGTCGTCAGGGCTTCGAGCGCTTCGGGCGTGCTGCGGAGGTTCGGCAGGCCGCGCTTCTCCGCCTCCTTGTGCCACGCCTCGTCGTAGTTGTCGCCGCCGAAAATCACCCGACGATGATCCTTGATCACCTGCTTCAGCAGATTCTTGGATGCCGTCCGCAGCTTCGCTTCCGTCGGATGATCCCCCACGGCCGTTTCCAGTTCCGTCGCCATGTAGTCGATCGATTCCGCCACGATCGTGTTCAGCACGGTCAGCGGCCACGCCACCGATCCCGAGGCCCCGAACGCGCGAAACTCGAACTTGTTGCCCGTGAACGCGAACGGCGAGGTCCGGTTCCGGTCGCCCGAGTGGCGCGGGATCTGCGGCAGCGTCCGGGCGCCGAGGTCCAGACTCCCGCCCTTTTTGGTCTTGTTCACAGCGCCCCGCGCGAGCTGGTCGATGATGTCTTCCAGCATGTCGCCGAGGAAGATCGAGAGAATCGCAGGCGGCGCTTCGTTCGCTCCCAGCCGGTGATCGTTCCCGGCGCTCGCGATCGACGCACGCAACAGACTCGCGTGCAGATTCACCGCGCGGATCACAGCGCACAGGAAGATCAGGAACTGCGTGTTCGTGTGCGTCTCATCGCGCGGATCCAGCAGATTCACCCCGGTGTCCGTCGAGAGCGACCAGTTGATGTGCTTGCCCGAGCCGTTGACGCCCGCGAAGGGCTTTTCGTGCATGATCACCTGGAGACCGTACTTCGGGGCGATCTTCTTCAGCATCGCCATCAGGATCTGCTGATGATCCGCGGCGATGTTCGCGTTCTCGAAGATCGGTGCAATCTCGAACTGCCCCGGGCTGACCTCGTTGTGCCTGGTCTTCACCGGCACCCCGACGCGGTACAGCTCGTACTCGCTGTGCGACATGAAGCTCTGCACACGCTCCGGAATGGATCCGAAGTAGTGATCCTCGAGCTGCTGATTCTTCGCCGGTTTCGCCCCGAACAGCGTTCTTCCGGCCATCAGGAGGTCCGGACGCGCGAAGTAATAATGCCGGTCGATGAGGAAGTACTCCTGCTCAGCGCCGCAGGTCGCCGAGATCCGTCGCACGCCCGCATCCGTGCCGAACAGACGAAGAATCCGCATCGCCTGACGCGACACCGCATCCATCGAGCGCAGCAGGGGGGTCTTCTTGTCCAGCGCCTCTCCGCCGTACGAAACGAACACCGTCGGGATGCACAGCGTCACCGAATTCGTCGAGCGGTTCAGCCACACCGGGCTGGTGACATCCCACGCCGTGTAGCCGCGCGCCTCAAAGGTCGCCCGCACGCCGCCCGACGGGAACGACGATGCATCCGGCTCACCCTGAACCAGTGATGCTCCGGAAAACTCCGTGATCACCCCGCCCTGTCCATCGGGGGACAGGAACGAATCGTGCTTCTCTGCCGTTGTGCCGGTCAGCGGCTGGAACCAGTGCGTGTAGTGCGTGGCGCCGTGCTCCAGCGCCCAGTCCTTCATCGCGTTCGCGACGGTGTCCGCCACGGCCTGATCGAGCGGCTCGCCGTACTGGATCGTCCGCTGGAGACGCTTGTAGACATCCTTCGGCAGCCGCTCACGCATCACGCGCTCGGAGAAGACATCCTCGCCGAACACCTGCTGCACGCTGCTGCTCGGAGCCCACTCGAGCCCCTCTTCAAGATGAAAATCGGCAACCCGCGCCAGCGCCTCACGCCGTGTCGATCCGTCGATCATCGCTCGTATCCCTCACAGACTTCACAACTCGGTCACGCCGCGAATGCACCGAAAACACCTCGGCCATCCGATGCGACCGGGGGGAGACTACCCGCGCCCGGGAACCCGTGAACCCGTCCCCACAAATCTGTGGGCCAAAAAGCAAAAAAAGCCACCCACAAATCTGTGTGCAGATCGGCCCCAACTCGGGTTTCTCCGTATCCGAGGCCAGGATCGCCCTACCCGCCCCGCAGCCCGGCGCTCAGTTCCCGCACAAACCGCCCCGCCGCCTCGACGCTGTCCTCGCCCGCATCGTGCGCCTCCAGCATCCGCTTCACCAAGGCCGATCCCACGATCGCGGCGTCCGCCCCCGCCTCGTGCACCACCGCCCGCACCTGCTCCGCGCTCCCGATGCCGAACCCGCACGCCAGCGGCAGATCCGTCATCTCGCGCAGCATCGCCATCCGCGATGCCAAGCTCACCGACTCGGGCGGGGCATCGCCTCGCCCGCCGCTCTCCCCCGTGATCCCCACCCGCGCCAGCACATACACGAATCCCGAGCACATCGACACGATCCGCTCCACCCGCTCCCGCTTCGTCGTCGGGGCCACCAGCAGCGTCATCGTCAATCCCGCATCGCGGAACGCCGGGGCCATCGCGCCCGCCTCCTCGCCGGGAACATCAGGCAGAATCACCCCATCGAACCCCGCCTCCGCACACTCCTTCGCGAACCGCTCCGCCCCGATCCGCCCCACGATCGACACGCTCACCATCGCCACCAGGCCCAGCTCCGTCTTCTGCCGCACCTTCCCGACCATCTCCAGCACCCCCCGCGGCGTCACCCCCTCCGTCAACGCCCGGTGCATCGCGCTGGCGATCGTCGGCCCGTCGGCGATCGGATCCGAGAACGGGATCCCCACCTCGACGATGCTCGCCCCGCACCCGCCCAGCGTCTCCAGCGTTCCCGCCGTCGCCTCCATCGTCGGAGACCCGGCGCACACGAACGGCATCAACGCCTTCCCGCGCTCGCTCCTGAGCCGGTCGAAAATCCCTTCAATCCGATTCACGCCCTGCGTAGCACTCACTGCTTGACTCCCTCAACGCGACCTTCATCCGTGTACTTCTCGAGCGCACGCTCCAGATCCACCCCATTGATGTTCGCCAGCGTCGTCAGCCAGGCGATCACATCCGCGAACTCCTCCTCCAGATTCGCGCGGTCCTCCGCATCGCCCCCGCCCTTCTCCGCCGAGCACGCGTGCAGCGCCGTCGCCAACTCGCCCACCTCCTCGATCAGCCACATGAAGGTCCCGGCCGTTCCCCGTGCGGCATCCGTCTTCAGATACCGATCCCGGATCAACGCCTGAAACGCCGCGACCGTCAGTGGGGGGGTGCTCATCACCGCCCAAGATACCAACTGCCGCAGCCGCCCCCCGATCAGCACCGCCCCGCCCGTGCCATGATCGCATCCGCCTCCCGACCATCCAGCACCGGATGCACCACCCGCCCCGTCTCCAGCGTCAGCCGGACATACGGCTCGCAGGTCCCGCACCCCGTGCAGCACCCCGTCCGGAGCTGCAACTCCTCGAACGACAACCCCTGCTCACGATGCAGCGACAGCAGCTCCCGGAAAGACACTTCATGGCACACGCATCGGTCAACCGCCATACAGCCCGCTTCGCTCCCCACGCCCGCCGGATGCTCAATCCAGATCAAACAGCCGATTGCTGTCCACCTCCCCGAACCACCCCAGCCCGTGCTCGCGCGGCGAGCCCCCGTAGATCCCCTCCGCCTTCGTCTCCGTCATCCGCTCGCTCGAAACATGCCCATCCACCCACACCACATTCGCCGTCCCCCCGACATGCCGGAAGTGGATGCTCGGATCCGGCCGGTCGCCCGCCGGCCCGTCCTGCGGCCAGTAGGGCGACCTCACGAACGAATACTCGATCAGGTCCGTCGTCACCATCGCGCAATCCGCGAACGCCACCGTCTCCGAAGGGTTCCGCACCCGCGCCCTGAGCGCACCGCGCGAACGGTCCATCATCATCCGCCCCCGATGATCCCGCCACATCACCGCTCCGAGGTACAGCGCGTTGTACCCATACCCGCCGCAGTTCTCCTCGAAGGCCCACACTTCCGACCGATCCACCCCCTCCGGAATCCGCAGCGCCGGACACCGTCGCACACCCCGCGACCCGCTCTCGCCATCCAGATAGGGCGTGATCGATCCGCCCTCCGGCTCGAAGGGCAGACCATCCGACTCGCGCGTCCCGTGCCACCGGTGCAGATTCGTCGTCGCCATCCCGATCGCGCCGGGCATCATCCGCCCCGCGTGATCATCCGCGTACATCGTGTTCGCGAGCTGCAACTGCCGGATGTTCGAAGCCCCCTGCATCCGCATCCCCGAGCCGCGCGCCTGCGACAGCGAGGGCAGCAACACGCCCATCAGCAGCGCGATCACCGCGATCACCACCAGCAGTTCCACCAGAGTGAAGCCGTGCCCGCGCGCGTGCATCAGCGTCCCTCCGTCATGTCGTTGATCTCGCAGCAGCGAACGCACCGCAGCAGCATGAGCCGATCCGCCTCGCCGATCGTCCCGTCACCCGTCAGGTCCTTCGTCATGCCCGCGTGCCACGCGTACACATCCTCCACATCCACGGCGCCCGACCCATCCACATCGAAGAACGATCGGTCCGCACGCGCCCGCGCCACGCCGCCCACCTCCGTCGAGTGCTCCCCGAGACTCCCCGACACGAAGTTCGTCCCCGTCCGGATCCGGATGAAGTCGAATCCATCGATCGGCGCCCGCTCGCCCGTCTCCGGGTCCACCGCCCACGAAATGCCGAACCCATCGCCACCGCCGCTGCCCGCAGTGATCCCGACTCGGAAGGGATTGCTCGCCCGCGTGTAGAACTCCTCCGGCGTCATCGACGGATCATCCACCACGCCGTTCCCCGTCAGGTCCCCCAGCCGCAGCGTCGGCGACATGTCCGCGTACCCCCAGTACGCCTCGAACTCCCCCGGCGCGGGCGTCACCAGCACCGCCACCTCGAACACGCTCGGCAGCCGGTACCCGGCCGTTGTGTACGACGACGGAAACCCCGGATACACCAGCGGATCCGGGTACCACCACACCTGCGCCGGCGGCGTCGCAGTGTTCGGATCGTCGTCCCAATCCTGCTCCTCCCAGAAATCCATCGGAACCTTGCCCGGACCCACCGCGAGATGCGAGCCGCGCACCACATACCACGGGTCATCCGGAATCCCGTTCCCGTTCACATCACGGCTGATCTCGATCACCCCCGGCTCCGCCCAGCGGTGCGTCCCCGCAGTCCCGAGCCAGAACGCGTTCCCGAACACGATCGCATCCACGCCCCACGGATTGCACGGATCCGCCCACACCGTCTCGCTGAACCCCAGCGTGATCGACCCGCCGAACCCGCCCAGCGAAACCACCTTCGCGTTGCTCGGTGAAGTCGCCCCCGCGCCGATCGGCGGACCCAGCGCGGCCGCGGGATCGTTGTACACCTCGCCCGGCGTGTTGCTGTCGCCGTTGATGAACTGCCCCGGCGCGGGCGCGTACTCGAACAGCACATCGGCGAAGTCGCCGGCGCGCGCGCCCACTGCGCACACGCCGACGACCATCACCATCGCTCGCATCATCTCATGCGCCACGACGACGCCTCCGACCGGCAACGAGGCAACCGAGCAGCGCAACGGCCCCGGTTCCGGGGGCGGGGATGTAGCGGTACACCGTCCCGTTCGCGGCCACCAGCAGCTCGCCCGTCGCGTGGTTGAAGCGGATCGAATAGAAGTCCGCGAACGCCGGATCCGGCGACAGCGCCAGATCCACACCCGGCGTGAAACCGAGCCCCGCCAGCGCATCGGCGATCCGCGAGCCCGCGATCACGCCCGCGAAGTCCGCCTCGCCGCCGCTGAACCCGTCGCCCCCGCCGATCAGAAAGTTCCCGAAGCCGTCGAACCCCAGCGATCCCGCGCTCAGCGCACGCGCCACCGGGATCATCTCGCTCTCGAAGCTCACCAGCGGCCCGGTCCCGTCCACGCTCGACAGCAACACCGCCCGCACCTCCCCCGTCACGCTCCCGCCGTCTACCAGATCAAAGCCATTCCCCGTGTACAAATACGCCCCGTCCGTCGCGATCCCGCCCGAAGCGCCGCCGAAGTCGTCCACGACCAGCGTCGAAGTGTTCGTCGTGAGATTCAGTCTGTACACGCCGTTCGCGAAGGTCGTCGGATTCGACCCCGTCACGAACAGCGTCCCGTCATCGAGAAAGACCCCGTCGAAGTTCGGCGACACGATCCGCTGCGTCGGCGTGCTCCCGCCGAGATCACTCAGCGTAAAGGTGTACACCGAGGCACTCGCATCGAAGTTCCCATCGCCCACCGCCACCGTCCCGCCCCCCGGCGACACACGCAGGAACGAAGCCCCGAACGAGTTGATCCCGCCCAGCGTGCTCAGCGAGCCCGCCACCGAATACCCCGATCCGTTCACCGAGTTCTGCACGAAGATCTCGCTGCCGTTCGTCCCCCCGATCGAGATCAGCCGTCCATCCGGCAGGATGTCCCACCGCCCATCCGGCGCGCTGAACGATCCCACAAGCTGGTAATTCGGCACCGACCCCAGCGCCTCCCCGGTCGAAAATCCGCCCAGCGCAACGACAACTCCGGCCGCGCACGCGGCAAATCGCTTCCAATGGCCCATCTGCGGCCGCTCCTCTCGCATGCGTCCCGAAAACGCGCAGGACGGCTCCCGTCACAGGTCTTCCGATCCCTCGCGAAGCGGTTTGCGTTGAGCGGCAAGGTCGGGCAGGGAGCGCGCCACGACTCACCGTCAACCCTTTCCGCGAGGGCGACACGGTCGTCAATGGCAGGTCTTCCGGCTCCGGGCATCGTCTGGCCCGCCTTCCCGATCAACCCTTGCGGGCCAACCAGTGGCGTCTCATGGACCAGCGTCAGCACCCGTTACGGCGGCGCGTCCGCGGCGGCTTTTCACCGCACTTCCCTTTTCACCCGCACCAGACCCCGCAAACACAAAGGCCCGATGCGGACACCAT
>REDD01000298.1 GCA_007693725.1 Phycisphaeraceae bacterium
ACGATGCGCTGAGCCGGGTCGAGCGCGAATGGGATGCACTGGGGAGACTCCCGTCGCTGTGGGAAGTCTGTTGGCTGCGGAACACCGAGCGGGGCGATGCCCTCGGCAAGAAGCTCCTCGAACAAAGAGGGTGGCCGTGAACCGCCGCACCGGCTCCATGCGGGTCCCTACCCCAGTCCTCCTCCGTCAGGGTCCAAGTACGGGAGGCAACCCGCCGGGCAATCCGAAACAGAGAAAGAGCAGATCATGATATCTCGAATCTTCGTATTGATTCTGATTGCTGTTTCACCTTGGGATCATACTGCTTTCGGCGCGGAGCCGGAATCGTCCGAAGTCGAGGGCGCGACGCCGGAATCTGCGTTGTGCGTGGATGTGCGCACCGACTCGCTTCTCGACTATGCGTTCCTGGGGTTCTCTTCTTTGACGGCCTACTCCGAGGAGCCGGAGGCGGTCTTCGTGCGATCTCGCATGAGGCCTGTCATGAGCATTTTTGGAGAGTCATTGATTTTCCTGCCCGCGTCCGGGCGAGAGGTGGCTCGTGAGGCGATCGCGCGGACTCTGAACTCGCCGAGCATCAACGCCGTCTATCTGAGGGGTCCCTTGTCTTATCTGGATAACGGTGACGGCATACAGGTGATGCTCGATATTCTGCGGACCGGAGTTCTTGATCGGCGTCCGGATTGCCGTTACTGGGTGTATTTGCAGTATCTGTCCGCCGCCGGAGTGTCGCCCCCCGATGACGACCGGGAAGCGCTTCGGGAGATGGACTCTGCGGGTTTTCTTGAGTTTATCGAGTCGGCGCCGCACGGCGATTTCGATTCCGGATTCAGCACCGTGGCCATGCTGGACTGGCTGCTCCTTTCGGCGGAACTCAACGGATGGTCAACGCTGGAGAATAAAATTCCGCTCGCGGAATCTCCGGATGAGTTTTACGCTTTTCGGGATGTCGTAGTGGTGTGGGTGTCGTCGGGGTGGAATCTTGAGGATCGCGACTTTGTGCCGCGTGCGGTCCGGTGGCTTTTGCATGCCCCGCTTGAGAACGAGAACGATATTCGCGTCGCGGCTCTGATCGCCGATTTCTTGAGATTCCGGCTCGGCACACTCCAATGCTCGCCGCCGGAGGATGAGGACCATGATGCCGTCTCGCTGGAGTGTCTGAGGGAGGGCATTCGGGCATGGTGGATGCAGCCCGGCACGCCTCACGCCGCTCCAGAAGACTGGATCGCCTACTGGCTCAAGCGATCGGGCATCGAACTGCCGGAAGGGGATGTTGCTCTCTCGGAATCCGTACTCGAAGCGCTTTCGCAAGTGGTGGCCACCGGCTCGCGAGCGAACGCATTCGCGGCGTGTCGTTGGTTCCAGATCAAGTACCCGTCCGTGGGTGCAGCGCACAGGGTCATTGTCCTTCGTCCCTTTTCTCCCGGCGAGGCCGCCGATTTGAGGGCTCAGGACGATGGGCCGCGTTCGGTGTATTCCATTCTCGTCGCTCTGGATGGATGGTTGCGTCTGCGCACTCTGGCGACATTGGAGAATATCAAGATGGACCTGCGCATCACCGGATCTGTGCGTGAATAGTGGGTGCGGGGTGGGTCCGCAGTCACTACCCCGTCGCTCCCCCGGAAGCGCTCCGGGCTGGTAAAGGCAGGAAGGCAGGCACTGGGACAACAGAGGCACTGGGCAATAGGCACTTGGCACTAGGGAAGAGGGGAAGACAGGAAGGCAGCATGTCGCTGACGCTCCACGCTCGTACTCGGCGCGTGGGAAGGTGATGGGAGTGCGGGGTGTGGGAGGGCGTTGCCGATAACAGCACATTCCCAGTCGGCACCGGGCGTACAGACGGCACAGATTCGCCAGGGGGTGTGTTCGGATCAGCAAAAACCCGCTGTGGGGGTTTGGATGGGCGGGGGATGTTTTGGATGGTTCCGGTAGAGGGCGCCATGAGGGCGTCCGTGTCAGATACAGAACGGAGTCCATCCATGAAGAAGCGAGTGATGCAGACCATGACCGGTGCGGCGGTGCTGTTCGCGGCGTCCGGCGCTGTCTCTGCCGGCGTGATCACGACGGCGGGCGATGCGGGGGTCGCGGATTTCAACGCGTTCATCTTCGGCTCGGCGCACCTCGTGAACTCGAGCATGGAAGGACGCCTCGCCGTGGGCGGGAGCGCGACGATCAACAGTTATTCGGTCGGCACGGCCATGTCCGATGGCGGGGGTGTGCGCGACGATGTGATCGTCGTCGGCTCGCTCGTGACGGGGAACATGTCGCTGAACTCGGGCGGCAATGTCCGATACGCCGGCGCGCACGCTGGCAGGGCGTGGGTGAACAACGGCGGCAGCGCGTATCAGGGCGCTTCGCCCTTCGACTTCAGCGCGATCCGCGCGGAGCTGTCTGTCACCTCGAACACGATGGCCTCGCTGAGCCCGACGGGCACGGCGACGATGCAGTGGGGCGGGATCACGCTGACGGGCGGCGATGCCTCGTTCAATGTGTTCTCGGTGCCGGGCGAGTGGTTCGGCAGCGCGAACAACTTCACGATCGATGCGCCCGCGGGCTCGACGGTGCTGGTGAACATCAGCGGTTCGAGCGTTGACATCTCGAATCAGGGCTGGAATCTGCAGGGCGTCGGCGCGGGCACGGTGCTGTACAACTTCCACGAGGCATCGTCGCTGTCGATGTCGGGCGTGGGTGTGCAGGGCTCGATCCTCGCGCCGGATGCGAGCGTGAGTTTCAGCAACGGTAAGTTCGCCGGGACGATGGTCGCGGCGGACCTGAAGGGCGGCGGCTCGTTCGCGTCGGCGCCGTTCAGCGGGAACATCGGGGCGGCGATTCCCGCGCCCGCGGGCGGCGGAGCGCTGGCGCTGCTGGGCGTGCTGTGCGTGGCGCGTCGTCGCAGGCGTTGATCGCGAGTGGACGGCTAAGTGTGGCATGATTTCCCCCCGGATTTCCACCCCCGGCTGTGTTGGCCGGGGGTTTTTCATGCGCAGCGGGGTGTGTCTCGGTCAGGGTGATGCGGCCCATTCGGCGATGATGGGGGGTGTGCGGGAGCGGAAAATGTGCATACTGCATGCATATGAAGTGGACCGATCGGGGCGAGAGGAGTTGTGATGCTGAGGATTCTGGCGATGGCTGTTGTGGGCACGGTTGCGGTTGGTTTGGGCGGCTGTGCGTGCCAGCGGTGCGATGATGCGGCGGAGCGTGCGGATCGGGATGTGTTCTGGGCGAATCTGGAGGGGATGTGCGGGATGGCGTTCGAGGGGCGGGTGGTGGAGGACACGACGAACACGCCCGCGTTCGCGCAGACGCCGCTGGTAATGCATGTGCGGGTGTGTGAGGAGTCGCGGATTCTGGTGCCGTTCCATGTCGGGCCGGATCGGTCGCGGACCTGGGTGTTCACGCGGACGGAGGCGGGGCTCCGGCTGAAGCACGATCATCGGCATGAGGATGGTTCGGAGGATGATCTCACGCAGTACGGCGGCGACACGATGCGCGGGGATGGATCGGCGACGACGCAGCGGTTTTATGCCGATGCGCACACGGCGGCGTTGCTTCCGGAGGCGGCGACGAATGTGTGGACGGTGGAGATCGTGTCGGGGGAGATGTTCGCGTATGCGTTGGAGCGCCGGGGGACGGATCGGCGTTTCCGGGTGGAGTTCGATCTGACGAGGCCGGTGGAGGCCCCGCCTACGCCGTGGGGGCATCCAGAGAGCGTGGGGCGGGGCCGTTAGGATGTCGTCAGGATCGATGTCGGCTCGTGAGTGCGACCTTTAAGGGCGTGTTTTAAGTCGGTTCAAGATTTTTTAACGGTGCCGCTTGACAGTCTCAAATATCAACCCACACTAGTGTAGGAGTTGAATGAAGCGTCGATGCTCTCAGGCAAACCGGTCATGGTTGCTTGATTCCGAGCCATCGCTTGGAAGGTGAGAGAGGTCCGCGTTTTTAATCGCGGACAGTTTTTACATATCCGAATTTCAGACTTCTTGCTGCTGCGGTTCATCGGTCCGTGTGGTCCGATTCTGCAGCGAGTTGTGTTGCGGTCAGATTCTGTTCAGGAAATGGGAGGATTCACAGTGAAGAAGTTATTGATTCCAGCGATTGTCCTGTCCGCGGGGACGGCGGTTGCGAGCGCGAATGTTTTCTCGTTCAATTTTTCGCCGGGTGCCATCACCAATACGGCTTCCTTCTACAACATCGACACATCCAGCGCCTCCGGGCGTGCTCGCGCGTTCTATGTCACCGGCGATTGGAGCGTGCTGGGTGGTGATCCGTGGTCCAACGAATTCCGCGTGCAGCTTGCGGGCGTAACCAATGTGGGCGGCGGCGCTCTTGAGCGGACTCACGGCGGCGTTGGGAACGGCAATCCATTCACCTTCGGCGCTCCCACCGTCGCTACATGGTCAAACAACACGACGACCAGCCCCGTCGGACACGGCTACAACACCATGCTCGCCAACGCTTCCAGTTCAGATCTGGGCGGGATATTCTCGCTCGGGCTTCGACAGTCATTCGGTGGTAGTTCGGCTTCGCTGGCCAATGCTCAGATTCACTTCCTGACCGATATCATCGCGCCCGTCGCGTTCGACTCTGCCGCAAGCGGCCAGTCCATGAGCGCTCGGCCATCGTCACTCACTACGACAACCACGGGTGCAGGCGGAGGATATACTTACGACACGCTGTCTTTTACAGCGCTCGCGACCGGTGTCCACCACTTGGCCATGCACATCAGCCCGCCTTTCGACGGTTACATGCTGGTCTACCAGGGAGCGTTCGACCCGATCAATCCGCTCGACAATCTCATTGGGCTTGATGATATCGGCGGCCTGGGTGATCCCAACAGCGCCGACATGTTCCTTGGTCTGACTCAGGGCCAGGAGTACACGCTTGTGGCAACTACTTTCGCTTCCATTACCGGTGGTGCGTCCGGCGTTTCCGGGCTCTTTACCGTCGCTGGTGTGGTCCCTGCCCCGGGTACCGCGGTGATCGCTGGCATGCTCGCACTCGGCGGCATGACTCGTCGTCGTCGCGGCTGATATCGAGTCTTCTTTCTGGTTCGTCACATATTGAGGCGCGGCTTCGGTGCCGCGTCTCTTTTTATTTTTGACCCGCCCCAGAGAGAATGCACTCACCGACGGTCGGCACGGTTGGCCGAAGGACTCCTTGATAGGGGACTTGATTCTGAATTCTTGCGGCATTGGTCTCCCACAAGACGATCGAGCTGCTGCCGGGAGGCGGCGAATGTGTGGACGGTGGAGGCCGTGGCAGGGGAGATCTTCGCGTATGCGTTGGAGCGGCGGGGGACGGATCGGAGGTTCCGGGTGGAGTTCGATCTGACGAGGCCGGGGATCAGCCGCCGCGTTCCCAAGGGTCGTAGCGCGGGAACTCGACGCCCTCGATGTGCCTGGTGTAGTTCGTGTGCCGCCCCGAGCTGCTCGTGTACAGCGGGCGGTTGACTTGGTCGTAGCTGAGCGTGCGCACTGTCCGTCGGCTCTTGTGAAAGTCGAAGCACTTCTCGTCCCACTCAAGCCCCAGGAACGCGATGATGCGCGGGAACTCGTTCTCCGGGTCCGCCACCAGCCGCTCGTAGTTGACCTCCAGGATCTCCACGTCCAGCGTCGCCTTCCAGTGGTCCATCATCCGTTGCGACTGCGCCCACGCGTGGGAGGCCCACTCCAGCCGGGTGGTCCACGGGTGCAGCCGGTTGTTGAACCCGCCCATGAAGCAACTGATCGCCACGTCGCGCGGGTCGCGCACGGCGTGGATGATCCGGGTCCTGGGGAACAGCCGTGCGATCAGACCCACCAGCTTGTTGTTGCCCAGCGCCTTGTTGACCACCCGCTCGGTCCCGGGCGGGGCCAGCGAGCGGATCTCCTTCACGTATGCCTCCGCGGCCCGGGTCCACTTGCGCCCGTCCATGCCGCCGAACTGCTTGCCTGGCTCGCGTTCGGGGTCCCAGGCCTGCGCCAGTTTTCCCGCGAACCGCTCGATCGTGTTCAGTTCACCCACGCCCGACCCCTTGGGGTGCGCGTCGATGATCTGGTCGATCAGGCTCGTGCCCGACCGCGGCATGCCAGCGACGAACACCGGTAGCTCGCTGCCGCACGCGCTGATCGGAAAGTCGGCCATCGCC
Organism: Phycisphaeraceae bacterium; assembly: GCA_007693725.1. GTDB lineage: Bacteria > Planctomycetota > Phycisphaerae > Phycisphaerales > UBA1924 > REDD01. The sequence continues at coordinate 6,125 of REDD01000298.1, forward strand.
TCCCGCGACCAGTTGTCCGTCAGGGCCGATACCTGCTCCTCGTAAACCCTTGGATCGAATTCGACCCGCCCGATGCCGTTGGCAATGTCCGCCGCCGCGAACGCCGCGTCGTAGTCCTTCTTGCGGTCGGCCGCCTTGGCCTTGAGGTAGAGCAGCATGCTCTTCATCCCCTCATGCGCGGCTGGCATGGCCACCGTCTCGTCGATCAGTGCGATTGCCTCATCGAACCGCTTTGCCTGCACCAGCAGTTTGGGCCACTCGATCCGCAGCGCCATCGGCAGCGAGCGCCCGGCCTGCTGGTGTTTCTCCACCAGCGGGCGCAGCACTTCCGTCGCCTCGTCGAACTGGCCCGCTTCTTCCAGCGCGCCGCCCCGGACATACGACACGACCTCTTCGGCAGGCGCCTTGGCGGCCGCCCGGTCGCACCACGCGAGCACCTTCTCTGTCTCACCCATCGCCCGGTAGCACCGCGCCATGACCAGCATCGGTGCCACGTGCCCGGTCTTCTCCAGGCTCTGCTTCGCCTGCTGGATGGCGCGGTTGAACTGGCGTGTGTTCTCCATCGCGCACGCCGCCACGTACTGCACCTCGGGGTCCGACCTGAGCAGCTTGTTCAGCCCCTCGAACACCCGCACCGCGTCGCTGTTGCGGCTGTGGGCGATGTGCTCGCGCATCTCACGCAGCACCCGCGCCCGCTTGGGCTCACTCCCCGCGGGCCCCACCCAGCCCTGCCCCGAACCAATGCCCGCGCTGGCCAGCAGCGCCCCAGGCCCTGGCTTGCCGCCAGCCCGCGGCACCGGAGCCCGGGCGGGGATCGGCGCGGGCGCATAAGGCGACCGGTCCCCCGGGTCCGACCGGTCCCGCGGTCCCGGGCCGGTGAGAGGGGGCGGGGGAGCCGGGGGAGTCGGGGGAGTCGGGGAATTGGGGGGCATCGTAAAATCCGGGGCTGGAGGGGCTCGCGGCGGAGGACGATCGAGGGGAGTGGCCCTGCGGGTCCGCTCCGGCACCCATTCATCGGGCCGAGCCGGTGAAGTTGTCAGGCCATAGGGTCGGACGGGCCTGAAAAAGACATGCCCCGGCGGTGAGCCAAGGCATGCGTGAGAATCAAGGTCGCGTCCTCCTCGAACGGGGCAGGCCCGTCAGGCGGATGACGCGGTCGTCCGCCGTTCAGCGGCGACGACGGGTGGCCATCAGGCCGCCCAAGCCGAGCACGGCGATCGCACTTGGGGCGGGGACGAGGGTCATGCTGATGAACTGGTTCTCCGTCTCGAAGAAGGTATTTCCCATCCACATCACGACCGCATAATCGGTGCTGGCGGTCAGGCTGATGGTGACCGAACCGGAGGTGGGACCGCCCGCGAGGCCACCGACTTCGAAGAGCACGTCAAGGGTGGGGTCCTGGAGGACGAAGGCGCGGGCGGGGAAGCCGTTGGTGCCCGAGTAATCCCACTCGATGATCAGGTCAGCGTTGGCGGAGACCTGGAAGAACTGCTGCATGACAGATTCGCCGTAGCCGCCAAAGAAGGGGAGGTAGCCGCCGCCGTCCCACTGGCCGTCGACGCGCATGCTGTTGGCGGTCTGGCTGGTGGACACAGTGGTGGTGCCGATCTCGTAGCTGTAGCCGGTGGACGAGGTGTTCAGCGCGCCGGAGGCGTTACTTTCATCAAGGTAGCCGCCAGCGGCGAGCGAGTAGGCAAAGGACGAGAATTCGCCGGTGGTGTCCGTGGCGTTGTAGATGAAGGTGTGGGCGTTTGCGGTCATGCCGGCCGCCATCAGGGCGCCACCAAAGAGGGCCTTGTTCAGGTTCATGATTATTCTCTCCGTTCTCTCGTTGTCAAACCGCAGTTGACAGGCTGCGGCCGTTCTCTCAGCGGTATCACACACATGATCCGCAACTCAATCAGACAGATTTTTTCAACCGATAAACAAGAGGAACCCTAGAACAACCGCACATCCGCCCTCCTCTTCGACGGTATCTCTCAGCTGCGTCGTGTGTCCGGTCGGTCTGGCGTGGAGGTTTGGCGATGGCGATCAGGAAGAACGAGGCCATGGGGTTCGCGGATGCGGCGATCGGCGGGGCGGGTGGAACTCGTTCGGCGGCGTGGCTTGAGCGGCTTGACGAGGCCGCGCCGTGGTACGCGATCGCCGCGCCACGCGAAGTTGCCGTTGGAGGCATCGGCGCGCGAGAGTCCGGTGTAGGCGATGTTGGTTCCGGGCACGAGGTCGCCGGTCTGGACCAGCAGGTCGAATGTGACCTGGATCGAACCGGTAC
>REDD01000172.1 GCA_007693725.1 Phycisphaeraceae bacterium
AGGAGCTCAACAGTGAGCATACACCCGAGACCGAGGAGTACGGCATCTCCAGCTTTGTCTACCGCTCGCGGCGGCCGTTCCACCCGCAGCGACTCCACGACATGGTTTCTGGTGGATTCCTGAAGACGACCCGATCGAAGGGCTTCTGCTGGCTTGCCTCGAAGCACGACTTTGCCGCGATGTGGTCTCAGGCGGGAGGATCGTTCCGAATCGAGCCGGCTGGACGCTGGTGGGCGGTCGCGCCGCGCGGGCGGTGGCCGCAGGACGCTGAGTCACGGGCGTGGATCGAGTCCAAGTGGGCCGAGCCGTTCGGAGACCGGCGCCAGGAGGTCGTGATGATTGGTGTCAAGCTGGACGAGACCTACACCCGACTGCTGCTCGACAGCTGCCTGCTCACCGATGATGAACTGGCGATGGGTCCCGAGGGCTGGAGCGAATGGCCTGATCCGTTCCCGGAGTGGGTGTTCGAACAACTCAACGCATCCAGCTAGACGCGGCAGGGCCCCGGTACATCCACGCCACAGCTCGATGAGCTGATCACGCGGCCTTTCTGTCTGTTCTTTCGCCCCAGATTGCGCAGGTTTCGATAAGTTTGTGCTTGTCGATGGGCTTGGTCATGTAGTCGTCACAGCCGGCGTTCAGGCACTTCTGACGGTCGCCCTCCATGGCGTGTGCGGTCAGCGCGATGATGGGCAGGGTGCAGCCGCCCTCGCGGAGGCGCTTGGTTGCGCTGTACCCGTCGAGTTCGGGCATCTGCATGTCCATCAGCACCACATGCGGTATCGAGTCAGGCGTTGCCGACTCGATCGTTTCGGCGGCTATCAGCCCGTTATCCGCAAGGGTGACCTCTGCCCCGGCCTTCTTCAGGTGGAAACTGATCAGGCGCTGGTTGTCCGGGCCGTCCTCGGCCAGCAGGATCCGCAGACCCTTCAGCGGCTCGGGCTTCTCGCCGACGACACTCGCGGGCTGGGGAACCGTGGCGGCCGGTCCGGGCGTGCCGAGCAGGTCGCTCGCCTGGGCGGGGGTACGCAGGTCGACGCCCTCCAGCGGGCCGGTCGCGATGCCAACCGTGAAGGTGCTGCCCTCACCCGGCGTGGAATCGACCTCGATCCCGCCGCCGAGCATCGTGGCCAGCGAGTTGGAGATGCGCAGCCCAAGCCCGGTGCCGCCAAACTTGCGTGTCGTGCTGCCGTCGGCCTGCGCGAACGCCTCGAAGCGCGCGATCGCCGCACGCTGCTCCTCGGACATCCCGATGCCGGTATCGACGACGCGGAAGGTCATCCGCTCACCGATCGTGTCGCAGGCAGCGTGGATGGTGACGGAGCCGATCTCGGTGAACTTGATTGCGTTGCCGGTGAGATTCAGCAGGATCTGGCGGAGGCGGGTGGGGTCGGACTGGATCGCCGTGGGCAGCGGGGTGTCGTAGGCGATGCGCAGATCGATGCCCTTGCCGACGGCCCGTGGGCGCAGGAGCGAGGCGACCTCTTCGACAATCTGGGCCGGGTCGGTGCCGATGTGCTCGACCGTCATCTGCCCGGCCTCGATCTTGGACATGTCGAGGATGTCGTTGATGATGGTCAGCAGGTGCCCGGCATTGGACTGGATGGTGCGCACATGCGACTCAAAGTCGAGCGCGCAGGATGCCGGGTCCATGATCAGGTCGGCGTAGCCGAGGATGGCGGTCATCGGCGTGCGGATCTCGTGGCTCATGTTCGCGAGAAACTCGCTCTTGGCCTGGCTGGCCGCCTCGGCCTGCTGCTTCGCACGAGTTATCTCAGTGATATCCGTGGCGATTACAACGAGTCGATCATGCTGTCCGTCGGACTTCAGCAGCGGAATCTTGTCCGTGCGGATATGTCGAACCTCACCACCAGTTTCATAGTTCTCGACGATCCCGAGCTTTGACTCGCCAGACCAGAGCACCGCCTGATCATCGTCGAGGTAGCCCTGTGCGTCCTCGGGCGGGAAAAACTCCTCGGTCGCCCGATTTCGGATCTCTTCCTTCGGCAATCCAATCGAGTCGGCGGCGGCCTGGTTGAGATCCAGAATCGTGTTCTGTCCGTCCTTGTAGTACACATAGCCCGGTATGGCGTCCAGAATCGCCTGCAGTTCCTGCTTCTGCGATTCTATACACAGCTCAGCCTGCTGCGCGGCGGTCACATCGATATGGCAGCCGGATATCCGGAGGGGTTCGCCATCATCAGACCATTCCACCACACGACCGATGCACAGAACCCAGACGGTCGAACCGTCCTTGTGCCGGTATCGAACCTTGTTGTAGAACGGGGTCTCGCCGTGCGATTCAACATGGGCGTTGTAGGCCTGCATCGCGCTCGCGAGGTCATCCTCTTGGATCAGCCGCTGCCATGTCTCGGGCGTCTCGGGCAACTCGCCCGGCTCGTACCCGAACATCCGCAGCCAGCTCGGGCTGTAGAACTCCTCTTCCTCAGGGATCTTCCAATCCCAGAAACCCGTCGATGGCGAATCGAGCACGGACTCCAAGATCCTCTTCTGCGTGCCAAGCTCACGCTGCTGCTCGAACTGAACGGTAATGTCGTTCATGCTGGCCACCACCCCGCGGAGTGAACCATCATGCTCATGGACCGGCTCGGAGCTGATCGATAGCCATCGCGTCTGCCCGTCGGGACGGACGATCCCATGCACGAACCCCTGCACGGACTCGCCTGTTCTCATCGTCCGAACAGCGGGCATCTCATCGGGTGGCAGATCGCTGCCGTCCTCGCGGATAGCGCGCCAGCGTGGATCGCGCGGACTGCGTCCAACGATCTGGTCGTGGGGGATGCCCAGCACGACCTCGGCCGCGGGATTGCACTCAACGATCTGACCACCGGTGTCCATCAGCACGACGCCTTCAGACAGCGCCTCGTAGATCGAGGCGAGACGCTGGCGGGCTTCAACGCGGTCGGTGATGTCCAGAATAAAGCCGTCCAGGAATGCTCCGGTCTGATCATTGCCCGCGATGTAGTTGCCTTTTTCTTGGACCCAGCGAACGCTCCCGTCGCGGTGGCGGATCCGGTATTCGATGTTCCAGGACTCCTCGTTCTGTACGGCTTCATCGATGCTCGCGGCCACACGCTGGGAGTCGTCCGGCAGGATGACGCTCTCGTAGCTTCTTGCCTTGTTGCCCACAAATTCTTCCGCCGGATAGCCCGTCAGCTCCTCAACCGCATCGCTCATGTAGATCATGGTCCACGCATCGTCCAGCATGCAGCGGAAGGTGACGCCCGGGATGTTGCGCACCAAAGACTCGTACTGATCCCGCCTCGACTGGATCTCCATCTCCAGTCGCTTTCGCTCAGTGATGTCGAATCGGAGCGAGATGTACCGCTCAATCTTTCCGTCGTCCTTTACCAACGGGATATTGGTCGAGTCTACCCAGTACAGCGATCCATCCTTGGCGCGGTTGCAAACCTCGCCACGCCATGGCTTGCCACCGGCGATCATCTTCCACATGTCCGCCCAGAACGACTTGGGATGGTGCCCCGAGTTAAGCATCCGGTGGTCCTGCCCGAGCAACTCCTCCCTGCTGTAGCCGCTGATTCTGCAGAAACCATCGTTGATGTCAATGATCCGCCCCCGTGCATCCGCGATGGAAAACAGGGTGTGCTCATTGATCGCGATCCGCAGCCCATGGAGTTCCTGTGCTTGCTCGAGCACGATCCGCCGGCCGGTCACATCGCGAGAGAGCACCAGCGCGCGGCCGTCGCCCATGCACGATATGCGAGCCTCGAACCAACGAGGTCCGTCCAGATCGAGAGTGTACTCAAACATCACCGGTTCACGGCACGAACACGCTCGGCTGATCGAATCGCGAAGCTCAACGGCCAGATCGGGCGGGAGCACGTCTTCGCACCGCTTGCCGATGAAATCCTCGGGCTGGGCATACAGCAAGGAACGATCGCCACCGCTGTACTCGAGGAAGACACCGTTCTGATCGAGCACGAAGAGCAGATCGGGAATCGCCTGAACGATCGCGGTCTGCCGACGCTGGTTCTCGGCGAGGGCGCGAGCCGACTTGTGCACGCGAACCAGCAGCGACGCGATGATCGCGCACACAAGACACACAGAACCAATACCCAACCACATCAGTGACCATATGATCCGCGCCTGAGCGGCTTCCGCTTCGATCGCGGACTGTGGCAGCGAGGTGATGACGAAGATGCCGCCACCGTCAATCGTGCTCAGGCGCCCCACCGTGAAAACAGCATTGAAAGAGCCTTCATAATTGAAAACCGCATATCGCGTGCCGGTCGACCGAAGCGAAGCCGCGATCGCGGAGACCGTCTCCGGCGGCACCGGCCATGCCAGGTCACGATGCATCGCCTCATCAAAGAATCGCCCGTCCTCGCCGACGAGGTGCTTCCGCAGCTCGTTCCCGGACCCGTGCGTTTCACCGAGCAGCGCCGCCAGCCTTTCAAAGCGCAACCGCGTGCTGACCACACCAACCTGCGTCCCCGCATCGTCATACACCGGAACAGAGTGCGCGACAGAGAGGCCCACTGAATCAAACAGCGCGGGCGTGATGTCGCAGGTCATCTGGAACTCCAGGAGCTCCGTGCCGCTGCTATTGTTCAGGCATCCCGCGATGATGTCGCGCTCTCCGAAGTCACGCCCCATGATCGCCGCAAGTCGCTCCTCGGGGATGACGCTCCCATCGGCGTAGACCGTGTTCATGGCCACCGGTACACCGCTCGCATCTAAGAGAACCACGGCGTCGATCTCAGTGGCCCGCTTGATTTCTCGGTTACAGAAGTCTGTCAGAGCCGAAGTCTGTCCCCGCGCAAGCATCGCCTTCAAAGCGGGATCAGAAGCCATCGTTCGTCCGCGCGCGATCGCGGGCTCCGTGGTGCGAGCGATACCCTCAGCAAGTGATTCGCCCTGATTGATCAGGAGCCGATACGCGATGGAGTGCCCATCCGCACCACTCCCATCCTCGGTCCCCCCCCACAGACTCAGCATCCCAACCACAACCAGAACAATCCCACCCAAACCGGCCATGCCGACCGGTATCCACCACATTCCAAAGCGATGACGCCACGGGTATCCCGCGCGGTATGTCCGCCCCTTGTGGTTGCTTGCTTTCTTGATCCACATCGCAAATGGTCGATCGGTCGATTGTGAGGCTCGTTTGATCCAATCCTCAAAGCATGATGAGAATGCACTCTCACGCTCTGCAGCCGCGCGGGCTTTATGCTCTTCGGCAAAACGCTCCGTGCTATGGCCCGATAAATCAGCAGGCCACGGCTTCCGGACTTTCCCACGAATAAACTTCTCGACTTAGTTCTCGGATGATGGACGAGCCCCTTGGATCAGGCGATGCAACTCAGTTCTTCACTGACTGCCCTGGCCCCGTCCCAAAGGTCACGATCCCGCTCATGGTGTTGCCCGTCTGCGGGCCGGTGGCCGAGAAGCCCGGGCCGCTGCCGGATTCGGACTGGCTCTCCGAGCCGCTGGAGGAGCCTGAGGAGGAGAAGGACGAAGACCCGCTCGACTTGCCGGATGAGCCCGAGCCGCTGCCCGACCCCGATCCGGACCCCGAGGCGGTCTCGTCGGCCATGTCGTTGTGGACCCAGACGCCCTCGGCCAGCAGGGTGTTGGTGCCGGGGATGTGGATGGCGACGGTCCTCGTGGGTGCTTCAACCCGCTCGACCTGTTCGACGAGTTCCTCATTGAACTGATCGTCAACCAGGCGGTCACCCGGCCGGACGAACTCAGCCGATGCGAAGCCCCACTCGTCGCCGCGGCGGATGAGGATCGGGTGCTCGGGCGTGGCCTTGATGCGGCGGTTGATGACCACGAAGCCCTGGTGCTCGCCGAGGGCGATGCTGGCGACCCGAGCCGGGATCCGCTCGGCGTCATGCAACCCGTGATGGGACAGCCAGTTGTACTGCGCGCGGTACGGCACATCGACCTCGAGGCCGGGCACGCGGATGGAGGCCACCATATCGCCGGGCTTGAGGTTCTCGATGGGCGTCACGCGGTCGTCGGCCAGGCGGACGAGAGTGCCGAAAAGGAGGCAGTTGCCGCCCGAACTCCCCGGGCCAGTCCCGCCAGGACCTGTACCTCCGGGTCCAGTTCCACCCGGGCCGGTTCCGCCGGGACCTGTTCCTCCTGGGCCCGTCCCGCCGGGTCCGGTGCCTCCCGAGCCGGTGCCGCCGCCGCTGGAGGCCCCACCGCTCGATCCGCCGCCGGACGTGCTGGCGGCGGTGGACTCGGTGAATTGGCTTGAGGCACTGGCCGAGGGCGTGCCGCTGCCGCCGGAGCCGGAAGCGGACGACGACTCCGTCGGCTGGCTGGGGATGCTGTCGGTGGGTACCGAGGGTTCGAGCGTCGATTCGGTCGGGGTCATCGACGAGGAGGACGAGGACGACGACTCGGTGGATTCCGTGACCGAACCGCCCGAGCCGGAAGACATCCCGCTCGACCCACCTCCCTGGGGCGGCGTACCTGTCGCCCAGACGGGGATGTAGAGGTAGTAGCGCGTCGGGCCGCTGCTCATCGGACGGCCTCCTTCGCGGGCGTCTTCTCGGGCGCGGGGTTCGGCTCGTACCAGCCCTGCGAGTTGACGCGCTTCGCGCACTCGGCGCTCGCCTCGGCCACCGCGTCCTCGTAGGTCATCGTCTCGAACGCCCGCAGCTCGCTGCCGGGCGAGCAGTTGACCACGCGGAACTTGTGCTGGTCGAAGTGCGGCCGCAGCGCTTCGAAGCGCCGGGCCAGCGAGTCGTAGAGCACGTTGTTGTGGCGGATGGCGTCCTTGGAGCGGTGCTCGTCGAAGGCGTAGCGCCGGTCCGGGGCCATCTTGAAGTCGCAGCCGAGCAGGTACACCGTTCCGAAGCCCAGGTAGTGCAGCAGGCGCAGGGCGACGAGCATCACGCTCCGCTTGCCGACGATCCCCAGCGAGTCGGCGGTCTTGCCGTCGTTGCCCCACGGGATCGAGTCGCCGGTCAGGAACCGCTCGTGGTCGAAGTGGTCGGCCCGGCGGAAAAGCAGCACCGAGGGCATCTGGTGGACCTTGAAGGCGCTGTCACGCATCGAGCCGTCCGGGTTCTGGATCCGCAGGCGCTTGGACCACATGCACGTCGGCACGACCTTCAGGATGCCCGGATCCTTCCAGCCGGTGTCGATGAAGCGGCCCGGGTCGTCCACGCAGGTCCAGAGCGTCGGCCGATGGATCGTCCACGAGTTGTTCACGCCCATGGTGACGATGCCACGCCGATGGAGCAGCGAGAGATCGACCTGGTTGAGCGAAGGACCGGAGAGGATCAGGAACACCGAGCGGCCGCGGTAGAACCGACCCAGCGACACCGAGTCGAAGTCCGCGGTGTAGAGGCGCAGCCCGTCCCGGGCGGGCCGGCGTGACTTGAGCCCGTGCTGGAGCGCCGTGATGTCCGACTGGTTCTCGCGCATCAGCGGGTGAACCTCCCGATGATGTAGCGACCGCCCGCCCGGCGATCGGTGACCACGCCCACGCGCCCGATGCGGTCCAGCCACCAGTTGATGGGCCGCACGGTCGGATGCAGGTTCTCGCCCAGCGAGGTGATGCGGCTGGGGCGCGTGCACACCGAGACGCAGAACCACGCCCGCGGCCGAGCGACGCGGCGCATCTCGGCCAGCACCGGGTTCACGTCCTCGGGCAGCAGATGCTCGAGCGCGTCGAAGCAGGTGACCACATCGGCCACGCCTTCCACGAGCCCCGTCGCGTGCATGGGCTTGACGACATCGGCGTCATCGAACGCGAAGTCCACGCCCAGCCCGTCGATGTCGAGCCGGCGCAGGTGCCGGATGAAGTCGTTGTGCCCACAGCCGAAGTCCACGACGAAGCGCGGCTTCCAGGCTCGCACCATCGGGACCGCGTGGCGGCCGTGGTTCGTCGAGCCGTAGGCCGAACCGGGCCGTGCGGCCAGTTCGAGGTACTTGGCCCGCTCGTGGTCGCGGCGGGCGTCGAGATCGTTTGTGGCGTTCGTCGTGGCCTGGCTCATGCCCCGCCCTCCACGAACAGGTTGAACTTCCGGTCGTCGTCCACAGGGTCGGCCAGTTCCATGAGCGTCATGGCTTCGAAGACCCAGACGGGTCGCCCCTTGCTGTTACGTTCGCAGGTCAACTGCACGCACACGCCCTCGGGGATCGGCACGAGCTTCGGTCTCAGCGACCGCGCGGGCGGGCACTTGGGCAGCACGCCGGGCAAGTCGCACACCGGGCCGAGACCGAGCAGGCCTTCGAAGCCCGAGCCCGGCTCTGCCGTGTTCATGTGGTGGGCTTCGAAGCGGTTGATCGCCAGCAGCGTGGGGTCTTCGCCGCCACTGGGCAGCTGCGACGACAGGCCCTCC
>REDD01000215.1 GCA_007693725.1 Phycisphaeraceae bacterium
GGACGGTTTCGGTGCGTCTTGGTTGTTTTCCGACGGGAACTCGGGCAAACTGATCTGTTTGGGATTCCCCCAAGGAGGCCGCCATGACAGCCACAAACGCATCCCACCTCATCCGGGGGGAGCACAAGGTCGACCCCGGAAGCGGGGAGGCGCGGCGGAATGTCGATCCCGCTTCGGGCGCGCCGATCTCGGAGACGCCGCTGGATGCCGTCCTCGCTGCGGATGCCGCGGTGGAGGCGGCGCGGGAGGCGTTCCCGGCGTGGGCCGCGACACCGGTGGGCGATCGGGTGCAATACCTCTTCAAGTACAAGACACTCCTCGAAAAGCACGCGGATGAACTCGCGGCGATCGTGGTCCGCGAGCACGGCAAGACCAAGGGCGAAGCGCTGGGGAGCATCCGGCGCGGGATTGATTGCGTGGAATTCGCTTGTGCCGCGCCGGCGCTGTTGATGGGGCGGACGCTGCCGCAGATCGCTGTCTCGACATCCTTCTGCCGTACCGAGGATCAGGGCGGCGTGGGGATCGATTCGAGCGTGGACCGGTTGCCGCTGGGTGTGTGCGTCGGGATTACGCCGTTCAATTTCCCGGTGATGGTTCCGCTGTGGATGTGGCCGATGGCGATCGCCTGCGGGAACACCTTCGTGCTGAAGCCGTCGGAGAAGGATCCGCTGGCGGCGCTGCGCGCTACGGAACTCGCGCACGATGCGGGGCTTCCTCCCGGTGTGCTGAACCTCGTGCACGGCGGCGCTCCCGTCGTGCAGCGGCTCGCGACGCATGAGGATGTCGAGGCGGTGTCGTTTGTCGGCTCGACCCGTGCGGGCGAGGCGATCTACCGGATGGCCACCGAGGCGGGGAAGCGTGTGCAATGCATGTGCGGCGCGAAGAATCACTCGATCATCATGCCCGATGCGAACCGCGAGGCGGCGATCGACGGGATCACGGGTTCGGCGTTCGGCAATACTGGGCAGCGGTGCCTCGCGGGGAGCGTGGCGGTGTGTGTCGGGGATGCCGCGGACTGGCTCGTGCCCGGGGTTGCCGAGAAGACCAAGAAGTTGAAGGTCGATCGCGGCGATGCGCCAGGTTGCTCGATGGGGCCGCTCATTGATGCGGAGGCGAAGCAGCGCGTGCTTCAGTACATCGAGTACGGGCTTGAGGACGGCGCCGAGTTGGTTCTGGACGGACGCAAGGCCCAGTTTCCGAAGGAAGGTCACTTCGTCGGGCCGACGATCTTCGATCGGTGCCGTCCGGGGATGCGGGTCGTCGAGGATGAGATCTTCGGTCCGGTCCTGTCGGTGATGCGCGAGGAGACGCTCGACGCCGCCGTCGCGACGGTGAACCGCTCGAAGTACGGCAACATGGCGGTCATCTTCACGAGCAGCGGTCACTCCGCGCGCAAGTTCGCCGCGCATGTGCAGGCGGGGATGCTGGGCGTGAATGTCGGCGTGCCCGCACCGATGGCGGCGTTCCCGTTCGCCGGCTGGAAGAAGTCGTTTTTCGGGGATCTGCACGCGAACGGCGAGGATGGCGCACGGTTTTTTACGAAGCAGCGCGTGGTCGTGACGCGTTGGCTGTGATCGATTTGACTGATCCCCGCGGGATGTTTCAGATGCAAAGAGTGGAGGCGGCATGACGCGAATCACGAGAGCGGGTCTCATTCAGGCGTCCCTGAACGAGCGGACCGATGCACCGCTCGAGAAGATCCGTGACGCGATGATCGACAAGCATGTCGCGCTGATCGAGGAGGCCGCGCGACAGGGCGCCCAAGTCGTCTGCCTGCAGGAAATCTTCAACAGCCCGTACTTCTGCGCCGAGCAGGAGCCCCGCTGGTACAAGTTCGCGGAGCAGATCCCGAACGGGCACACCGTTGAGGTGATGCGCGGCGTCGCGAAGAAGTGCGGCGTGATTCTTGTGGTGCCGATCTACGAGGTGGACCTGCCCGGCGTGTACTACAACACCGCCGCGGTGATCGACGAGCACGGCGAATACCTCGGGAAGTACCGCAAGCACCACATCCCGCACTGCAAGCCGGGATTCTGGGAGAAGTACTACTTCAAGCCCGGAAACCTGGGGTATCCCGTGTTCGACACGAGCGCGGGCAAGATCGGCGTCTATATCTGCTACGACCGTCATTTCCCGGAGGGGGCGCGCGAACTGGGGTTGAACGGCGCGGAGATCGTCTTCAATCCCAGCGCGACGGTCGCGGGACTGAGCGAGTATCTCTGGGAACTCGAGCAGCCCGCCCACGCGGTCGCGAATCAGTACTTCGTCGGGGCGATCAACCGCGTCGGCAAGGAAGCCCCGTGGAACACCGGCGAGTTCTACGGCAAGAGCTACTTCTGCGATCCGCGGGGGAAGATCATCGCGCAGGCGTCGCGCGACAAGGACGAGGTCGTCATTGCGGATCTCGATCTTGACATGATCGAGGAAGTGCGCTCGACATGGCAGTTCTTCCGCGACCGTCGTCCGGAGACATACACCGGCATCGGCAGGATCTGACGGATCGTGTCCGGCTCACTCTCCAATCCCGACCTCGCCCAGACCGGACCGGAACAGCGCACATGGTCCATGTGGCACATCGCCGCGCTGTGGGTCGGGATGGCGGTGTGCATACCGACCTACATGCTCGCGGCGAGCATGATCGAGGCGGGGATGTCGTGGTGGCAGGCGATCTGCACCGTCATGCTCGGCAATCTGATCGTGCTGATCCCGATGATTCTCAACGGTCACGCGGGCACGAAGTACGGCGTGCCGTTTCCCGTGTTCGCGCGGGCATCGTTCGGGACCGTGGGTGCGCACATCCCCGCGATTCTGCGGGGGCTTGTCGCGTGCGGCTGGTTCGGCATCCAGTGCTGGATCGGCGGAGCCGCGATCTATCAGATCCTCGGCGCGATGGGCTGGTTCAACATCGCCGAAGATACGACGGTGATCCCGTTCCTCGCGATCACGCCGATGCAGTTCGGGTGCTTCATGGCGTTCTGGCTGCTGAATCTCGTGATCGTGCTCAAGGGCATCAAGAGCATCAAGTGGCTGGAAACGCTCGCGGCTCCCTTCCTGCTGCTGTCGGGCGTTGCGCTGCTCATCTGGGCGCTGCTGAATGTGGACAGCATCAAAGAGTTGTTCGACCAACCGTCGCGATTCGAGAGCAACGGCCAGTTCTGGCGGGTCTTCTTCCCGCAGCTCACCGCCATGGTCGGATTCTGGGCGACGCTGAGTCTGAACATCCCGGACTTCACGCGCTACTGTAAATCCCAGCGTGATCAGGCGGTGGGCCAGCTCATCGGCCTGCCGACCACCATGACGCTCTTCTGTTTCATCGGCGTGGTGGTGACCTCTGCGACCGTGATGATCTTCGGCGAGGCGATCTGGGATCCGGTGTCGCTGGTGCCGCGTCTGGGAACAACCGGCGTGGTGGTCGTCTCGCTGATCGCCCTGACGGTCGCGACCCTGTCCACGAATCTCGCGGCGAATGTCGTCAGCCCGGCGAACGGATTCTCGAACATCGCACCATCCAGAATCAGTTTCCGCCTCGGCGCGATCCTCACCTGCCTCATCGGCGTTGTGATCATGCCCTGGCGGCTCTACAACGATCTGGGGGCGTACATCTTCACATGGCTGATCGGCTACAGCGCCCTGCTCGGCCCGATCGCCGGCATCATGCTCGCTGACTACTACCTGCTGCGGCGCACGCGCCTGAATGCCGAGGCGCTCTACGATCCAGAGGGCGAGTACGCGGGCGTGAACTGGCGGGCCGTGGTGGCGTTCGTCCTCGCGGTGCTCCCGAATATTCCGGGGTTCGTCAATGCGGCCCTGAATCGGACGCACGAGCACGCGAGGCAGTCGATCGATGCCCACGAGCAGGCGGCGCAGGCGATGCTCGCGGAGTTCGGCACGATCGATGAATTGGCGCTTCCGGCGCTGGTCGAGCCGATTTTCCCTGAGATCTACGACACTTTGTATGGATACGCCTGGTTCATCGGCCTCTTTCTCGCGGCGGGGCTGTACTGCCTGCTGATGCGGGGAAGAATCCGACAGACGAACGAACAATGAGTGACGGCCCATCACGCCCCAGAGGATCGGACGAACAGCCATGACATCCGTTTCAGCCACGAGCACGCAATCCAGAACCCCCGCCATGCCTCCCTGCGACCACAAGCCCAAGCCCTATCGCGGGCCGTCCGCCTCCGAGGTTCAGGCGATGCGCCGGGAGTTTCTGGCCCCCGCCCTCTTCACCTACTACCGCAATCCGGTCATGATCGTCGAGGGTCATATGCAGTGGCTCTTCGATGAGAAGGGCAATCGGTACCTCGACGCCTTTGCAGGCATCGTGACGGTCAGCGTGGGGCATTGCCATCCGAAGGTGATCGAGGCGATCCGCGAGCAGAACGAGCGGCTCCAGCACACCACGACCATCTACCTGCACCCCAACATCGCGGAGTTCGCCAAGAAGCTGACCAGCACGATGCCGAAGAACAGCGGGCTCTCGGTCTGCTACTTCACGAACAGCGGGTCGGAGGCGAATGATCTGGCGATCCTCATGGCTCGCATCAAGACCGGCGCCTTCGATGTCATCTCGCTGCGGAACGCCTACCACGGCGCCTCACCGACGGCGATCGGGCTGACAGCACTGCACACCTGGCGCTACCCGGTCCCTCAGGGGTTCGGCATGCACCACACCAAGCTCCCGGATCGATTCCGCGGCGTCTGGGGGTACGACGATCCCGATGCCGGGCGGAAGTACGCCGAGGATGCGCTCGACCTGATCCGCTCCAGTACATCGGGACGGGTTGCCGCGTTCATCGCGGAACCGATCCAGGGCGTCGGCGGCGCGGTGGAGATGCCGCCGGGCTACCTCCAGCAGGTCTACAAGTATGTTCGTGATGCCGGTGGGCTCTGCATCTCGGATGAGGTCCAGACCGGCTTCGGAAGAACGGGAGACAAGTTCTGGGGGTTCGAGAACCACGGCGTGACCCCGGACATCGTCACGATGGCCAAGGGCATCGGCAACGGCTGCCCATTGGGCGCCTTGGTCTCCCGCCCGGATGTGATGGAGGTGCTTTCGCAACGGCTGCACTTCAACACCTTCGGCGGGAATCCTGTGTCGATGGCGCAGGGCATGGCCACGCTCGATGTGATTCTGGAAGAGAACATCCAGCGGCACGCGAAGGAAGTCGGCGAGCATCTCAAGAACGGACTTCTCGATCTCCAGAAGCGTCATCCGCTGATCGGGGATGTCCGCGGACAGGGGCTGATGCTCGGCGTCGAGCTTGTGGAGGACCGATCGACCAAAGCTCCGGCGTCAAAGCAAACCGCGGATGTCTTCGAGCGATGCAAGGAGCTGGGCGTGCTTCTCGGGAAGGGCGGTCTTTTCGGGAATGTGCTCCGCATCAAGCCGCCGATGTGCATCACGAAGCAGGATTGCGACTTCCTGCTGGAGGTGCTGGACATCGCACTGACCGAGAGCCGCGGGAAGTAAGTCCGTACACGACGAGTAGGGAGCCGAACATGCCTTTGTTGATCCAGGGCGGACGCATCATCACGCCGAACGACGACTTCGTCGCGGACATCTACTGCGAGGACCAGACGATCACGCGCATCGAGCAGGGCATCGATGCCGGATCGCTCCCGAAGGACACGCAAATCGTCGATGCCCGCGGCAAGCTTGTTTTCCCGGGGTTCATCGATCCGCATGTGCACATCCATCTCCCGTTCATGGGCACCCACGCGAAGGACGACTACGAATCCGCGAGCAAGGCGGCCCTCGCCGGAGGGACGACGACACTCATCGAGATGATCTGCCCGGGACCGAGCGATGAGCCCATGTCGGCGTTCCGGGAGTGGGCATCTCTCGCGGAGGGGCGGGCCGCGGTGGACTACTCGTTCCACATGGCGGTGGTTCGATTCGATGAGCTCGCCCAGCGCCAACTCCGGGCGATCGTGCATGATGAAGGGATCGCGTCGTTCAAGGTGTTCCTCGCGTACAAGGGCGCCCTGAATCTCAACGATTCCGATCTCTTCGGCCTCCTCGCGATGGCCCGCGAACTCGGCGTCATCGTCACGGCACACTGCGAGAACGCCGACACCATCGCCGCGATGCAGGCACGCCTGATCGCCGATGGCAAGACCGGTCCGGAGTGGCACGAGCCGTCGCGCCCGACGATCGTCGAGGCAGAGGGCATGCGGAGGATCACCACCTTCGCCGAGTTGACCGGAGCGCATGTGTATGGCGTGCACACCTCGTGCTCCGAGGCGGTGTACGAGGCGGTCAAGGCCCGATTGCGCGGCGTGCGGGTGTGGATCGAGGCCGTCGTCCCGCATCTCGTGCTGGACAAGACCTGCGCGGAAAAGCCGAACTTCGAGGGCGCGAAGTTCGTCATGTCCCCCCCGCTCCGCGAAAAGCGGCATCAGCAGGCGCTCTGGAATGCCATTCGCGGCGGAGACATCGCGACCATCGGTACGGACCACGCGCCCTTCGACTTCAACGGGCAGAAGGACATGGGCAAAGCCGACTTCACCAAGATCCCCAATGGCGTTCCATCGATCCAGGAGCGCGTCGCACTGGTCTACACGCACGGCGTGTGCGCTGGAAGAATCGACCTTCAGACATTCGTCGATGCGTGTTCGACGCAGGCCGCCCGGATCTTCGGGATGTACCCGAAGAAGGGCGCCATCGGCGTGGGCAGTGATGCGGATCTCGTCGTCTGGGATCCCGAGTGGCGCGGGAAACTGTCGAAGGAACATTCCTACTCAAAGACGGACTACTGCGCCTACGAGGGCTGGGATGTCCAGGGGCGCGCATCGGTCGTCACGGTGCGAGGCGAGGTGCAGGCACGCGACGGCAAGTTCGTCGGCAACATCGGGCGCGGCGAACTCATCCGCCGCAAACCCACACACTTCTGAACCACCCGTCGCGGTCTAATTCCGCGACAGCCGTTCGCTCTGTTCCACGAACTTGTCGCCTTCCCACGCGGCATCCTTCGTCACGACACCCTCGCTCGCCGCACGCTCCGCCGCCTTGACTGCCGCCTGACGCTTCACCAGATCCGCGTGCGTCGTGAAGTAGCGCAGACTGTGGCCGCGGAACTCCTCGATGTTCGCAAAGCCGTGCTTGTCCATGAAGGCGCTGAGACCCTCGTTGAGTTGCTTGACGAATTTGTAGCCGAACTTCATCACACCGGTGCAGACCTGAACGGTGTTCGCACCGAGCAGAATGAACTGCGCGGCATCGCCGCCCGTCTCGACGCCGCCGATCGCGCTCAGCGACCGATCGGTGTACTCACCCTTGATCGGCAGCTCATCGTTTTCCGGGATCGGCTTCCCGCTCCCGCCGCCGAACATGAAGGTTCCGAGTTCCATGACCATGCGCAGCGCGATGGGTCGGACCGCCTTGCACGAATATCCGCCGGGCACCGTGTAACCCTCGACGGTCGGCTCGGGACGCAGCGTCTCCAGATCGACACCCATCACACAGAGGATGGTGTTGATCGCGGCGACGCCTTCGCACCCTGCTCGCAGAGCAGCGCGTGCGGGAGTCTCGATGTGCGTGATGTTGGGCGTCATCTTCGCCCAGACGGGAATCTTCGACGCGCTGTTCACCCAGCCGCAGACCTCTTCGAGGATCTCAGGGTTCTGCCCCATCGCGGCGCCCATCTTGCGTTCGGGCAGGCCGTGCGGGCAGGAGAAGTTCAGCTCAAACGCATCGACGCCCGTCTCCTGTGTCCGTTCGACGATCTCGATCCACGCATCCTTGTTGTATTCCTCCATGATCGAGGCGATCAGAATGCGATCCGGGTACTTGTCCTTGAGCATCCGGAACTCGTCGAGCCATGTCTTGAAATCACGGTCGCTGATGAGTTCGATGTTCTGCCAGCCGAAGATCTCGCGCGATTCATCCGCACGCAGACGCGCGTACCTCGGGGCGACATTCACCACCTTCGACGCGTCGAGACTGATCGTCTTGGCGATCACGCCCCCCCACCCCTCGTCGAAGGCCTTGGCGATCACATTGGCATTCGTGCCCGGAGGCCCCGATCCGATCACAAACGGATTCGGCAGTTTCAGGCCATTGACGGTCACGCTCAGATCAGCCATGAGGGATGCTCCCTTCATCGGCCCCGACACGGAGCCCCCGAAAGATGGGGCAAACCCCACTGTAGCA
>REDD01000217.1 GCA_007693725.1 Phycisphaeraceae bacterium
GAGCGGTTCGACACGCTTGATGGACAATGTACCCTCGCCCCGGGAATCGACAACGGCACGGGCAATTGCCGTCCCCGCACGACCACGATGAATTGAGATGCGGCCGGGGCCATACCTCGAATACTCACCCTCTAGCACACAATTCACACGCCGGTAGGTGGTCCCGTCCGGTTCGAGGGCTACCATCGCGACCCGCCACGCTTCCGTGGCCATCCGGGGAAAGCAGGATCTTCATGATGCTCGTGACACCACCCTGAGTTGAGCGCTCCAGGCACACCGTTCCCGGTCGTTGTCATGCGCCTTCTCCGTTTTCCCTCACTCCACACCCCACCAGACCACAAGCATCCCATGACGCCATCAGGGCGAGCATGCGGTTGCGTTGCCGCCACGAGAGCCCAATGCCAGAAATCACTTTCCGACTCCCGGACTTCATCCGCGTCCGACCGCGGATCTTCGATCTCCGCTCTGCCGTGAGCGGTTCGACAAGGGCGGAAGTGCTCTCGGGAATCACCGTCGCACTCGCGCTTGTTCCCGAGGCGGTCGCCTTTGCATTCGTTGCGGGAGTTCCCCCGCTCGTCGGGCTGTACGCCGCGTTCATTCTCTGTCTGCTGACCTCCATCTTCGGCGGCCGTCCGGGCATGATCTCCGGAGCAACCGGAGCGATGGCGGTGGTGGTGGTCGCCCTCATCGCAAAGCACGGCATCGGCTACCTGTTCCCCGCCGTTGTGCTCTGCGGCATCATTCAGATGACCGTCGGCTTCCTGCGCCTCGGGAAGTTCATCCGCATCGTGCCGCATCCCGTCATGCTCGGATTTGTCAACGGACTCGCCGTTGTGATTCTCCTGGCACAGATCGGCAGCTTTAAGACCCTTGGACCGACCGGCTCCATGGTGTTTCTCGAAGGATCCCGGCTCTGGATCATGCTCGGATTCGTGGGCATGACCATGGCAGTCATCGCATTCCTGCCGAAGCTCACGCGTGCCGTTCCCTCGTCACTGGTCGCCATCATCGCGATCTCCCTCGCCGGCATCGCACTCAACATGGGAGGCGGTTCCGAGAGCGATACCAACGATCGCACCGTGATGACCGTGCGAGATGTGCTCATCGACAACACGCATGCCGCGGCAGTCAAAAGCGCTCAGGCCGCGAAAGATGCCGAGTTGCTCGCCTCGGTCGCCGCATCGATGCCGCCCGGAATCTCGCTCGGAGTTGAGACCTCTAAGCCGCTGGACCCACTCTCGCCCGAAGAAACAGCGGCCGTGATCGCCTCCGTCGACACCGCGGCGGTGGGCATCGCGGGCGGACTTCCGAGGCCTGTCTGGTGGGACTTCACCCTGCCCGCATTCAGTCTCGAAACACTGTGGATCATCCTGCCTTTCTCGATTGTCCTCGCCGGTGTCGGACTGATCGAATCGCTCATGACGATGACCCTGATCGACGAACTGACCGAGACCCGTGGCAACGGGAATCGGGAATGCATCGGACAGGGGGTCGCCAACATCACCTGCGGGACATTCGGCGGCATGGGCGGCTGTGCCATGATCGGACAGTCTCTGATCAATGTGAAGTCCGGAGGTCGAGGCCGACTTTCCGGCATCACAGCCGCTGTCGCAATGCTGCTGTTCATCATGTTTCTCTCGCCCTTCATAGAGGCCGTGCCGGTGGCCGCCTTGGTAGGCGTGATGTTCATGGTGGTCATCGGAACCTTTGAATGGACCACGCTACAGACTTGGCGCCGCATCCCGCTCGCAGAAGTCTTCGTCATGCTGGTTGTGGCGGCCTACACCGTCGTGATGCACGATCTCGCCACCGCCGTCATCTTGGGAGTGGCCCTGTCCGCCCTGATATTCGCATGGAACAAGAGCAAGCACCTGATCGCGGATGTCCAGTACAACGAATTCGGCAGCAAGATCTACCAGTTGCACGGCGTGCTGTTCTTCGGAAGCGTGAGCCGCTTCCGGGACATCTTCACGCCCCAGAACGACCCCGACGATGTTGTCATCGACTTCTACTTCAGTCGTGTCTACGACCAGTCGGGCCTCGAAGCAATCAGTGCCCTTGCCGAACGCTATCAGAAGCTCGGCAAGAGATTGCACCTCCGACACCTCAGCGAAGACTGCCGCCGCCTGCTCGATCGAGCAGGTGACCTCGTTGAGGTGAATGTGAGCGAAGACCCCCACTACCATGTCGCGACCGACAGAACAAAGTGGACTTAAGCCACCCTCCACATCCCGGTTTTCGCCGACCCTCTGCTACCCTTTCCGCCATGAACAAGCCCACTGAAACACTCAGAGAAAAGTTCTCCCGGCGATTCCTCAGTTCTGACATGCCCATCATCGTCTACGCCGTCATGGCCGGCAGCATCGTCGCCGTCTGGAGCGCACAGGCCATCGCCCCCGACCTCGCGATGAACCTCTTCTCCGAACTCCTCGGCGCCGCCTTCACGCTCTTCATCATCGACACTCTCCTCGTCCGGACCAAGGCCCGACGCTGGAAGGTCGTCAGCCGCCAGATCGACTACCTCATCGCCCGCACCGGAAACCGGCTCCGCGACGGCATGGCGACCCGCATCTTCCGCTTCGTCCCCGACATCGACCCCGAGGCCGACAAGCACACCAACCTCGCATCCATCCGCCGGCAGCGCGAAACGCTCTTCAACGAACTCTCGGTGCTCAGTGAATCCGAACTTGAGCAACGCATCGACGAGAACGAGGTCTTCAGCGAGCGCATGTACGAATATCTCAACGAGAAGGCCGAGGACATCTGGGACATCCTCAACATGAAGTACTCCGAGTACCTCGCCCCGGAACTCGTCTCCCTGCTCATGGATCTCCACACCAACCTGAGGGATACCGCGGCACACATCCGCCAGTACCGCAAGGCCGACCGCTTCACCGATGAGATCGACAAGCAGTACTACCGCGGCATCGGCGCGAAGGGCATCACGCTCACGCTCAAAGCCATGCTCGATCTCGTCAACCAACTCAAGAACGCGGGCTATTCGGAGGCCGCACCGATCGCCGCCGCGGGCAACTGAGCGCTCCAATTTCCATCCACATTGCTCACACCCGCTCCTATCATTCCTCGCAGTGATCGGAGTTCGCCATGACCACGCCACAACTCACATGGTCCAGCGAACGCACCCTCCGCATCGCCTTCGCGGAGAACGCCGACGAGACCGTGCATCGCACCGTCCGCGCGGCGTACGAATCCCTCCGAGCATCCCAACTCCCCGCCATCCTCGACCTCACACCCGCCTACGACACCCTCCAGGTCACCATCGACCCGCTCGCGCACGACCCGACCGCCCTCGAACGCTCCATCGCATCCCTGCTCTCCGAAGCCGTCGCGCCCGATCACCCCATCCCCCCGGCGCGAACCGTCACCATCCCGGTCTGCTACGACCCCGAGTTCGGGCCGGATCTTGAGTCCGTCGGTGCGCACAACAACCTCTCCATCGAGCAGGTCGTCTCCAGGCACACCTCCGCCGAGTATTCCGTCCATTTCCTCGGTTTCTCGCCCGGCTTCGCGTATCTCGGCGGGCTGGCCCGCGAACTCTGGACACCCCGGCTCGACACGCCCCGGACCCGCATCCCCGCGGGCAGCGTCGGCATCGCGGGCTCGCAGACCGGCATCTACCCGCAGTCCACGCCCGGCGGCTGGCGGCTCATCGGCCGGACCCCGCTCGTCCTCTTCGATCCGATGCGCGATCCGCCCGCCCTGCTCAGCGTCGGCGACACCGTCCGCTTCCAGGCCATCTCCCGCGACGAGTACGAATCACACCGCAACGAGCGACGGAGGACGACATGACACACCTCCGCATCGTCGAACCCGGCATGCTCACCACTGTCCAGGACCTCGGACGCATCGGCCACTCCGCCATCGGCGTCACCACCGCCGGCGCGGCCGACCCGCTCTCGCTCCGCATCGGCAATCGCCTCCTCGGAAACGATGATCATGACGCGGCACTCGAAATCACCCTGATCGGGGGGCACTTCATCCCCGACGCCGACACCATCGTCTGTCTGACCGGCGCCGACACCACCGGCTCGTCCATCGGCGATGGTGAGACCCGACGCGACCTCCCGGCGTGGACACCGATGCCCGTCCGCGCCGGTGAATCCATCCGCATCGGACACTGCACGACCGGCACACGCGCCTACCTCTGCATCGCGGGAGGCATCCGCACGCCACCCGCCCTCGGCAGCCGCTCAACGCACATCCCCTCCGGAATCGGCGGACACGAGGGGCGTGCGCTCAAGCCGGGCGACACCCTCCCCATCGGCGAGCAGGCATCGCACCACATCTACTCCAAACCGTCACAGGCAACCATCGAGAGGATCCGGGCCATCCACGCCCGGCGCTCCCTCCGCATCACCCACGGCGCACACACCCTCCGCTTCGCCCGCGATCAGCTCGACCGCTTCGAGCAATCCGTCTACACCATGACCGAGCAATCCGACCGTATGGGGATCCGATTCCGCGGCACAGCGATCACCCCTCCCGGCGATGGCCACCTCCGCTCCGAAGCCACCACCATCGGCGCCATTCAGGTGCCCCACGCCGGACAACCGATCGTGCTGTTTGTCGATCGCCCGACCACCGGCGGCTACCCCATCATCGCCTGCATCATCGCCGCCGACCTCCCCGCCCTCGCGCAATGCCGCCCGCAGGATGAGCTGCGTTTCCAGTTCATCACACGCCACCACGCCGTCGCCCTGCTCAAGGAACAGGAGCAAATCTTCGACGACCTCCCGCGCCCGACGCCGATCCCGACAGCATCCGAGACTTCCCGATGAGCCGGAACGCCCCGCCACAGCATGCCATCGACCTCAGTTGCGATGCGGGAGAGGCATCCACGCCCGAGGAGCGCGCTGTCGAGGGAGCCCTGCTCGAACTCGTCACCTCCGTGAACATCGCCTGCGGCGGGCACACCGGCGATGAACACTCCATGCGAGCCGCCGTCGAGGCCTCGCTCGAACACGCCTGCGCCATCGGCGCCCACCCCTCCTACCCCGATCGCGAGGGCTTCGGTCGGCGTCACTTCCCGATGAAGCCCAAAGACCTCGAAGCGACGCTGTGCGAGCAGATCGAAGCCCTGATCAACATCGCAGCGCAGTCCAACGCCACCGTCACCCACATCAAGCCCCACGGCACGCTCTACCACGATGCCTCCCACGACCCGCGCATCGCCGAGGTCGTCGCGAACGCCGCCCTCGCCTGTTCGGGCGACCTCCGCCTCGTCGGCCCGGCGCACGCTCCGTGCCTGCGCATCTGGCAGAACATGGGCATCCGCTGCATCACGGAGGGCTTCGTGGATCGTGTGTACGAACAGAACGGGATGCTGCGATCCCGCTCCATGCCCGACGCCATCATCACCGATCCCGCCGATGCCGCACGCCAGGCGCTGCGCATCGCCACCGAGCAGTCCGTTCTGCTCGACGACGGCACGCAGCTCGCGCTCCGTGTTGACACGCTCTGCTTCCACAGCGATACCCCCGGGGCGCTCGCCATCGCCCGTCATGTCGCCGAAACGCTCCGCACCCGGGGCGTACAACTGCGATCGGTCTGTGAGACCGAGCACACGAAGTAACGATCTCGCTTGCGTCACTGAGAAATGGTCTGACCGAACAGCAGCTCGATGAAGGGACGGTCTTCCGGTCGACAGAAGACATACACATGATCCCCTGCTTCCAGCGTTGTATTGCCCCGTGCTGCAAGCAGATGATCACCCCGAACAATCAGAATCGCCGCGGACTCTTCCGGGAACCGGATCTGGGAAAGACGAACCCCGCACACGGCCAATGATGGGTCGATGTGGTACACACGAACCTCGCCGTGCATCCGTCGCAGCGAGTTCATCTCAAGCGCAACCGGCGAAATTGGAGCGTTGGGCTCGGCCAACTTCATCCGCTTTGTCAAGGGCACCAGACTCACACCCGTGATCAATGCACTGATGACCACTACGAAAAAGACCAGGTGAAAGAGCTGCTCAGACCCTGGAATCCCGGCCATCACGGGAAAGGTCGCGAGAACAATCGGAACCGCGCCGCGTATTCCCACCCACGATGTGAACGATACTTCGCGCCAGGGCCATCGAAACGGCAGCAGACAGAGCGTGACAACGATCGGGCGGGCAAGAAACGCCAGCGCCAGCCCCAGCAGAAGTCCGGTGCCAGATACGGGAATCAACTGACTGGGATACACCAACAAACCCAGCATCAGGAACATTGATACCTGACTGAACCACGCAATCGCATCATGCACACGGGTCAGTCCGGCCTTGTAGGGCAGCGGGCCGTTCCCGAGGACCGCCGCCGCGACAAATACGGAGAGGAAGCCGCTGCCGTAGGCAAGCGTCGCCAGACCGTACGCCAGGAACGCCGAGGCAAGCGTCGCGACGGGAAACAGTCCGCCGGTGGAGATGGTCATCACATTCAGAAGCCAGCGTGTGCCGTACCCCACCGCCAGACCGACAATCGCCCCGATGATGAGCTGAACGGGGATCTCCACGAGGAGCTGAAGACCGATCGGTGTCTGGGTACTCGCGAATTGCACAGCAGCCACGGTCAGAATCACCGCCATCGGATCGTTCACGCACGATTCAACCTCAAGAGTGCTGCGCACACGCTCCTTCACGCGAATATTGCCTCCGCGCAGCACCGCGAACACCGCAGCGGCATCGGTTGAGGAAACAATCGCACCGAGCAGGATGGCGTACTTCCAGTCCAGACCGAGGAGTCTCGCGATCAC
This sequence comes from Phycisphaeraceae bacterium, assembly GCA_007693725.1. Classification (GTDB taxonomy): domain Bacteria; phylum Planctomycetota; class Phycisphaerae; order Phycisphaerales; family UBA1924; genus REDD01. The sequence goes on from REDD01000217.1 coordinate 6,754, forward strand.
CGCGAGAAGCGCGGCGGTGCCCAGAACACCGACCGTCGCAAGGATGCCGGCCGGAAGGATGCTGCGTCTTAGCGATGAGTGCGCCGTATTCAGACCGCCGTCGAACAGAATCAGCACGAGTGCGATCGTGCCGAGTCGAAAGGCCAGTTCATAATTGTTGAACTCGATGCCACCAAGCCCTTCCGAACCGCCGAGTATCCCAAGAGCAAGAAACAAGAGGACAACCGGTACGCCGAGTCGGTTCAGCGCACGAGAAAAGAACACGCTTGCCGCCATGAGCGCGCCAAAGACAATCAGCAACACCGCTGTGGAACCGGGCTCAGTCATTGCAAAGCAGATCGCTCAAAGCCAAGTGATTGATGCTGCAGGATCGGTACGATGACATCGTATCCCGAACGGCAGGCGCTCCGATCACCGATCCGCCAGAAGTCCCGAAACTCAGCGCCTGCCCCGCGAATCCCGCTTCGCCTGATTCCGCCGTCCTCGACTCGAAACATGTCCCTGGAACCGCACTTGACCGGCCTTGAGCATCGCCGTCTGCTTCCGCTTCCCCTCCGTCGCCTCGGACAAAGCACTCCGGCGGTTCGCCTTCTTCCTCGCCTGTGCCTTGGCAACCACCTTCTTCGCGGCCAGCTTCTTTCGAGGTGTCGTCTTCGAAGCGGTCTTCTTCTTGCTGACCTTCTTGCTCGCCGACTTCTTCTGCGTCGCGGCCGCAGGCGTTCCCGCCTTCTTGGAGACCTTCTTCGATGCTGCCTTCTTGGTGACCCCGGCCTTCTTGGAGACCTTCTTCGCGGCCTTCCGCTCCGTCTTCTTGGGCCGCTGCTTCAGGGGAGTCCCGGCGGCCTCGAGCGCCTTCTCAAACCGCTCAGCGGTCTCGCTGAACAATTCCTGCTTCATCCGGGTGGCACTGTTGCCCTCCGCGCCTCGCTGCCCGCGGGGGGACTGCTTGCCCCGTGCTTCACGCCGCTGCCGATCCCCGAGGCCGCGGTACTTGTCCCGAAGCTTCCGGGCCCGATCCAATTTCTGCCGGAGTCGTGCTGGGGTCAATGCCTCGACCCGCTTGCTCGTGCTCCAATGCACCAATTCCGCTTCACTGGACGAGAGATACGGGCGCGCCTGACGAAGTGATATGGCCATCACGGTCTCCTGTGTGCCTCACCGAACTTGGTGAGGGAATACAAATGTATACACTCGGACACCGCGCATCAATGCACCACACGGAGCTGAACGCGAACGCCACACTCCGACCACCACCCCCGAAACTCTTCTTGTAGAACGACTTTACTCCGCGGCATGATCGCCGGTCGGCAAGCGATTCACCACATGGAACTTGGTGG
>REDD01000219.1 GCA_007693725.1 Phycisphaeraceae bacterium
TAGAATCGCCCTATGGCCAAACGCGGAGCAGACAAAGAATCTCGGGATCAGGCGACGGACCCGAGAAATCCGGGCCTCCGCGATGCCGCGAGCGGCATCCGCCTCCAGAAGGCGATGGCGGATGCCGGGGTGGGTAGCCGGCGGCGCTGCGAGGAGCTGATCGAGTCGGGCAAGGTGAGCGTGAACGGGCGGATCGTCCGGACGCTCCCGGCGTGGGTCGATCCGGAGCGGGACGAGATCGCGGTGGGGGGGGAGCCGGTCGGGAAGGTCGAGCGGCATGTGTATGTCATGCTCTACAAGCCGCGTCACACGGTGAGCACGCTGCACGATCCCGATGAGCGTCGGACGGTGGCGGAATTGGTGCAGCATCCCTCGGGCGCTCGGCTGTATCCGGTCGGGCGGCTGGACTACGACACGATGGGGCTGGTGCTGCTGACGAACGACGGCGAGATGGCCAATCGCCTGACGCATCCGCGGTACGAGGTGCACAAGACCTACCGGGCGATCGTGAAGGGCTCGATCGAGGATGAGGAGATCCGTCAGTTGGAGCGCGGGATTTATCTCGCGGTGCGGCGGGAGGGGAAGACGGTCGGCGGGGAGCGGACGGGCGGCGCACACCTGCGCGTGGTCCGGCGCGAGCGCGAGCGGACGATCCTCGACATCACTTTGACCGAGGGGCGGAATCGTCAGGTTCGGCGTATGCTCGCGCATGTGGGGCATCGTGTGCGGAAGCTGACGCGCATCCACATGGGGCCGTTGACCCTCAAGGGTCTTCGTCTGGGCGAGTGGCGTGAATTGACGAGTCGGGAGATCCAGGAATTGCGCAAGGCGACCGGGTTGCAAAGGCGAGGGAAGCAGGGGAAGGGCGGATCGGCCGGCGCCGTCGGCAGAAAGTCGAGCGGGGCGTGAAGAAGATCAGGGAATCGCTCGATCGTCTGGCGGGTGAGGGGACAGCGCCGGATGATCTAACGCGCGTGCAGCGTATGTGGCGTGGAGGGGTGGATCTTGCGAAGTACTCGGCGCGGATGCTCGCACGCGAGAGCGCGCCGCAGATGGCGGCGGCGCTGACCTATCGCACGATTTTTTCGTTGATTCCCGTCTTCGTGCTGTCGCTGATCTTCATGCGGGCGCTGCTCGGCGATCAGGGCATCCGCGATCAGTTGGACCGCCTGATGGAGTGGCTGGCGTTCGATGAGATCGTGGTCGTGCAGGGCGAGGCGCTCGGCGAAGAGGGCGATGAAGATTCGGAGGCGTTGGGTGCGTTCGTGGGCGTCACGGAGAACGATGACGGGACGGTCACGCTCGCGGAGTATCTGGGCGAGTTTGTGGATAACGCGGTCCGGCGGATGTCGGAGATCAATTTCGGGGCGATCACGGCGGTGGGTGCGTTGGTCTTCATCTACGCCGCGTTGTCGCTGTTGATCCAGATCGAGGGCGCGTTCAACCGCATCTGCCGTGCGCCGTCGGGGCGTCGGTTCGTCAGTCGCGTGACGAACTACTGGACGCTGCTGACGCTGGGGTCGCTGCTGATCTTCTTCTCGATCGCGCTGGGATCGAATTACGGCGCGGTTTCGCAACTGCCTTCTTGGCTCAGTTGGGCTTCGGACCCCCTGCGTCTGCTCACGCGTGTGGGGGCGACATGGCTTGTCCTGATTTTCGCGTATGTGTGCATGCCCAATACGCGGGTGCGGCTTCGTTGTGCGGCGGTCGGCGCGGCGGTCGCGGCGATTCTGTGGGAGATCGGCAAGACGGGTTTGACCTGGTTCGTCACGAATGCAACGGGCGGTCAGATCGCGGTGTACGGATCGCTGGCGGTGGTGCCGTTGTTCCTGTTCTGGGTGTATGTTACCTGGCTGATCGTGCTCTTCGGTCTCCAGATCGCGTATGTGCTTCAGACGGTCAATCGAGCGTCCGCATCGCGTGAGCGCGGGATGGCGGATTTGCCGCTGGTCGATCCGGCGATTGGCGTGATCGTGGTTCGGGCCATCGCGGAGCGATTCGAGCGGGGCGAGCTGACAACGGTGGAGGCGCTCGCGGCGGAGACGGGTCTGGCGGATTCGCTTCTGGGTTCGATGCTGCGTGCCGCGGAGGAGGCGGGGATCGTGCGGCATGTCGATGGCGATCGGGATGATGATGGGTATGCGCTGGCTCGTCCGGCGCGGGCGATCCCGGTGGTTTCGATTCTGCGGGCGATGGAGACGCTGGCGCCGCGCCCCGTTGCGGATGATGCGGCGGAAGCGCTCGACGGATTTCGGGGGCAGCAGTGCTCATCGCTGGAGCGGAAGACGCTCGCGGATCTGTATGAATCGAAGTCGGCGGCTGATGATGAGGAGAGGGCAGCGCTGGATCGTGCGGGGGGTGCGTTGGCGTGATCGTCTACCTCGATGGTGAGTTCGTGGATCGTGAGCATGCGAAGATCTCCGTCTTCGACCGCGGGTTCATCTTCGGTGACGGGTTGTACGAGGGTTTGCGGGCATCGGGCGGGCGTGTGATCGCGCTGGGTCGGCATGTTGATCGCTTGGCGGCGGGCATGCGGGAGTGCCGCATGGAGGGGTTTGATCCCGGAGACATGGAGCGGGTGACGCGGGAACTGTTGCAGCGGAATCACCTGCGGGATGCGTTCGTGTACTGGCAGGTGACGCGCGGCACGCCGACGGGCGAGAGTCCGGTACGGTCGCGGACCCCGATCGCGGGGCAACGGCCGACGGTCTTCGCGTACGCGAGCGCGTTGCCGGGTGTGCATGAGTACGCCGAGCCGCTTGCGTGTTCGGCGAGCACCGTGCGGGATACGCGTTGGCTGCGTGGGCATGTGAAGTCGACATCGCTGCTCGGGAATGTGCTGGGGACGATCGAGGCGATCGAGCACGGTGCGGATGATGCGATCTTCATCCGGGACGGTCTTGTTTCGGAGGGCACCGCAACGAATGTGTTCGTCGCGCTCGGTGGTGTGGTCGTGACGCCGACGCTGGAGAGCGCGCCGATGCTGGGCGGGGTGACGCGGGCGCTGCTGATCGAGTCGGATCCGTCGATCGTGCAGCGTCCGGTGACGGTCGAGGAGTTGCGATCTGCGGAGGAGATCATGCTCGTCGGGACGATCAGCATGGTCCGGAGCGTGACTCGGCTCGACGGGCGGGCGGTCGGTGACGGGCGGGTGGGGCCATCGGCGCGGGGTCTGATGAGGGCGCTGGTGGAAGCAATCGAGCGTGACCTACACTCCGCCCATGCTTGATGCAGGAAATGACTTCAGGGCGATGGGCTCGCGCGGCGGGGAGACGCTCGAGATCGTCGGCGTCTCGGTGGGGAACACGAACACCAAGTTCGGCTTGTTCCGTGGTCACGAGCTGCGCGAGTCGGGGGCGCTGCCGAGCGACGGGACCGAGGCGCTGTGCCGTGCGATCGTCGGGTTGGCCGATCGGTTGGATTCTTCCGGCGCGGGGCAGGCGATCGTGGTGGCTTCGGTGAACGCGACGGCCTCGCGCCCGCTGATGGCCGCGCTCGGTGGGGCGACTGAGAAGCCGATCTACCAGGTCGGGCCGGATCTCCCGGTCCCGCTTCACGGGCGTCTCGATCACGAGGCCATGACGGGGCACGATCGCGCGCTCAATGCGCTTGCGGCGTTCGAGATCATGAAGCAGGCGGTGGTGGTCGTGGATGCGGGGACGGCGATCACGGTGGACTTCATCGACGGCGAGGGTGTGTTTCACGGCGGGGCGATCGCGCCGGGCGTCACGACAGCGCTCAAGGCGCTGCACAGCGCGACGGATGCGCTGCCGGAGGTGCCGTTCGTTCGTCCGGATCCGCACCCGTTCGGTGCGAACACACAACAGGCGATGCTCAACGGCGTGTTCTACGGTGCGCGGGGGTTGGTCCGCGCGCTGGTCGAGCGGTACGCCGAGGCGTATTCGGGGTTTCCGCTCGTGGTGGCGACGGGCGGGGATGCGGAGATGCTCTTTGGCGATGATGAGTTGGTCGACCGTGTGATTCCGGATCTGACGCTGCTGGGCATCGTGATCGCGTGCGAGCGGTCGTTGCACGGCGCGGACGAGTGATGGGCTCCGGCGCGGGCATCATCGTGCGAGCATCCACCGCGCCGGGGGCGGGGGCGATCGCGATGATTGAGGTGCATGCGCCGGATGGGGGGGCGTTGGAAGCATTTCTGCGGTCGGCGCGGATCGATCCGCCCGCCAGCGGACGCTTCGGTGTGCGGGATCTCGCCGGGCTCGATACCGGGGTGGTCGCGCGCCCCGGAGAAGACCACGCGCTCCTGATGACGCATGGAGCGGCGTTCATCGTGGAGGCGTTGCTGGAGCATCTGCGAGCCGGTGGCGCCACAACGCCCCAGTCCCTTCCGGCTCGGGCGAAGTATCCGGAGGCGGAGGATGCGGTCGAGGCGTGCATGCTCGATGCCCTGGCGACTGCCGCGGGCCCGCTGGCGATTGATGCGATCGTGCTGCACGCGGAGCGATGGCGACGGGCGGCGAGCGAGGAGCGGGCTCGGGCCACCGATCACCTCCGAGCGTTGATGGAACCTCCGATCGTCGCGTTGCTGGGAGCGCCGAATGTCGGCAAGAGCACGCTGACGAACGCGATGGCGGGGCGGTCGGTCTCGATCGTCGCCGACGAGCCGGGCACGACGCGGGACCATGTGGGCGTGCTGATGGAGTGCGACGGGCTGACGATCCACTGGCTGGATACGCCGGGGCTCCAAGAGTCCGGGGCCTCTGTCGGTTCGCTCGAGGAGGCGGCGGAGGCGATGGCGCGCCGGGTGGTGGGGCGTGCGGATCTGGTTGTGCTGTGTGCCGATGCGGCGGGGCCGGGGTTCGAGGCGGTGCTCGCGCGATGGGGCGGGGCGATCGGGGGTCGGCTGGTCCGCTGCGGCCTGCGGGCCGATCTGGGGGAAGTCCCCGGCGCGGAGGTCATGACGAGCGGGACGACGGGAGCGGGATTGGCCGATCTGGCACGGGCGATCCGGGCGCATCTGGCATCGGATGAGGCGGTTTTCTCGGGCCACCTGTGGCGGTTCCACCCGGAACTCCCCCCCCCCCGGAAGTGCCCCCGGACCCCCGGAAGTCCCGAATTGAGGGGCCGGATTGGTCGATCGGACGGGGCTTCGGTAGACTGACGGGTTCGACTGAAAGCGGCGGCATGGCCGTCAGACCGGAGATTTTTCGCGATGGATGATCGTCAACGGGAAGTGCAGGTCGGTGCGGGGCTGCATGAGTCGCGTCTGAATACGGAATTGATCGACTTTCTGCAGGTGTGGGGGCCGCGGGTTCTGTATGTGGTGCTCGCGGTCGTGCTGGCCTACATCGGGCTGCAGTATCTGGATCGTCATCGCGAGCAGCAGATGGACCGTGCGTACGCCGAGCTTCAGTCAGCGCTGGTCACGGGTCAGATCGACGGCCTGTTCGAGGTGGCTGAGAACCATCGCTCGAAGAACGCGATCTGGTCGAAGGCGATCATCGGCGCTTCGCAGCAGGTGATCGGCGAGGTGCGGGTGGGCTACGAGCGTGTCGAGCAGGAGACCACGGAGGAGCCGCCGCTGTTGACGACGGAGGCGCGCGTGGCGATGGTCGATCTTGTCATCGATCCGTTGCGTCAGGTGGCGCGGGCGAATTCCGATCCGAAGCGGGCACTCTTCGCGGTCGACGCGTACTGGAATTTGACGACGCTGCTGATGACCAAGGCGATGCTGGTTCCGGAGCAGCGGGATGCATTGCTGGATGAGGCAAAGCAGTCGTTGCGGGCGGGGTTGAGCGGCAGCCGGGAGGCGGGTCTGGAGCAGTTCGCCGCGTTGTTTGAGAACCGGTACGAGGCGTTGTTCGGTCGTGAGGATCGGAGCATCGCGCGTTGGAATCCGGAGTTGCCGAACGATGCGGATCTTCCGGCGGAGGCGCGTCGTCCGGAGCGGGCTCAGCGTCCGCCGCAGGATCCGATGCAGATGTTCGGTCAGCAGAACGGGCTTGGCGTGCCCGGGGCGACGGTGCTCGATGTCCAGCAGGGCCCCGGCGGCGACATCGACATAGAGGAGTTGATGCGGCGTATCGAGCAGATGAATCTGACCGATGATCCGCCAGCGCTTCCCGAGGAATCCCCGGCACCCCCGGAAGCCCCGGAATCCCCGGAAGCTCCCTGATCGAGATGGCCCGCAAACGGGGCGGGGATGAAGAGCGCGATCCGACCTCGGGCGGCAAGATTGCTCCGGGCGGGAGGGTTGATCCGCGCGCGCTGCAACCCACTCCGGCGTCGCAGGAAACGGGCGAGGATCTCCAGACGGATACGGGCGAGGGCGACGACGACGGCATCCGTCGGGTCACCTTCACGCTGACGCGCGATCTCAACAAGCGGCTGGACAAGTACCTGACGGATCGGATCGCGTTCATGAGCCGTACGCAGCTCGCGCGACTGGTCGAGATGGGCGAGGTGACCGTCAACGGTCGGACGCCCAAGCCGTCGACGAAGCTGCGGCTGGGGGATGTGGTGATGGTCGCGGTGCCGCCGCCGCCGGTGCGCGAGATTCAGCCGGAGGACATCCCGCTCGAGGCGCTGTACGAGGATGCGCACCTGATCGTGCTGAACAAGCGGGCGGACATCATCGTGCACCCGGCGCGGACGCATCAGTCGGGGACGATGCTCAATGCGCTGGCGTACCACTTCCAGCATCGCTCGCCGGTCGGGGGCGGGCTGTCGGGTGTGGGGGACGAGTTTGCGCGGCCGGGGGTGGTGCATCGGCTCGACCGGGACACGACGGGCGTGATCGTCTTCGCGAAGGATGATGAGGCGCACTGGCGGCTGGGGTGGCAGTTCGAGAAGCGGCAGGTGGAGAAGCGGTATCTCGCGGTGGTCGAGGGGGACATGCCCTCCGATGCGGATGTGATTGACCTTCCGATCGGGCCGTCTCCGAGCAAGGTGAAGGGCATGCGCGAGAAGATGACCGTGCGCCACGATGAGCTGGGCAAGAACGCGGTGACGATCTATCGGGTGCGGGAGCGGTACGAGGATTTCACGCTGGTCGAGCTGGAGCTGAAGACGGGGCGGACGCACCAGATCCGGGTGCATCTGTCGTATCTCGGTTGCCCGATCGTGGGGGACGACATGTACGGCGGGTCGAACGCGACGCTCGGCAGGATCGCGCGGAGTGCATCGGCGGAGATGGTGATGTCGCGTCAGGCGCTGCACGCCGCGACGCTGGGCTTCACGCACCCGATCCGTAATGAGCCGATGGTGTTTACTGCTCCGGTGCCGGGCGACATGGCGCGGCTGATCCACCTGCTGCGCGAGCACCGATCGATGGGGCGGGCGATCACGCTGCCGGGCGCGACGGTCGATCTGGCGCAGGCGGTGCCGCCGGTCTCGTGATGGCGGATCAGCGTTCCTCGGCGGTCTCGAGTTCGAGGGCCATGAGGTCGGCGTAGCTGACGGCGATGTTCTCGCCGAGCGTCGGGTTGATGCGTTGGCGTATGTCCGAGGCGAGGATGTGGCACATCCCGACATGGCGATCGGGCGTCACGAGCACCTCGACCTCGAGGTAGCTGCCGAGGTGTTCGACCTCGTCGATGTGGACCCGCGCGTTCTGGTACATCCAGACCTCGCGCGACTTCGAGATCGTGAGCCAGACGGGCAGCGGCATCAGGCCGAAGCGTTTGCGCGCCTCGGACTCGGTGTAGATGGTGAAGTGGCTGAGCTTGGGGCGGAGGAGGTTGGCGCGGTGGTAGAAGATGTATTCCGCCGGCTCGCCCTCGGTTTCGCGTTTTTTCAGGCGGCCGTCGGGGACGCGGTAGTAGGTGTCGACCTGCCGGAGCGTCGCGGCGAGGGTCGCGCCGAGGCGGGCGAGCGCCGCCCGGGCGAGCGGGGGGTCGCGGAGTTCGGCCTTGAATTCGACATTCTGCATCATCGCTCCGTCTCAGATCGGCCGGAATCCGCCAGATGGCGGAGAAGTTGTTCCTCGTTCCAGACTTCGATGTCGAGTTGCTGGGCTTTTTGCAGTTTCGAGCCCGCATTCTCGCCCGCGATGACGAGGTCGGTCTTGCTGGAGACGCTGGAGGTGACGCGCCCGCCGAGCGATTCGAGCAGGTCGGAGAGTTC
>REDD01000220.1 GCA_007693725.1 Phycisphaeraceae bacterium
AAGTGGAGCCGGGGGGAATCGAACCCCCGTCCCGTGACAGTCCGCATGCCGCTTCTACGCGTGTAGTCACCGTTTATATCTCGGCCTCAAGCTCACCGGTGACGGCATGCTTTTCAGCCCAGTTCGGTTGAATCTCGCTCCTTTGGCCTCGAACAGTGGCCTCCGGAGCCAGCCCGATGATCGTCGAACCCGCCTCCATCAGGCGTCAAAGCGGGTTCGCGCGACGATTTTACGCCGCGAGAGCGTACTGCTGATTGGCAGTTATGGTTTTTGCTCGCTTGATAACGCGGTCCACGAGCGCCGCGACGCGCCACGACATACATTCCCTGCCCGGTCGATACCGATCGGCCCCAATTATCAAAGAACAACAGCGTTCCGCTGATCTCAGAATACTAGGCGGACAGCGACACACACGGAAACCGCGGAACCTTCGCGGTGGTCCGGTGGCTTGATTCTGGAAAGATCGGGCTCAGGCGAAGTGGGCGAACGCCTTGTTGGCCTCGGCCATGCGGTGGACCTGCTCGCGGGTGGCCATCGCCTTGCCCTCGCCGCGGGCGGCGTTCCAGAGTTCCTCGCTCAGCCGGTCGGCCATCGGGCGGCCGCGCTCGGCACGGCATGAATTGATGATCCAGCGGAACGCGAGCGACTGCCGGCGACGCGGGCCGACCTGCATCGGCACCTGATAGTTCGCTCCGCCGATGCGCTTGCTGCGGACCTCGATGTAGGGCTTGACATTCTCGATCGCACGATCGAAGACCTCGATAGCCGTCTTGGGCGCGTTGGGATCGGTTTCCTTGTCGAGTTTCCCTTGGATGATGTCCATCGCGTCGTAGACCACGCGAATCGCAGCGGTCTTGCGCCCATCCTGCATGACGCAGTTCGTGAAGCGGGCGAGAGTCTTGTTGCCGTAGCGGGGATCGGGACGAAGTTGCTTGTCTGCTGCGGTGATGCGACCGGCCATGTTTTCTCCTTCTGGCTCATCCGACCGGCGGTGCCGGTCCATCTGTTCACCCCGCCGCGGAGTGGTTGCTCCTGGGGAATTGCGGCAGGATTACTTGCCTATTCGATTCTTGAGAACTGCTGAACAAGGGAGGCCCGTAAGCGGGCCGAACTCCTGAGATTACTTCTTGGCTCGCTTGGCGCCGTACTTGGAGCGTGCCTGCTTGCGCCCATCGACGCCGAGGCAGTCGAGCGCGCCGCGGACGATGTGGTAGCGAACACCGGGAAGGTCGCGGACGCGTCCGCCGCGCACCAGAACGATCGAGTGCTCCTGCAGGTTGTGACCCTCGCCGCCGATGTACGCGGTGACCTCGCGCCCATTCGAAAGACGAACACGGGCGATCTTCCGAAGCGCCGAGTTCGGCTTCTTCGGGGTCATGGTGCGAACTTGGAGGCAGACGCCGCGGCGCTGGGGTGATTCGCTCAGATCGCGCACCTTGGACTTGGCGACCTGAACCCGGCGTGGATTGCGGACAAGCTGATTGATCGTCGGCATAACGAGGCGATTCCTGATCTACGGACCCAATGAGCTACGGATATGGCGTCACGCCCACCGCGAGACGAGCCGCGTAGTGTAGCCCGCCCCCGGGAGGTTGCAAACCCACACCGCTTCCGGATCAGTCGAAGACCACCGTCTTGTTGCCCGCGATCAGCACACGATCCTCCAGATGGAGCCGGACCGCCTTGGCGAGGACCAGTCTTTCCAGGTCGCGACCGGTGCGGATCAGGTCCCGCACGGTGTGGCGATGGTCGACCGGCACGGTTGTTTGGGAAATGATCGGTCCTTCGTCCAGATCCTCGGTGACATAGTGGCTCGTGGCACCGATGACCTTCACGCCTCGCTCGTGGGCACGGTGGTACGGCCGGGCCCCCGCGAAGGCGGGCAGGAACGAGTGGTGGATGTTGATGATCCTGCCGGGATAGCGCTGCACCACTTGCGGGGAGAGGATCTGCATGTACCGGGCAAGGACAATGAGATCGATCTCTGCCTCGTCGAGCAGGGCGAGAAGCTGCTCCTCCTGCCGGTGCTTGGTCTCGGGACTGACGGGAAGATGATGGAACGGCAGCCCGACCATCTCGACGGGAGGGGCGGCCGTCGTGTGATTCGAGACCACCATCGCGACTTCGCAAGGCAGTTCCCCGGCCTTCCATCGCCAGAGCAGGTCGCTCAGGCAATGGTCCTCCTTGCTGACCAACAGGGCGACCCGCTTCGGGCGATCCGCCCACTCGAGTCGGCACTGCATCCCCAGCGGCTCGGCCACCCGGGCGAGCCCGGCCGCAAACGCCTCGCGCCCTGATCGCAGACTCTCGCGCGTCACCTCAACGCGCATAAAGAACTCGCCGGTGTCATGGTCGGTGTGCTGGTCCGCACGGACGATGTTCCCCGCGTGCTCGGCGATGTACGCAGTGATCGCTGCGATCAGGCCCGGCCTGTCGCGGCAGGTCACGAGCAGGCAGGCGGTATCGAACGGCTGCATGCGGGATCCACTCCGATGATTCGAGGGAGACGCCGGCGGCTTCCATGACGGTCGCATCCCAGTTCTCGGATCATCGACCGAACCCGGGACACGGCTCACTCCACCGTGACGCTTTTGGCGAGATTCCGTGGCTTATCCACATCGTGCCCGCGTGCCACCGCCGCGTAGTAGGCCATGAGTTGGAGCGGCACGACGGTCAGCATGGGGCTGAGACACTCGGGGCACTCGGGGACATACAGGACATCATCGGCGAGCGAGCGGATGTTCTGGTCGCCCTCGGTGGCGACGGCGATGATGTGTCCGCCGCGGCTCTTGACCTCGGAAATATTGCTCATCACCTTGTCGTACTGGCGGCCTCTGTTCGCCAGGAAGACCGCGGGCATGCCGTCGTTGATCAGAGCGATCGGCCCGTGCTTCATCTCCGCCGCGGGCATGCCTTCGGCGTGGATGTACGAGATCTCCTTGAGTTTGAGCGCACCCTCCATGGCGACGGGATAGTTGTAGCCGCGCCCGAGGAAGAGCCAGTTCTCGCGCTCGATGTGCTTCTCGGTCACTTCCCGAATGCGCTCCGCGCCGGCGAGGATCGTCTCGATCTTGCCCGGGATGGCTTCGAGTTCCCTGATCAGGTCCGCGCAGTCGTCGGGCGACATGAATCGACGCCGGGCGACGAACATCGCAAGCAGCGTCAGCACCGCGACCTGACCCGTGAACGCTTTGGTGGAAGCCACGCCGATCTCGGGTCCGACCCGCAGATAGATGCCCGCATCGGTCTCGCGAGCGATCGTCGAGCCGACAACATTCACGACGCCGAGCGCGAGCGCTCCCCGCTCGTGCGCCTCGTGGAGCGCCGACAGCGTGTCAGCGGTCTCGCCCGACTGACTGACCGCGACGACCACGGTGCCGTCCTCAATGATCGGATTCCGGTAGCGGAACTCGGACGCGTACTCGCACTCGGTCGGAACCTTGGCGAGGTCTTCGAGCAGATACTCGCCGATCATCGCCGAGTGCAGGGCGGTGCCCTGAGCGGTCAGGATGAATCGCCGGGCCTTGACGATCTCCTTGGCGAAGGCCGAAACCCCACCGAGCACAACGCGTCCCTCGGCGCGGTCCAGTCTCCCGCGAAGGGTGTTCCGCAGAGCGTTCGGCTGCTCGAAGATCTCCTTCTGCATGTAGTGCGAGTAGCTGCCGAGTTCGATCTGCTCGAGATCAAGTTCGAGCTGCTGAACCTTCGGCGTCAGCGGAATGTTGTCGAGCGTCGAAGAGCGGAAGCCCTCGCGTGTGACCTTCACGACATTGTAATCTTCGAGCGTCAACGCCTGCGCGGCGTGTGCGACGATCGCGGAGGGATCCGATGCGATGATGTACTCGTCGCTGCCGATGCCCACGATCAGCGGCGAGCCCTTGCGTGCCACAACGAGCGAGTCCGGCTCCCGCTCGCAGATGACTGCGATCGCGTACGCCCCCGTCACCTCACGCAGCGCCGCCTGCACCGCGGATTCAAGATCGCCGTCGTACAACTCCCCGATCAGGCGCGTCAGCACCTCGGTGTCGGTTTCGCTCTTGAAGACATGGCCGCGCTCCTGAAGGTAAGTCTTCAGGGCGGCGTAGTTCTCGATGATGCCGTTATGAACCAGCGCGATGCCGTTGCGCTCGTCATGGTGCGGGTGCGCGTTGGCCTCGGTCACCGAACCGTGCGTCGCCCAGCGGGTGTGCGCCAGGCCAAGGGTGCCGGTGAACCCGCCATCCCCCTCGACGCGCTCCTCCAGCACCGACACACGCCCGACCGCGCGGCAGACCTTGAGCCCGCCATTCACCACCGCCAGCCCGGCCGAGTCGTAACCCCGATACTCCAGCCGCTTCAGTCCTTCGAGGAGGATGGGCGTTGCCTCCCGGTTGCCGATGTACGCGACGATTCCGCACATGTCCGCTCCTCCTCAGTCCCGCGGAGCACCGGCCCGGGGCTCACCTCGTACGCCCCGCCGGAGGGGGGCTGTTCATCATTGGCTCATCGCCGTACACGAAGGTACCGGCCAGCTCTGTTCATCGGCTTACGCCCCTCGATGAACATTGCCCGAAAAAATCTCGCCAGTCAGAAATTTTTCTGGTTGACCAGCACGGATCACGGGCTATTCTGTCGCTATTGAGACTCAGTCTCAGTCTCGGTCGTGGCGACTGTCTGGGCGCGAGATTTCGAGAAGAGAGGTACACATGCGATTTGCAGCTTCAGCGGCACTCCTTGCCGCTCTGTCGGGCGTGGCTTCGGGCAGCATCACCAGCTTTGTCGAAACCTTTGATTCGGATGCCGCGAACTGGCGGAACTCCGACGGTTCGGCGGTGCTTGATTGGTTCCCCGCCGGCGGGCCGGACGGCTCGGCGTACGCGTCGGGAACATTCAATCTAATCAACGCGACGGGCGGCTTTCCTCCGATCGTGATCCGTGGCCAGGTCGGGTTCGGATCGTCGGGCGGAGCATTCGCAGGCGATTGGATCGCCGCCGGAGTGACCGGTTTCTCATTCGATTTCCGCCATGACCTTCCCGAATCCATCATCGTGACGGGACGGTTTGCAACCCCGGCGAACTTCCCCGGCGCCTCCACGGAATCGTCGATCCTCGTCGCGCCCAATACATGGACCACCGTGTTCTACGACCTCACCGAAGGATCTTCAGACATCATCTCGCTCGGGGGAGGGACCTACCCGGGGATCTTCTCGAACATCGGCAACATCCAGATCGGGTTCAATGTCCCATCGAGCTTGAGCGGCCAGGATCTCGTCGGCCGCTTCGACATCGACAACATCAGCATCATCCCGGCTCCCGGCGCGGCGGGCGTGCTGGCATTGGGCCTGTGCGGGCTGACCGGCCGCCGACGCAGACGCTGAAGACGCATCCGGTTGTGATTTTCGCAAGCCCGGCGGCCGAGGTGCCTCCGGGCTTTTTTGCAGCGGTGCTATGCCGAAAATGGCTGGTTCTCCCCCGATCGCCGTAACATCGCATCGTGTCCGACCTCTTCGCTGATCGCAGACGGAAACTCCTCGAAAAGATCGAGCCGCTCGCTGTTCGCATGCGCCCGCGCACGCTCGATGAATTCCGCGGTCAACGCCACATCCTCGGGCATGGCGATGAAACCGACCGTCCATTGCTCCGCAGGATGATCGAGTCCGGTTCGCTCACTTCCATCATTCTGCACGGCCCGCCCGGCACCGGGAAGACCACCCTCGCACGGGTCATCGCCAATACGACCGACCGATACTTTGTCTCCGAGAACGCTTCATCGGTGGGGGTCAAGCGCATCCGCGAGATCATCGATGAAGCGGTTCGTCGGATTGAATCGGCGGGCCGCCGGACCATCCTGTTCCTCGACGAGATCCACCGCTTCTCCCGTTCCCAGCAGGATGTCCTGCTCGAGGATGTCGAAAAGGCCCGCATCACCCTCGTGGGAGCCACCACGGAGAATCCGCTCTTCGCGGTCAATTCCGCCCTCGTTTCCCGGTCCACCCTCTTCCGGCTGGAGCCCCTCTCCGTGGAGGACATCCGAGAGGTCGTCACGCTGGCCCTCTCCGATCGCGAGCGAGGGTACGGAGACCTGAAAATCGACCTCGACGATGACGCCCTCAACCACTGGGCGACCATGTCCGAGGGAGATGCACGCCGAGCGTTGAACGCGCTCGAAGTTGCGGTCAAGTCCGCCTGCGAAGATGGCACGCTCCGGGCGATACGGATCGACCTCGCCGCGGCACAGGACTCCATCCAGCGCAAGGCGATCCTGTACGACCGCGCCGGGGACCAGCACTACGACCACGCCTCCGCGTTCATCAAGTCGCTCAGGGGCTCGGACCCCGATGCCGCGCTCTACTGGCTGGCCCTGATGCTGGAAGCCGGTGAAGACCCGCGGTTCATTGCGCGTCGGCTGGCGATCCTCGCTTCCGAGGACATCGGAAACGCCGACCCGCAGGCGATCGTCATTGCGGATGCCGCGTGGTCGCTCGTGGAGCGGATCGGCATGCCCGAAGCGCGGATCACCCTCGCACAATGCGTCACCTACCTCGCGCTGGCTCCGAAATCGAATGCGTCCTACATGGCCATCGAGGCCGCGAGCGAGGATGTCCGGACCGGCTCGACGGTGCCGGTGCCGATCTTTCTTCGCGACAAGACCAAGGCGCGGTCGCACGACTCCCCCGAAGAGGGGCGTGGCTACAAGTATTCCCACGCCTCGGAGACCCGCACCTCGATCGGGGGGGTGACGGAACAGCAATACCTGGGCGTCGAAAAGCGGTACTACCACCCCGGCTCGGTCGGGCAGGAGGCGGAATTCGCGCGCCGGCTCAAGGAAGTCCTCGCCGCCCGGAACGCAGCGAAAGAGCCCGAGTCCGATGGCGGGCCTCGGGGCTGATTCGCGGCACGCGGCGGCTGTCGCGTACCATCCGGGTTTCCGCAATCTCGCAACCCAGCAAGGATCCCCATGGCACAGTCCGCAGCCAACGCCACACGCACCTTCATCGCTGATCTTCAGCCCAACGAGCGGTTCGAGGGGCATTTCGCGCTCGCCAACGCACAGTTGGCAGTCACCAAGAACGGCGACCCCTACCTGCAGTGCCTCCTGGGGGACAAGACGGGGCAGGTCCCGGCGCGTCGCTGGAAGATGCCCCCAGAGCTCTTCAAGCGCCTGCCGACGGATGGCTTCGTCTTCGCGGAGGGGCGCACCCAGCCCTATCAGGGCGAGTTGCAGTTGATCCTCGACAACATCGAGCCCTTCGATCCGACGGATGAGCAGTTGATCGATCTGCTGCCGACCTCAACCCGCCCGATCGACGAGATGTTCGAGGAGGTCCGCCAGTTGCTGGGGACGATCGAGCATCCGGCTCTGCGGGCGCTGGCGGAGATCTACCTTGAGGATGAGCAGCTCATGTCCGCGTTCCGGCACGCGCCGGCCGCCAAGATGCATCACCACGCCTATATCGGGGGGTTGCTCGAACACACCCTCGCGGTGATGAACCTCGCCAACGCCATCTGCCCGCTGTACCCGCGCATCAGCCGCGACACGGTGATGTTCGGGCTGTTTCTCCACGATCTCGGCAAGACCCGCGAACTCTCGTGGCACGGGGCGTTCAGCTACACGGACCGGGGCGAGCTGGTGGGGCACATCGTCGAGGGGGCGATCATGCTCCACGACAAGGCCCAGCAATTGATGACCTCGAAGGGGGTGCGTCTCCCGAAGCACGCCCTCTCGGCCCTCCAGCACATCGTCCTATCGCACCACGGCCTCCCCGAATTCGGGGCGGCGCGGGTGCCCGCATCGCCCGAGGCGATCCTCGTGAACCTCATCGACAACATCGACGCCAAGACGACGATCGCTCTCACGGCGGCCCGCCCCGAGCGGGAGCGGCCCTTCGACCTCGGGGGGAACTTCACCGAGCGTCAGTGGGCGCTGGGAACGAAGATTTTCCGCCCGGATCCGCTGGCGTAGGGCCGCGTGGACGGGTTGCCCAGATTGACACGCCCTATCAAAACACGACCAGGTTTGTTGGGCCCGCGCTAATTCTGGTGAGGAATCGGCGAAGATCGGTGTGTTTGGCTGGCATCGGCC
>REDD01000280.1 GCA_007693725.1 Phycisphaeraceae bacterium
TGCGGCTTTGCGCCCACCGTGATCCCGACCGGTGTCGACGATGGACCGCTCCAGAGCGGCGATGTGCATCCCGCGGCGTGGACAAGCTCGCTCGCCTACCTGAAGGCCAAGGCGGGGTACGACGCCCTGATGACGAGTGATCCCGCTCGGGCGGAATCGGGGATCGTGCTCGGCGCCGACACCGTCGTGGTCAAGGGCGCCGATCTGATCGGGAAACCAACCGATCGTGAGCACGCGGAAGCGATTCTCCGGCAACTCGAAGCGGGCAGCCATCAGGTCGTGACCGGCGTCGCGATTCTGGTCGACGGACAGCGACAACTCATCGTCGATTCCTCGGAAGTCGAGGTCGGAACACTCGGAGACGATCGCATCCGGGAATACCTGGCGACAGACCAGTGGATCGGCAAAGCCGGCGCGTACAACCTCGCCGAGCGCGTAGAATCCGGGTGGCCGATCACATACCACGGCGATCCGACAACCGTGATGGGGCTCCCGATGATGCGCCTGACGCCTCTGCTCCGATCGCTGCTGCACACGGAATCACCACAGACCTGCGGATCATGAAGGCATGGGCGGCGGCACGATCATCCCGGCGTGGCTCGGCTTGCTCATCGGCGGCCCGATGATGCTCATCGTCGCGGGGCATCTCATCGCCCTGCAGAGCGATGCCGGACCCTCCAGCCGGCGGAGAATCCGACAAGTCAACGGCGCGCTGATGCTGCTGCTCATCCCGCTCCTGACGGCGGGCTTCGCGCTCATCAACCATCAGACGCATCCGGGCCAGTGGGTGCTCGTCTGGCTCGCCGCGATGTTCCTGCTGGCGTTCGTCGTGTTCTTTGCGGTCCTCGATGCGCTGAACACCGTGCGGATTCGCCGAGCCGCACGGGAACGGGCAAGAGCACGCCTCCGGGTCGCCCGAGAGGAACTGGCGCGCCGATCCAGGGAACGCCAGTACGACCACACGGAGGCATCCGAAGCCGATGCCTGATCGCCGTGACCATCCCCCGCTCCCCGCTGCGCTGCGCCCGCTCGGTTCGGTTGCCGAAACTCTCTATCGATGCGCCGTCAACACCCGAAACCGACGCTTCGATGCGGGGCATGGCGTGGAGCAATTCGATGTCCCGGTGATCTCGGTCGGCAACCTCTCCGTCGGGGGAACGGGCAAGACGCCGACGGTCGCGTGGATCACCGAGCGCATCATCCATCACGGCTTGCGCCCCGCCATCGTGCTCCGCGGTTACAAAGCCGGGCGTTCGGGCCTCAGCGATGAAGAGGCGGAATACCTGCACCGATTCCCCGGCATCCCGATTGTCGCGAACCCGGATCGAAAATCTTCGATCCGGCGACTCCTCCAGAGCGAAGCCGTCAGGCCCGACTGCGTGCTGCTCGACGACGGCTTCCAGCACCGATTCGTCGCGCGCGATCTGGACATCGTGCTCATCGACGCCACCCGCAATCCATTCCGGGATGCATGCCTCCCCGCGGGCTGGCTTCGGGAGCCGGTCGAGTCGCTCCGAAGGGCGGGCGCCATCGTGCTCACCCACAGCGACGAGGTCAGCAGCGACACGCTCGCATCGATCGAGAGCGCCTGCCGTGAAATCGCCCAGGAAATCGCCCCGAACATCCCGATCATCCCGGCGCGCCACACCTGGGAGTCCGTGCAGGTCGGCGACCTGCGCGCAGCGCTCTCCTGGCTCAACGACAAGCCCGCCATCCTCGCTTGCGGCATCGGCAATCCCGGCCCCTTCGTAAGACAAGCCGCGCACTGTGTTCAGAAGGTCGTCGCCGAGATGATCCGCCCCGATCACCATCGCTGGTCCGCCGCCGACACCCGCACCATCGAGTCACTCGCGCAACAGCACGGAAGCATCCTGCTCACCACCGGCAAAGACGCCCCCAAACTACTCCCCCACTTCCGCGACGGTCATATCACCATCGCCTTCCCCCGCCTGACGCTCAGCTTTGACGGAAACGAGCATGTGCTGGAGCGGGCAGTCATGGGCGCCATCCGATCAGGGCAGCGCGACACCCCAACCGGCAGGGTATCCTGATCGCATGACGGACCTGCTTCAACGCCTCAGGGACTGGCATGGGTTCACCGCTCTTGTCGTCGGCGACTTCATGCTCGACCAACTGGTCTACGGCGATGCCGAGCGGCTCACCGCGGACGCACCGGTCCCCATCCTTCACGCACGCAGAATCGAGGAAACCCCCGGCGGCGCCGCCAGCGTCTGCATGGATCTCGCCGCCCTCCACGGACGCGTCATCGCCTTCGGCGTGGTCGGCGACGATGGCGAAGGCCGCCTGCTCACGGAGAAACTGCGCACCAGCGGCGTCGACCCCTCCGGGATCGTCGTGGATTCCTCGCGCCCGACAACCGTCAAGCGCAACCTGATCGGTCTGGCCCAGCACCGCCACCCCCAGAAGATGTTCCGCGTGGATTACGAATCGCGCGATCCCCTCGGCGATGGGGTGCTCCAGCGCATGCTCGAGCAGTTCGAGCAGGCGCTTCGCGAGGCCGACATCGTCGCCATCGAGGATTACGCGAAAGGAGTCTGCTGCGATCCGGTCTGCCGACGAGTCATCGACCTGTGCAAAGCGGCGGGTGTGGAAGTGCTCGTCGATCCCGCATCGCTCGACGACTACACGAAGTATCGCGGCTGCACCAGCATCACTCCGAACCGCACCGAGGCCGAGCGCGCGACGAAATCCCTGCTGGCTCGCGACACGCACGAACCCGCGCCCGAGTGGATGGCCGAGCAGTTGATCTCCCAACTCGAGAGCGAAACCGTCGTGCTCACGCTCGACCGCGAGGGCGCACTCCTGCTGGAAGGGTCGGGAGACCCAGTACGGATCCCCACCGTGGCCCGCCAGGTTTACGATGTCACCGGTGCGGGCGACATGGTGCTCGCAGCGCTCTGCGCAGCGCGAGCGAACGATCTCGACTGGCAGGATTCAGTGCGATTCGCCAACGCCGCCGCCGGACTCGAAGTCGAGGTCTTCGGCGTGCAGCCCATCCCCTTCGAGCGGATTTACCAATCACTCATCACGCATGGTCGTGCCCGCCACGAGAAGCTGCGCTCGCTCGACGAAGCGGTCATCGAAGTCCTCGCCGCGAAGCGTGACGGCAAGCGCGTGGTCTTCACCAACGGATGCTTCGACATCCTCCACGCGGGCCACATCTCTCTCCTGCGTCGTGCCGCGGCGTTCGGCGACATGCTCATCATCGGCCTCAACAGCGATGATTCGATCCGCCGACTCAAGGGCCCGGATCGCCCGGTCCACGCCGAACGGGACCGCATCGATGTTCTCAGCGAGCTGACCTCCGTCGATCTCATTGTTCTCTTCGACAGCGATACGCCCCTCGATCTGATCAAGGCCCTCCAGCCCGATGTCATCGTCAAGGGCGCCGACTACGAGAAGAGCCAGGTCGTCGGCGGCGATCTCGTAGAGGGCTGGGGAGGAACCATCGAGTTGGTCCCGCTTCTGGAAGGTCGGAGCACGACCGGAGCGATCCGGAAAATCCGTTCCCGCTGAGAACAGCTCCAAGGAGTCGCCGTGACGCCCTCGCCCGACCTCAATGCGTTGCCGTTGCCCCAACTGTATTCGGCACTGTCATCGTCGGGGACCATCGACGCGCTGCTCCGGATCGCCCGTGATGAGGATCTCGGCGATGCCGGCGACATCACCACAACGGCGTGCTTCGACGAGGCATCGAGAAACCAGTCCGTGCAGGCCCGGATCATCGCCCGGCGTGACTGCATCGCAGCCGGTCTGGCGACGCTCGATGACCTGAATCGGGTCTTCGGATCGGGCGTGGACATCGAAGCACACATCGAGGACGGTCATCCCGTTCGTTCCGGTGCGTGCATGGCGCACCTGACCGGACCCCGTCAGACCATCCTGACCATGGAGCGCACCGCCCTCAATCTGATCGGTCGCCTGAGCGGGATCGCAACGCTCACCCGGAAATTCGTCGATCGGGTGCGCGCCGAAGCGCCCGGATCGGCAACGCGGATCCTCGACACGCGCAAGACCACGCCCGGTCTGCGTTTGCTGGAGAAATACGCCGTGCGCTGCGGCGGGGGATGGTCCCACAGGATCGGCCTGCACGATGCCATCCTCATCAAGGACAATCACATCGCCGGGATTCCCCCGCAACAATTCGGGGAGTTTGTCCGTCAGGCCGCCGCGCGGGCCCGGGGCGCGCGGATGCCGAACTTCGTTGAAGTCGAAGTGGACAACTTGGATCAGCTCAAAGCGCTGCTTGCTCTTGAGAAGGGCGTGGTCGACATCATCCTGCTCGACAACATGGACCCCGCGACTGTTGAGAAGGCCGTCAGGATGCGCGATGCAACGCAGAGCCGCCCGCTGCTGGAGGCGAGCGGCGGCATCACCATCGAGAACATCGGGGAGATGGCCCGCACCGGCATCGACCGGATCAGCATCGGCGCCCTGACGCATCAGGCGACATCGATCGATTGCGCGCTCGATTTTCCGAGTTGATGGATACGACCGAACCGTTTGTCACGGCTATGAGTCGCGCGCGGGGTCGAGTTGCTCCAACATCCGCTCGATGTATCGCCACGCGTTGAACTCGCGCTGGAGATCCGCCAGCACGCTCCGGTCGCTCGTCTCTTGAAACGCGTCGAACAACTCCCCGACGCGCCGGATGTGGCTCTCGCGACGCTCACGGGCCCACGCCTCGTGGTCCGCGATCGCCTGTTCGTTGCCGCCTTCCTGTGCCTCCACAAGCGCCTCGCGCACTTCGAGCATCTCGACGAGGAACCCCTCGGGAAGCGAGCGTTCATCGTGCCCGGAACCGGGTTGCAGAAGATCCAGCAGGGCACGCCCGCGGGACTCCGGATCCTCGAGGATGCGCTTGGCATCGTTCAGACGGGCGATCTCGTCTCCCGCATCGTCCGCCCCTCCGCCCCGATCCGGATGGAGACGGGCGGATTTCCGGAGCCAGGCGCGCTGGATCGCATCCGGATCCAGACGGAATCCGGGCTCCAATCCAAGGGCCTCAAACGGGTTCTGAGCCATGAGCGATGGTATCCGGCAGGACGCGGCGAACAATTCCTATTGACCTCGCCCCCTCTCGCGTGGAGGATGGAAGCATCGAACGCCCCAGCGGGGGTCTCTGGAGGTTGCTGCTTGAGCAAGCACATCGGCATTGTCGCGGCGAGCCCCGAGGGGTCTGCGTTCTGCTACCGGCTCATCGGGAAGCGGGTGTCCGAGATCGCCGATCCGTCGCGCCGTCCCACTGTCACCCTCCACAACCGACCCTTCTCCACCTACATCGAAGCGCTTGACCAGCAGGATTGGCAGACCATCGGCCACATGCTGGCCGAATCCGCACACACGCTGGCCACCGCCGGGGCCGACTTCTGCATCCTGCCCGACAACGCCCTCCACCACGCACTGCCGCTCGCGGAGCCGGAAAGCCCGATCCCGTGGTTGAGCATGATCGATCTGGTCGCGGCCGCCGTCGAGACCCAGGGCTGCGCAACGCTCGGGCTGATCGGGACCAAAATCGTCAGCAACGGCTCGACATACCAGACAGCCCTCGGCCTGCGGGGCATGCACCTGCTGGTGCCGGAGGAAAATGATGTCGATGCCATCGACACGATCATCTTCAAGGAGGCCGTCTTCGGACGCGTTCGGAATGAGTCGCGCCAGCGCGTGATCCACACCGTCGGCTGCCTCGCATCGCGCGGCTGCGAGGCGCTCATCCTCGGTTGCTCCGAAGCATCCTGGATCATCACGCCGGATGAGAGCCCCATACCCGTCTTCGACCCCGTAGAATTGCTCGCCGAAGCAGCGGTCCGACACGCGACCGAGCCGAGCGCTGTCTAGCACAAACAGCAGATATTCAGATTGGCCTGTCCAACATGAAAATGATCAAATTCGCAGCCACAATGTTCGCCTACGCACTGGCGGTCCTCCTCATCGGCGTTGCCACATCCGTCGCAGCGCCCAGCGGAGCAGATTTCGTAAGGGCCATCATCTTTCCTGCCATCTTCGCGGGCCTCGCCGCGCTGTGCGGCGTCTTGTCGCTGATGATCGAGAAGAAGCGAACGCTCGGGATGGTCGGGATCCATCTCGGGCTGATCGTCCCGCTGCTCGGTTTCTTCGGACCGATGATGAGATTGGGAAAGAGCTTTGACAGCACCAGCGAAACCAACGCCAGCATTGCAGCCATAGAATCGCAACTTCAGCAGCCGGGTGACCGCGCAATCGTGCAGAGATCCGTCAGTGGCGCAGTCACCGGAACGCAGCTCGAGCAGACCGATGTCGCCGTCATCGTCTCCGACGCTGAGTCCCTCCGTCCATCAGGCTACCAGGCGGTCGGCCTGGCCTCGACCGCGGCCCTCAGCGGTTTCGCCTTCGTCGCACTGCTCCTGCACCGCCCCAAAGTCCCCAAGCCCACGCCGAACGAATAGTGCCAACCATCCCTCCGGCTGAGACATGAAAAAGGCCCCGTGAAACGCTCACGGGGCCTTCGTGCGATTGTCAGTTTGTTCCAGAATCAGCGAACGCCGACATACTTCACGGAGCAACCGTACGGCCGCGTCTCGGGCTGCGTCACGGTCTCTCCCGCGAGGATCTGATCCAGCGCCTGGGCGACATAGTTCGTCACCGTCGAAGGATCGCTCGGGATGCGAGCGCCGCGGTCTGAATCGATGGCGCCCTGATAGCGCAACACGCCGTTCTTGTCGATGATGTACATGTGCGGAGTCGTGCGGGCCTCGTACATCCGCCCGACATCGCCGGACTCATCGAGCAGCACCGGGAACTTCACTTCCCACTTCTTGATGTAATCAGCATCAACGCCGTGGTTGCCGTGGTCCGGGTTTGTGGAGTTGATGGCCAGCCACACAACGCCCTTCTCCTTGTACTTCTGCGCGAGATCCTTCATCGTCGTCGCATGCTCGTGATGCTTCACCACGAACGGGCACTTCGGATTCCACCACTCCAGAACCACCACCTTGCCTTCCTTGGTGAGTTCACTGAGTGTGTACGACTTGCCGTCCACGGATGTCAGCGTGAAGTCCGGCGCCTTGGAGCCGACAGCCGCCTTGGCGGGCTTGTCGTGGTGATCCGCGATGGCGGAATTCGTCATCACCGCAGCACCCGCAACGGCAAGCGCGAATGCTCCAACAACTGCCGTGAGTTTCTTGCTCAGACGATTCATGCTCAGTCTCCTTCATTGCATGGAGCGAGATCGGATCTCAAGCGGAAAACACCACTCGGATCATGATCCGCATCCGGGGTTATGACCTACCTTGATCCAGAATACGGCGTCGGAACATCCAACGCCATATACGAAACACCATTCTCTCGATGCACTTCCAGTATCCCCCCTACGCGCTCCGCCCGGTCGAGATAGCGATTGTATGGCAAAGAAATCGCGTTGCCCGAAGAAACGCCGTTGGCCGCCATCTGAACGGGATACACGAACTTCTCGGAATGCGCCGGATAAAAAATCAGCCGCCGGGCATCCGCAACCTCGATGCGCAGCGTGTACTCATCCCACCCGTACCGAAGCCCCGCTTCGGCCGGATCCTCCACTCGATCGGGAAACCGCTCACGCGCACGCGCGAACTGCGGGCGCTCAATCGCCTCCGCAGCGCCCGCGTTGCTCGTCACCGGGATCGTCAGCTCGACTTCGGCAAACCCAGCCAGACACTCGTCCTTGCACACGAGCCAGTCGATCTCCGCACCGATCTTGACCGTGCCCGAGACGCCTTCATCAACGCGCACCGGGAACAGCACCGTCACCTCGCGCTCGTAGATGTAGTCCACGCTGTCCTGCGCGTACAGCTTCCGCTTGGGCGTCGGGAAGTGCGGCTCGCCGATGCTCACGCCGTCAGGCGCCTCGAACTGAAAAATGATCGGCCCACCCGAATCGCCCGGGTTCTCCCAATACAGATGCCACCCCTCCGAGATCGCGAAGGTCACACCGATCCAGTTCTCCTCACC
>REDD01000225.1 GCA_007693725.1 Phycisphaeraceae bacterium
TACAGATCGACGCGTGGACGGCGGATGTCGATCCGAGCGTGGCGCGGTATTGAGCGAGCGGGGTCAGTTGCAGTCGTTGCCGAAGTTTCCCGCGAGGATGATGAAGTCGTCGATGTCGATGAAGCCGTCGTCGTTGAGATCGCCCTGCTGCGGTGTCATGCCTGGGCCGGATCCGAAGTTGCCCGCGAGTATGATGAAATCGTCGATGTCGACCACGCCGTCGGCGTTGATGTCGCCGGGGCAGGATGATGGTCCTCCGCCGTTTTCGCACTCATCGGGGATGAAGTTGAAGTTCTCGTCGAGTGATGACCCACCGAAGATTTCGAGGTCGCAGAGGTCGGGGATGCCGTTGCCGTTGCAGTCGTCGGGGGCGCCCTCGTAGTAGTACTGGACATGGATGCGGGTCACACCATCGGGGCACTCGGCGGCAGAGACTGCCGGGGAACCCGCGACGCTGAAGACCACGGTGGGGCTCGTGCGGATGTTGTTGAACTCGCTCGGCGTCAGCACGACCTCGAAGGTGAAGGGTTCTTCGGGGCACTCGAAGAGCGGGTCCGTGCCGAGGAAGTATGTCTCGAGCAGGAAGCCGTTCATGCGGAGTTGGGCGATCTCGACCTGCTGACCGAAGTCCCCCTTGAGCGTGAGGGTGATGCGGACATCGGTGCTGGCCTCGGGAGCATTGTTGATCGTGAGGTTCACCGGTGTCGTGCCGTTCAGCGGGCCGAGCAGACCGGTATCAGCGATGATGCCGGGAACCTGACACGCATCGAGGACGCCGTCGGCATCGCAGTCGAGCGAGAGATCCTGCGCAATCTGGCAACTGTCGAGGATGCCGTCGTTGTTGCAGTCGAGTGAGGGATCTGCGGCGATTTCGCACTCGTCGAGAATGCCGTTCTGGTTGCAATCACGGCTGAAGGAGACTGCCGTGATGGCATCGGTAATGCCTTCGACGAGATCCGCATCCGGATCGGTGGACAGGAACCAGCGCCCGCCCGTCCCCTCGGCGATCTGTTCCATAAGCCCCTGAACACAGGCGCTCGACCCTTCCGCGGCGACACCGATGATCTTCACGCCGTTCTGCACAGCAAAGGCAATCGCGTTGTTAACAGAGGCCACATCCGCGGCATCGCAGGGGTCGCCGTCCTGCGCACCCTCATCGCTGATCACGACGATGATGCGGTTCTCGTTCAACCACGGGAAGCGATCCGCGACGATCGCGGCGGCATCGCCCCAGTCCTCATTATGATCGAGCAAACCACCGCCGGGAACCGAGTCCCCGAATTCCTGAAGAACGGTCCCCTGGAGACAGGAGAATGGGCCACCGGGCGCCTCGGTGATGCCCAGAATGGTGACATAGGGGACAAATCCGAGTGAGGCCAGATCGGCTTCCAGTGCGCTCACCGATGCGCACAACACCGCGGCATCATCGTTCATGGACCCGGAGGTATCGAAGATCACGACGACATCGAGAACGGCGCTGATCGCGAGCTCGCACTCGTCGAGAATGCCATTGCCATTGCAGTCGAGGGACGGATCGGCGGCGATCTCGACACTGTCGAGGATGCCGTTGTTATTGCAGTCGAGAGACGGATCGGCGGCGATCTCGCACGCGTCGATCAAGCCGTTGCCGTCGAGATCCAGAGAAGGATCAGATAGGATTTCGAGATCGTCCGCGATGCAGTTGTTGTTGCAATCTTCAGACGGATCGAGTTGCAGAACCCAGCGGAAAGCACGCAGCTCTCCTGCAGCATTGGTAGATTCTCCCACGATAACACTGCCGTCGGCTGATACAGCATATGCCCTTGAAGTGTTCCCTCCGAGCGTGCCGATTTCTCGCATGCCCGTCTCTTGAGTCCAGCGGAAAGCTCGGTCTTGGTTCAGCGCGTTTGTAAAAGAGTAGCCGACGACCACGCTGCCATCGGCAGAAACCGCTGTAGGAACAAACTGAGCACCTAAATATTGTACTCCCGTTTCCTGTGTCCAGCGGAAGGCTTGGGCATTTGAACTAGTTAGATTTCGATGCGTAACCCCGACGATCACACTGCCGTCCGAGGAAACCGCGTAAGCTGCGGAATTACTGGGAAGGTCTGGAAGATGTTCAGTATTTTCTCCGTCGACCCAACGGCATGCACCTTGGGGCTGGTTGTTGGTAATACTATATCCGACAATCACGCTGCCATCGGCCGAGATACCGTAAGCGCTGCTTAAGGTCGTACTAAACCTCGGCAGGGTCTGAATGCCCGCCTCGGTAGCGCGAAAAGCCCGTAGATAATTGTTAAACGGTCGGAGCTCGCCTACTATAGTGTTACCGTCGGCACTCATTGATCGTGCTAACACATATGGGCAAGAGCTAGCGCCGCCATACGAAATCACATTATAACCCGTGCCCTGTGTCCAAAGAAAAATAGAGCTATATCCCGTACACGGACCGGAAGGAAAATTGCCAGGGAACGACACGGTTCCGGCTATAACACTTCCGTCCGCGGAAACTGCATTAGCACTGGCTGCCAAGGCGCTGGGCGTAGATGGGAGTCCGAGATTTACGGTTCCTGCACCTGAAGTCCATCGGAATGGTCTTCCTCCGCTAAGTGAGCCAACCACAACGCTGCCGTCGGACGAAATGCCACGAGCGACTGTTGGATCCCGACCATCTGAAGCGGGAGGAAGTTCGATCATTTCGCCGCAAAGTTAGGGCAAGTCTTCGGCGTATACCCCGCAGGCAAAGACAGCCGCGCAGATTGTTCCCATGATGAATTGCATTCGTGAGGAAGTGTTCATGTCGGAGTTCTCTTTCGTGGACTGGCTATATTCATTATGCGCGTAGCGCAGTAAGAGATTACACGTGCTGGAGAGGATCACAAGCGGAATGTGCCGAAATTGGCGGGAAATGAATGGTTCGGGCGATCCCCTGTTTTGGGTGTATGGATGTAAGTGTTTGGAGGGATGAGATTTAGGCGCGAGGGGTATGTGGCCGGGTGGCGTGGAGACATCGCGGAGCGATTTCTCCACGGTCCGGGGGGTGGCATGGCCGGGATCCGGGGTGCGGGGTTGTCCCGTACGCCGTCCTGTGGAGAGGTGGATCCGGTTGCTGGTTGGGGGGTGGAGGCGTATGCTCCGCTCCCCGTTTTGGTACAGACGCATCCACGCCGCGACGGCGAGGAGCAAGGCCCTCGTGAGTGCGATTCTCTCCCCCATCCTGCTGTTTGTCTGTTTGGCCTTTGGCGGGCTTGGGATCGCGTTGGCGCTGCCGCGCCGGGGTGTGAGTCCGCAGTTGCTGGGGGCGGTGATCGCGGGGCTGGCGTTCGGGGTGGTTTTCGTGGTGCTGGGCATCCGTGCCGCGCAGGCGGAGCAGCTCCCGAACCTTTATTTCTACATCTTCGCCCTGATCGCGGTGGTGTCGGCCCTGAGGGTGATCACGCACCCGCGTCCGGTCTACTCGGCGCTGTACTTCATCCTGACGATCCTGAGCAGTTCCGCGCTGTATCTCATTATGCGTGCGGAGTTTATGGCGTTCGCCCTGATCATCATCTACGCCGGGGCGATCCTCATCACCTACCTCTTCGTCATCATGCTGGCGACGCAGGCCCCCACGGAGGATCATCCCGAGGCGGTCCCCGATTACGACGCCTACAGCCGCGATCCCGTTCTGGGCACCGTGGCGGGGGTTCTGGTCCTGGTGATGCTGTCGTTCATGCTGGCGCGGGGCGTCGGCACCCTCGCCCCCAACGAGGATGCCCGCACCCCCACGGACCTGCTCGCCCAGCTTCCCGGCAAGGTCGTCCGCTCCCTCGACCGCGAGCGGTACTTCCGCGGCCTCGAAAAGCCGCCCCTCGGCGAGGTGAGCGACCGCCTCGACCTCTCCGATCGGACCATCGCGCTGACCATCTCGGATGGGGATCGATTCCGGACCGCCCTCGGCGAGCTCGGATTCGCGGAGCGGTTTGTCGGTTTCTCCGCGCCGGAGACGCTGGAGCGCATCGCGGCGATCGAGCCGGGCGGGGCGGAGATCATCCCGGCTGCCGAGTTCGATCTCGTCTTCACCCCGGCGGATGTCGCGGACGGGCGGGCGGTGCTGGCGCGTCTGCCGCGCGATCTCGAAGTAACAAATGTTGAGGGTGTCGGCTTCGCGTTGATCGCCGGTCATCCGATGGCGCTCGAGCTTGCCGGTGTGATCCTTCTGATGGCGATGATGGGTGCGGTGGTGCTGGCTCGGAAGCAGATCGAGCTGAGCGAGGACGAGAAGGCGGCCGCGGCAGCCGCGCACAGTCACGGCCTGCTGCCCTCCGATGAGGAGGGTGCATGACCCGCGAGGCGCTGCCCATCGTTGTCGCGCAGGCCGATGCCTTGGTTACCGGCCTCGGCGGTCCGCTGACGATGTACCACTTCCTGTTCCTGTCGGCGATTCTGTTCTCGCTGGGCGTCATCGGTTTCGTGACACGCCGGAACATGATCATCATGTTCCTCTGCACGGAGATGATGTTCCAGGCGGCGGGGATCGCGCTCATCGCCTTCAGCCGTTACCACCTGAATCACACCGGGGAAGTCTTCGTGATTTTCGTCCTGACGATCGCCGCGGCGGAGGCGGCGCTCGCGCTGGCATTGGTCGTCTTGTTGTTCAAGCGTCGCGAGACGCTGGACGCGGAGAACTGGGCCGCTCTGCGCGGCTGACCTGGAGTACGAGTGATCGAGTTGTCCGGACATCTCGCCCAACTCAGCAGCATCCTCGCTGCCGCACCGACGGATGGCGGTATCCCCGCGCCGACGGACGGCCCCGCGTGGTTCGGGTTGATCCCCGGCCTCGCGCTCCTGGGCAGCATCGCCGCGCTGGTGATGATGTTCTTCCGCGTGAAGAGCAAGGCGCCGGCGTGGACCGTCGTCACCACGCTGGGCGCATCGTTCGTGCTGACGCTGATCGGCTTCATCGGCTGGTACACGGGTGACCAACTGCCGCAGGTCTCGACGCTCTGGACCTGGATCTCGACTTCATGGGGCAGTGAGCCCGGCCAGTCCTTCCACGCCGACATCGGCTTCTACATGGACGGCCTGTCGTGGCTGTGGATGCTCTTCGTCACCGGCCTCGCGACGCTCATCGGCCTCTACGCCAACGAGTACATGGCGGGCGATCGCGGCTACGCGAGGTTCTTCGCCGCGTTCGGGCTGTTCGTCATGTCGATGGCGTGCCTCGTCATGGGCGACAACCTCGTGCTGCTGTACCTCGGCTGGGAGGGCGTCGGTCTCTGCTCGTACCTGCTGATCGGTCACTACTACCGGCGTCCCGCCGCGGTCGCCGCCGCGAAGAAGGCGTTCATCATCAACCGCATCGGCGACCTCGGGCTCGCCCTCGGACTCTTCCTCGTCTTCACGACCTACGGCACGATCCGCTACGAGGAACTCTTCGCCCTGATCCCGCAGGGCGTGGACATCGCCGGTGCGAGCGTCACCGGCCAGTGGACCGAGTGGGCGATCCCCTGCCTGCTCATGCTCGGGGCCTTCGGCAAGTCGGCGCAGCTCTTCTTCTATGTCTGGCTGCCCGACGCCATGGAAGGCCCGACGCCCGTCTCCGCGCTCATCCACGCCGCGACGATGGTCACCGCGGGCGTCTACCTCATCGCCCGCATGTATCCCCTCTTCGCGGCCGATCCGAACATGGTCGCGCTCACCATCGTCGCATGGGCCGGCGTCATCACCGCATTCTGGGCCGCCACCATCGAAATGGCGATGTTCGACATCAAGCGCGTGATGGGTTACTCGACCGTCTCCCAGCTCGGCTTCATGTTCGCGGCCCTCGGCCTGCTCGGCACCACCGCCGCGTGCTTCCATGTCTTCACCCACGCCTTCTTCAAGGCGTCGCTCTTCCTCGGTGTCGGCTGCGTCATGCACGGCTTCGGCGGACAGCTCGATCTCCGCAAGCTCTCGGGCGTGATGTGGATGTCCGGATTCCGCATCGTCGGCATCGTGATGCTCATAGGGTGCATCAACCTCAGCGGCGTGCCCATGACCGCCGGTTACTTCTCGAAGGACATGATCCTCGCGCAGGCGTTCACCACGCCCGGAGCGCTGATCCCCGGCGCACAGTGGATCGCGTGGCTGCTGCTCATCACCGCGGGCATGACCGCGTACTACACCTTCCGCGTCTTCTTCCGCGTCTTCGTCGGCCCCAAGAAGTTCTACCCCGGCGACGATCCTGAACTCCTCGCGCTCGGTCGTCACCCCAAGGGCGAACCGCTCCACCACGGCCATCACGGCGAACACGAGCACGGCCACGGGCACGACGACGAGAGCCCAGACTCCATCGAGGATCTGCGCACGCTCCGTCAGAAGGAGTTCGATCCCGAGACCGAAGAGTTCGATCCTCATCCCCCCGGCAGGGCGATGAACATCGTTCTCATCATCCTCATGGTCTGCACGCTCGCAGCCAGTTCGCTCTACTTCATCAACAAGGCCGACCACGGTTGGGTCGGATCGATCGTCCACCACTCGACCGCCGACTACCCAGCCCCCGGCGATTCGAGCAAGACCGTCATCGCGCCCGACGGCAGCGAGCACGCGGTCGGAACCTTCCTCGGCTTCGATCCGCACAAGGCCATGTACTATGTCTCCGCGGTCGTCGGGCTGATCGGCATCCTCATCGCCGCGTACCTCCACGGCCCGAAGGGCGCATGGGGCCTCTTCCTCGGCAACCGCACGCGCACGGACAAGGTCCGCTGCGACGCCGTCGCCGCCCGGCTCGGCCCGATCCCCAGATGGGCGGAGAACAAGTGGTATGTCGACGAGTTCTACGATTTCATCATCCGCAAGCCGCTGTGGATGATCGGCAACATCTTCCACCTCATCGACAAGCTCATCGTCGATGGGCTCGTCAACGGCGCGGGTCTCGCCCCGCGCGCCATCGCACAATCACTCCGCCCATCGCAGAACGGCATTCTCCAGTCCTACGCGGTCGCGATGGCCTGCGGCGTGGGCGTCATCCTCCTGATCGCATTCCTCCTCACCACCTGACCGATACGCAGTAAGCACCAGACGATGCTCTTCATCCTCATCCTCATCCCGCTCCTCACCGCATTCCTCATCGCGGTCGCACCGCGCGAGCAGGCCCGTCTGGTCGCCACCATCGGTTCGTTCATCGCTCTCGGTGCGACGCTCGTCGCCGCGCTCCCCGCCAACTTCGACTGGTCGCGTCCCGGCGCGTACCACATGACCGACACCGTCGCGCTCGTCCCCGAACTGGGCATCTCGCTCAGCGTCGGCGTGGACAGCGTCGCCATGCTGCTCATCATCCTGACGGCGTTCCTCGGCCCCTTGTGCGTGCTGGGCTCCTTCACCGCGATCAATGAGAAGCTCCGCACCTACTACGCGTGGCTCCTGATTCTTCAGGCCGCGATGGTCGGCGTCTTCGCCGCACGCGACCTCATCTTCTTCTACATCTGCTTCGAGTTCACGCTCCTCCCCATGTACATCCTCATCTCTCTCTACGGCTCCACCAACCGCAAGAAGGCCGCCACCAAGTTCTTCCTCTACACCTTCACCGGCTCCATCATCGCCCTCGCCGGTCTGGTCTACGCCGCGTGGTGGAACACCACCCTCGCCACGACCCTCTTCGACGGTGCGGGCACATGGACCTTCGACATCGCCACGCTCGCCCTCGCAGCGCAGCAGATGAGTCTCACCCAGCAGGGCTGGGTGCTCTTCGCGATGCTCCTCGGCTTCGCCGTGAAGGTGCCGCTCTTCCCCGTCCACACCTGGCTCCCCCTCGCGCACACCGAAGCGCCCACCGCCGGGTCCGTCATCCTCGCGGGCGTCCTCCTCAAGCTCGGCACCTACGCCATCTACCGCTTTGTGCTCGGCTTCGTGCCCGACGCCGTCATCGAGTACGCGCCCGTCATCGCCGTTCTCGCGATCATCGGCATCGTCTACGCCGGGCTCATCTGCTGGGTCCAGCGCGATGTCAAGAAGCTCGTCGCCTACTCATCC
>REDD01000227.1 GCA_007693725.1 Phycisphaeraceae bacterium
ACCACCGCGCTCCCCGCCGCGCTCACCCCCCCCACCATCGCCCCCGCCCCCGGAAGTGGCCCCGCCCCCGGATTTTCCCCCGGAAGTGACCCCGAACCGCGCCGCCACGCCCACGCCAGACCGATGGCTCCGACGAGCAGCGCGAGCCCCAGCATCGACTCGAACTGATTCTGCACCGGCAGCCGTTCCGCCACGATCCCCCGCGCGGCGAACGCCGCGAGCAACACACCGACGCACGCGCCCTGCACGCCAAGCCCGAGGCGCACGGGCGTTTTCCCGGCTCGCAGGCCGATCACCAGCCAGCACAGCGCGCTCAGCACGAACCCCGCCGCGCACCACCGGAACACCCCCCACCGCTCCATCGCCCACTCGAGTTCCCGCTTCCACCGCGCCGACACGCCCGAGCCGGTTTCTTCCAGCGCATCCGCCAGCGCTGCCAACGCCGCGTTGGTCCGCTGTGCATCGCGAGCGATCCAAGCGCTGCGCACCTCCTCCCATGCGATCCGAACCTCCTCCGGCGCGCCGGGATCATCCACCGACACCCACGACGCCCCATCCCACGCCGCGAGAAAAACATCCCTTTGCGTGACTCCGAGCAGGCGCAGGCGTTCCTCCGCGCGGGCAGCGCTGCGCATGATGCCCCGATCGAGGGAGCCGCCGGCGCGCTGCACGAGCGCATCGGCGGCACGGATCGTCACTGCCCGCCCCTCACCGAGCGGCGCATCCACCAGAACAAGGGGGACATCTTCGAGGTCTTCGGGCGCCATCCACAGCGCGAGCAGGGCCGCCGACGCTGACAAAGACGCGCCATCACCCCCGAACACGGGGGACTTTGACCCCCCGATCCTCGCCCAGAACTCTGTCGAGGAACGCTCGAATCCTCCCACGCGCCCACCGCTCAGAACCGGCGCGATACGCAGCGCTGAGGTCTCCACCCGCTCGATGAAATTTTCTGGCGAGACTTCCGCCCCGCGCGCGCTCAGGCCCGTCAGCAACACCCCCATCATCACAACCAACCACCCGATTCCGGTACCCCTCATCGCCGCCCCCCTCTCACCACAACCCCGACCCCGCCGACCAGCGCCCCCAGCCCGATCAGCCCCGCGCCCAGCGCGATGACCCCGATCCCCGGCGCATCCCCGATGCGGAGCACGACGAATCGTGCGCCGGGTTCGCTGAGGAGTCCGGACGCCGCGAGGAGGCGCGAGCGCTCCCACCCTTCCTCATCCCATGCGCCGATGCTGATGCGCCAGCGGTCGGCGGTGAGTGTGCGCCACCACGCATCGGTGCGCCGGATTCCGAGCGATTGGGCGAGAGTGACCGTCTCTGTGCGCGCGGCGTGTCCCTCCTCGTACACGATGATGCGTGCGGTGAGGTCGCGCAGGACGCGCCCGCCCTCGTGGTACTCGGCACGGAAGTCGGCGAGCGCGAAGGACACCCCCGGAAGCTCCACCCCCGAAAGTTTCCCCCCGGGGAAATCCACCTGTTCGGGGCGGTAGGCGAGTGTGATCGTGCGCCCGTCGGGGAGGGTGACGGGGGTTTCGTGCTCGGCGAGGCGTGCGTACGGGATCCAGCCATGCCAACTCCAATCCTGCGATTCCAGCGCGATGCGGATGGCGCTGGAGGTGCGGTCCTCGGCAGCGCCGACGAGCGGCGCGGCATCGTCGAGTCTCTCGATGGCGGCGTTGTGCTCGACATGAGAGAACGATTCGCGGAGGCGGATTGTTGCGTGATCCGCGAGGCGGATTGTTCCTCCGGGCTGCACGGGTGACATCGTGCGGACAGTGGCATCGGGCGCGCGCACAATCGCGGTCACTCCGGAGAATGTGGCACGCCAGTTGCCCGCGTGGAGGAGGTGGATGCGGAGGTCACTGGGGAGACGCGCATCGCTGTGGAAAATGCCCTGGTGTGTCACGAGCGCGTTGACGGGCGCGTGCGATGGTGACTCGATGCGGGCGATGGCGACGGGGCCGAGTTCGGACCCCCAGATGGCGCGGGCCTGGGCGCTGGTGAGGATTTCGGTGATGGAGATGGTGCGATCGGCGAGGCGGGCGGGCGCGGATGGCGTTGCGATGCTGGATTCGGCGTGCATGGACACGCTGAGCGCGCCTGTGGTGTTGCGGGGCAACTCGGTCGCGAGCAGGTCGAGGGCGGCGGTGTCGTCGGGATCGAGCGCTTCGAGGTGGATGTCCGCGTGGGTGATGGGCGGACGGGATGGGGCGAGGATGAATTCGGCGGGTTCGGTGCCGGGCGACTCGATGGTGAGCGACCAGGCGCGGATGGGCTCACCCGGCTGGTGCGGGACGAGCGCATCGACGGGCGTGGCTCGTGCTGCGTAGCCGGTGATGCGCGCGCGGATGGCATCGGCGAGGTTCGGGAGCGGGATGTCGAGTGTGCGGTCGTCCCAGGGTGTGGCGTGGTCGGTGTGGAGCGGGAGGTTGGTGAGGGGGATGGTGCGTGCGTCGTCGGGCGTTTGGATGACGAGCGTGGGTCTGTGGTCGGCGAGGAAGTGGGCGATGGGCGGGCCGGTTGCTTCGACGATGGGCGCGGGGAGGAGGATGACGCCTTCCTGCTTGAGGGGCGCGTAGATGAGTGCGCCGATGGCGAGGGTGAGCGCGCCGGTGTGGAAGAGCCAGCCGGGGATGGCGCGGGCGCGGAGCGGGAGGCGCGTGCAGGTCGCGGCGGCGAGGGAGATCGCGATGGCGAGGACAAGCAGCAGGAAGATGGGCGTTGCGAACCACTGCTGCTCGCCGAGGTCGATGGCGGGATGGGCGCGGAGGGGCTGCGACGGCTTCAGCGGTGAGAGGTCACCGATGAGCGACCCGATGGGGATCGCGCCGAGAGCGGCGTAGGCGGCGAGGAGGCCGACGAGGATCATGCCGAGGCGCGGCGAGCCGAGACGGTGGAGTGCGCGCGTGGTGCGCGAGCGCGGCGGGATCAGCACCGATGCGGATGAACGGGATGTGCGCTCGGCGGCGGGCATGTGTGATCAGTCTCGTTCGGCACGGTCTTGTTCCGGGAGGTGCGGGCATTCGGCCCAGCGGATGCCTGCGCTGCTTTCGAGGACACGGGTGCGGGCGTCGGGGGCACGGCGTGCGGGTGCGTCGATGTTGACGGCGATGATGCCCGCGGTCGGGCCGGGGGCGAGTGTGAAGAGTTCGGGATCGACGCCGAGCGCGAGCGCGCCGTTGGTGGTGATCATCCGGAGGAGGAGTGCGGGGTCGGTGCGGTCGCGTCGGTGGAGGAAGCGTGCTTCGTCGAGCGTCGAGAGGCGCGAGGCGGATTCGTCGGGGGGGAGGTTGACGATGGAGTCGGTGCCGAGTGCGACGAGGATGCCCGCCTGGATCATGTCGCGGTAGCGGTGCGGGCCGAACTGCTCGTGGTGGTGGAAGTACGCGGAGGCGCGCGGGCAGTAGGCGACGCCGGTATTGGTGCGTGCGAGCGTCTCGATGGCGTGGTCGGGCGCATCGTTGACATGCGCGACGAGGAAGCGGGCGCGTTCGAGGATGGGGGCGAGGTGTTCGACGGGGTGGAGGCCGTGGCCGATGGTGGCTGCGGTGGCATCGTCCCAGACGCCGAGGCGTTCGAGGAGTGTGCGGAGCGGGCCGGTGGCGTGGGCGATGAACTGGTATTCCTCGGGCGTCTCGGCGAGGTGCGTGGTGATGGGGATGTCGCGTTCGGCAGCGCAGCGGGCGGCGTGGAGATAGACCGCGTGGCCGCAGGAGTAGGTGGCGTGCGGGGAGAGGCCGAAGCGGACGGGGTGCTGCGGCTGGGTCGCCTCGTGGGCGATGGCCTCGTCGAGGAAGCGCATGGTGTCGCGCTGGCGGTCGCCGGTGCCGAAGACTTCGAGGCATGAGACGCTGGGGAAGGATTCTTCGCGGAGGACCTGCGTGGGGATGGTCTGGCGTGCGCCGGCGATGTCGGCGACGAGGGCGACACCGGCGTTGCGGAGGCGGGCGACGCCATCGCGGACGGAGGCGCGGAGCATCGCGGGGTCGAAGGTGCGAGCATCGCGGATGAGGTCGACCCATCCGAGAAAGCCGGTGTTCCGGTTGTAGGGCTGGGGGCCGATGTGGGTCAGGTCGAGGTGGGTGTGGGCGTTGACGGTGGCGGGCATGAGGATGGCGTCGGGCCACTCGACGATGGCGGCGGCCGGGGCCCGGGGGTGGGCGCGTACGGCGTCGAGGTCGCCCGCGGCGAGGATTCGGAGGGTGTCCGGGGTCTCCTCGACGAGGATCGCGGCGGAATTCCCGGGCGCGGATGGGGCGGAATGGATGGCGTGGGCATCGCAGACCCCCTGTGCGAGGTGGAGCCGGAGTGGATTTTCCGGCTTTGTGGCGGGTTGGAATGTGCATGGAGGGGTCACGGCTGCCCGATAACGGTAGTGTATTGCGGTGGGGAGGGATTCTGCGGAGTGCGGGTCTCTCCAGGAAGCAGCATCATGAGATTTTCGACCGGGCCATGCGGTTCTGGCTCGGGCAAGCCCAAGTGAAGGATTTGACGCCATGCGGAGTCACGCGAGATTCGTACCGATTGCTCTCATCGCCGCGGCAGGCACGCTTCTGGGCGGCTGCGCGAACCAGCGTGTGGATGAGTTGGAGAGCGCCCATCGTCAGTTGCAGGTGCGGAACATCGAGTTGTCTCAGGAGAATGCGGCGCGCGATGCGATGCTGCGCGACAAGGACACGCGGATCGAGCAACTGGAGTCTGAGCGTTCTTCGCTTCAGCAGCGGATCGATGATCTTGTTTCGCGGCTGCGGTCTCTCGGCGGTCAGTACGAGGAATTGACGGGGCGGCTGGATCGCGTTCGTCTCAGCTCGCTGGATCCTTCGACGGATGCGGCGCTGCGTTCGCTGGTCTCGCAGTATCCGAATCTGATCACCTACAACCCGGACAAGGGGATGGTGCAGTTCGGATCGGATCTGACATTCGACTCGGGTTCGGATGTGGTGCGTGCGGAGGCGAAGGCGGGTCTCGCGGAGTTTGCGCGGATTCTTCGTTCGAGCAGCGCGGCGAGTTACGATGTGCGTGTGATCGGTCACACGGACGATGTGCAGCCGGCGCGGACGCGGGATCGCTTCCCGACGAATCGTCACCTCTCGATGGCGCGTGCGATTTCGGTGGCGCGTGAGATCGAGGGCGCGGGCGTTCCGGGTCGGCGCATCGAGACGGCGGGCTGGGGCGAGTATCGCCCGGCGGTTCCGAACAATCCGTCCGGCGGCACTCGGGCGAATCGGCGCGTCGAGATCTATCTGGTTGCGGGAACGGGCGAGGGCATCGAGGTTCGTTCGTCCACACGGACGGGTGAGTCGGCTCCGACGCCGCGTACCGCTCCGCAGCGCGATGTCCCGATGAAGTGATCCGATGCAGTGAGTTGTTTGCGGGCTGACGCCTGCTCCATCGGGGGAGATGAGTCTTTCGTGATCCCGCGTGTCCGCACGCGGGATTTTTATCTTTGGTGATGATGGCGTCAGTTGGTCTCGAAGAAGCGTCGGCTCGTGCCGCCAAGACCGACTTTCGCGGAGACCTCGACGGCGCAGCGGGGGCATCGTCCGGCATAGCGGCTGCCGTCGGGGGATTTGTAGATGCGGCCGTAGACATGGCAGCAGTTGAAGAGGATGCCGAGCCAGGGGCGCGGGGTGGGAGTCGACGGGTGACCGCTGTTGCGACGGCGGTGCTCCGCCTCCTCGCTTGGGGCTCTGGGGAGCCATGAGATGTCGACTTTGTCCTGCGGATCGGGCATCGATGTTGTAGATCGGCCGGTGGGGTTGGTGTGCTTCAGGCGCAGGCCTGTTCGATCTCGGCGAGGAGTTGGGGGAGGGGTGCGACGATGCGTTGCATTTCCTCTCGCACGCCGGCATCGGCGTTGTGCTGTGCGAGGATGGGGAGGTTGGCTCTGACATTCCACGCGGCGGCGCGGACGGTGGCCTCGGCGAGAATCGCGCTGATGGCGAGGTCGCTCAGGAGGGAGCGGTTGGAGGCGGGGGCGAGCTGGTGGAAGAGGCGGAGGAGTTCAGCGCAGGTTGCCATGACGGCGAGGGGCACCTGTGTGGCCTGCTGGGCGGCGGGAAGGATCTGGCGGGTGCGCTCGGGATCGTCCTCGGGGAGACGGAGGAGATTGTTGAGGTTGGCGTAGGCGTCTTGATCGTCGTGAGCGAGTTGGAGGAGGAGTTCGCGGGCGTGGTCGAGACGCTGGAGCGAGGAATCGTGGAGGTCGGCGTGTTGTGCGAGGGACTTCTTGTTCCGCGAGTAGGCGAGGACCATCTGGGCGAGTGCCGCGGAGAGTGCGCCGACGATGGATGCGACGGCTCCGCCGCCGGGCGTGGGCGATTTGGCGGCGAGGTCGTCGAGGAAGGATTGGATGGTGCGTGTGGAGAGGATCATCGTCTTGATTCCGGGTCGATGCCGAAGCGATGGAGCATCCAGTCGGGGTTGGGGAGGAAGGTGTAGTCGTTGGTGGTGTCGATGATGCCCTTGGCGACTGGTACGCCGGAGCGGGCGTGGCCATCGGCGTAGAAGAGCGTTGCGGTGACGGAGCGTCCGCCCCAGCGCATGTCGCGGTCGGAGCCGGAGTCGTAGTTGTAGATGGGTTGTGTTCCGACGAGCCATGTGAGGGTGGGGTCGGCGATGCGGGGCATTCTGCCGCCGGGCTTGGGGATGAGTGTGTCGTAGGGTTCATCGCCGGGCGAGTCGTCGAGCGCGTGGTCGTTGAGCGCGTAGGAGATGCCGAGGAGGTCGTAGAGGGAGGAGGTGTCGAATCCCTGCGCGGTGAGGAAGGGATCGTTGAATCCGGCATCGGTGGGATCGCGGAAGATTTCGAGTTCGAAATCGCGTGCTTCGGGGGTGTCGTCGGAGGGGAGCGGGCCGTCCCAGATGTAGGGATTGAGTGGGCGTCGCTCGGGGCCGATGGTGGTGAGGCCGTAGAAGGGAAGCGTGCCGAACTTTCCGGCGAAGAGGGTGCCGATGTTGTTGCCTTCGGGGGCGCGGACGGGGTTTCCGGCGGGGTCGATGCGCATCTGCGGGAGATGGTCGCGGTGTTCGTTGAGGTAGAGGAGTGTGGCGGCGCCGATCTGGCGGATGTTGGCGGCGGAGGCGACGGACTGAGCGCTGCGCCGTGCGGATGAGAGCGCGGGGAGGAGGACGCCGATGAGGATCGCGACGACGGCGATGACGACGAGGAGCTCGACGAGGGTGAATGCGGGGCGTGTGCAGCGCATGCGTGGGGCCATGTCGGAGGGTAGCTGGTCAGGCCTTGCGAGAGAAGCCAACGGCGAAACCGGCGATTGCGGTGGCAGCGCTGGGGATCTGGCCGGTGATGAAGGCGGAGAAGGATTCGGTTTGTGCGGAGAGCCACGCGGAGAAGGAGTCGTAGCGGTCGGCGATGGCTCCCCACTGCACGCTCAGGAGGCCGATGTATTCGAGGCCGAAGAGGGCGAGTGCGAAGAGTCCCATCGCGACGAGGGAGATCTTGATGAAGGTGCGGAGCGCGAAGGCGATGGCGAACCCGATGAAGAAGCCGAAGCCCATCTGGAAGATGGCGGGCGAGAGGACGGAGGAGTCGGGTTCTTCGGGGATGGGCTGGGAATCGCGTGGTGTGGATGAGGGATCGGTCGGGAGCAGGCCGGTGGCGTAGGGCGATGCGGGGCCAGTGGTGGTGG
This sequence comes from Phycisphaeraceae bacterium, assembly GCA_007693725.1. Classification (GTDB taxonomy): domain Bacteria; phylum Planctomycetota; class Phycisphaerae; order Phycisphaerales; family UBA1924; genus REDD01. Next base: position 7,659 of record REDD01000227.1, read on the forward strand.
TCGGAGATTGGATTGTGGTAGGGAGCGGATCAGCGGAGGTGAGGATGAGGGGGAGGGCGATGCCCGCGACCATGCAGATGATGGAGAGGACGAGGAGCGAGAGCGCGACGGGTCCGGGGCGGCGACGCGGGGCGTGGTCGGGTGTGTCGGCGGCGGTGCGCGGGGTGTCCTTGGGCATGGCAATGGTACGGTAGCGTCGTGGGCGTGGAAGGTGGTAGGATGTGGGTGAGTTGCGGGCGTAACTCAATGGTAGAGTGTCAGCCTTCCAAGCTGAATGTTGCCGGTTCGAGTCCGGTCGCCCGCTTTG